>DASVQJ010000298.1:0-49587 GCA_036389235.1 Pyrinomonadaceae bacterium | reverse complement strand
GGCGGGCGTGGGCGCCTACTTCATGCGGTACATGCGCGGCGGGACGGACTTCCTCAAGGGCGGGAACCGCGTGGAGTGGTGGGTGGCGGGGATGGCCTCGTTCATGTCCGGCTTCTCGGTCTGGACCTTCACGGGCGGGGCCGGCTTCGCCTACCGCAACGGCGTCATCGGCGTCTCCCTGATGCTGCTCGCGGTGCCGGCCTTCTTCTTCGGCTACGTCGCCTTCGCCACCCTCTGGCGGCGGTCGCGGGTGACGACCGTGGTCGAGTACATCCGCGAGCGGTTCGGCGAGGGGACGCACAAGACCTTCTCGTGGATGACGGCCCCGAGCCAACTCATGTTCGGCTCGGTCAAGCTCTTCGCGCTCTCCTCCTTCATGTCCGTCGCGCTCGGGGTGCCGGTCGAGTACCTCGTCGTCATCTGCGGCGTCATCGTCCTGCTCTACACGGTTTTGGGCGGGTACTGGGCGGTCTGCTTCACGGACATGTTCCAGTTCATGTTCCTCTTCCCGGTGGCGCTGCTGCTGATGATCCTCTCGCTCCAGGACGTCGGCGGCGTCTCGGGCTTCGTCGCGCAGGCGCCGGAGGGTTACACCAACCCGTTCGCTGGCGAGTACGGCTGGCTCTTCCTGCTCGCCTACACGGTCTCGCAGACGGTCGGCTACAACAACTTCGGGAACGCGCAGCGCTACTTCTGCGCGCCGACCGAGCGCGACGCGCGCAAGATCGCCGTCCTCTGCATGGCGCTCTTCACCCTGGGCGCGTTCGTCTTCTACACGCCGCCGCTGGTGGCGCGCGTGTCGATGCCGGAGCTGGCGACGGCGGCCAACGGGCTCAGGCAGCCGACCGAGGCCGCCTACATCTCGATGGGGATGCGCCTGCTCCCGCCGGGGCTGGTCGGCGTGGTGCTGGCGGCGATGCTCGCCTCCTCGATGGCCTCGCTCTCGGCCATCAACCACGTCGTCACCGGCATCCTCGCCAAAGACCTCTACCAGGGCTACTTCCGCCGGGAGGCTTCGGAGAAGCACATGCTGACGGCGAGCCGGCTGGCGTCTCTGCTCGTCGGCGTGGTGATGATCGTGGTGGCGCTCGTCTTCGCGGCGGGGACGACCGGCATCTTCACGCTGCTCTTCATCCTCGAATCGATCTTCCTGCTGCCGCTGGGCCTGCCGCTCCTCTACGGCATGCTGGTCAAACGCGGCCCCTGGTGGTCGGCCGTCTTCGCCTACTCGGTCGGGGCCGCCACCTCGCTCTTCGTCAACTTCTACCTCAACCGCCATCTGGGCTGGGGCCTGAACGAGACCTACCTCATCGGCATCCCGGCCGTGACGACGACCGTCGGGTTCTTCGTCCCCGTGCTTCTCGTCAAGCCCACCGGCGAGTTCGCCGGGCGCGTCTCCGACTTCTTCGGGAAGCTGGCGACGCCCATCGACCCCGCGACGGAACTCGGCGAGGGCGGCATGTCGGGGCGCGGGCAGTTGGCCATCGTGGGGAAGGTGACGACGGGGATCGGGCTCGCATGCTTCCTCATGCTGCTCGCCAACTCTTCGGGGCGGGAGCTGTTGATTACGGCCGCGTACGCGTTCGTCACAACGGTCGTCGGCCTGGCCTTCGTCGTCGCGGGGCGCACGCCGCAGGGCGGCCGCTCAGCCGCGGCGGCCGTCGGCGCGGGGGCGGCCGTGAAGGACTAGGGCTTCGGACTATGGGGGAGATCAGCTTGAGGCTCGGAGAAAAAGTGAGAGTGTTCGGCGCGCTGCTGGCGCTCGGCCTGCTGTCCCAGAACCTTGTGCTCGCCGGCCAGCCCGCGCGCGTCTGGGCCGTGGGCGACGGCGAGAAGGTCGAGAGGGACGACCTGCGGAACCGCAGCCGCGCGTCGAACTCGGCCTGGGACGGGCGGAGGATAAAAGTCTTCGGCGCGCGCAACGAGGTCATCGCCTTCCAGGTCGTCGTCGAGGCCGGCGCCAGCGGCATCGGCGCGCTGTCGGTCGCACTGCCGGAACTCAGAAGGCGCGGGGGCGGCGCGAGCATCCGTTACGCGCGCCCGGCCGCCGACCCGACCGACTACGCCGGCCGCCCCATCCAGCTCTTCTCCGTCAACTACATGAACGTGACGGAGACGACGCGCGCCAACTGGGTCTGGCGCCCCGGCTCTGCCGCCGCGCCCGCGGACACTCTGGGGTGGAAGCCCGTCCAACTCGTCCCCGAGAACGCGAAGGCGGGCCGCGGCGGCTTCCCGCTGAAGGTGTCCCCGCGCCGGAACCAGGCCGTCTGGGTCGAAATCTACACGGCGCGCGACCTGCCCGCGGGCGTCTACGAGGGGCGCGTGGAGGTGTCGGCCGACGGGCGGAAACAGTCGTTGCCGGTGGAGCTTGAGCTGTTCGACTTCACACTGCCGGACGAGAACAGCATGCACGCGATGGTCTACTACGAGCCCTTGCAGCCAGAGCTTTACCAGGGGCGCAACCTCGACCCCGCGTACCACCGCTTCGCGCACCGCCAACGCGTCGAACTGGTTCACGCCTACTCGGTCGAGTCGGCGCGCGCCGCCCGCGCGCGCTTCACGGGCGAAGATTTTACGCGCGCACGCGGGTACGAGGGGCCGGGCGAGTCGGTCGGCAACCGCGTCATCCCGCGCAGCTTCTACGGCCCCGGCAAGGAGTTCGACGAGCGCGAGAGCGCCTGGCGGGCGTCCGACGAGTGGATGACCTTCCTGCGCGAGAACTTCCCCGCGGCGGTCACCTTCCTCTACGTGCCGGACGAGCCGGGGCCGTCCGAGTACGACTACATCCGCCGCCTCGGCGATAACGTCCACTCGAACCCCGGGCCGGGCAAGGCGCTCCCGCTCTTCGTCACCAAGCGCTACACGAAGGAGCTCGAAGACGCCATCGACATCTGGGACACGGGGCCGCTCGGCTTCGACGTCGGGCGCGCGCGGGGCGAGCGCGCGCGCGGCCGCCGGTACTGGATTTATAACGGCGGGCGGCCCGCCGCCGGCGCCATCGTCATCGACGCGCCGGCCACCGACCCGCGCGCGACCATCTGGGCCTGCTTCAAGCATGACGTCGAGGTCTACTTCTACTGGCACGGCGTCCACTGGCGCCACAACTCGCAGAAGCAGGGCACGCGCGAGCAGAACGTCTGGGCCAACCCCGTCACCTTCGACAACCGCGGCCAGCCGCGCAAGCCCGTCGACAGCCAGGGCTGGATAAACGGCGACGGCGTGCTCATGTACCCCGGCGAAGAGAAGCTGCACCCGGGGGAGGACCGCGGCCTGCCCGGCCCGGTCTCGACCGTGCAGCTCGCCAACTTCCGCCGGGGCCTTCAGGATCACCAGTACCTGACGCTCGCGCGCAAGGCGGGCCTCAACGCGGAGGTCGAGGCCGCGCTGCGCGCCGTCGTCCCCAGGGTCTTCTCCGAGGTGCCGCGCGGCGGCGCCGTCGCCTTCGCCGAGACGGGGGACGCCTTCGAATCGGTTCGTTACACACTTGCCCGCGCCATCGCGCGCGCGGGGCGGGACGACAGCCCCCGCCCGCGCCCCTCACGTGGCAAGCGTCGGGGCCACTGAACATCCCGACCCGAGACGCATGGGAGGATAAGAGATGAGATACTTCGTCGCCTGCTTGTTCCTCGCCGCCTGCTTCGCCCTGTCCGGCACCGCCGACAGCGCGCAGGCGGCCACCTATCAGGTCGGCCCCTCGCGCACGTACAAGAAGTTGCAGGACGTGGCACCGTTGCTCGCGCCCGGCGACCTCGTCGAGGTGGACGGGGGCGCCACCTACCCCGGCGACCTTGTCTTCACCGTCCCGGGCACGCCGACGGGCAAGATCACGATCCGCGGCCTGCGCGTCAACGGACAGCGCCCGGTGCTTTCGGGCGGGACGAACACGGTCGAGTTCCGCCTCTCGAACCACTACGTCTTCGAGGGCTTCGACGTGACGGGCGGCACCTTCCGCGGCATCTACCACCACGCGCACGACATCACCGTCCGCGACACGGTCGTCCACGACTGCCCCGCGCACGGCATCCTCGGCGCCGACACCGACTCCGGCTCGCTCACGCTCGAATACGTCGAGGTCTACAACTGCGGCGCGGGGACGGGGCAGCACCCGGTCTACATGGCGACCGACGAGTTCAAGTACCCCGGCGCGGTCTTCCGCATGCAGTACTGCTACCTGCACGACCAGCGCGGCGGCAACAACGTCAAGAGCCGCGCCGAGCGCAACGAGATTTACTACAACTGGATTTCCGGCGGCTTCTACGGCGAGCTGGAGCTCATCGGCCCCGACCCGCAGGGCAACCGCAACGTCACGACCGACACCAAGCGCGAGGACTCGGACGTGGTCGGCAACGTCCTGCAACACAAGGCGACGCAGGGCACGCGCATGGTGCGCGTCGGGAGCGACGGGACGGGCCAGACGAAGGGGCGCTACCGCTTCGTCAACAACACCTTCATCCTCCGGCAGGGGCAGGTGAGCCCGGCCTTCGAAATCTTCGAGGGCATCGACAGCCTCGAAGTCCACAACAACGTCTTCTACCGCCCGGGCAACGAGCCCATCGACAAGGTCGTGCTGGAGACGCGCGTGCGCTGGGTGGCGGGGCGCGTGAGCGTCGGCACCAACAACTGGCTCCCCGTCGGCTCGGCGTTGATCCCGACCGGCTGGACGAACACCGTCTTCGGCACCGACCCGGGCTTCGTTAATCTGACGGCGCTCGACCTGCGGCCGGCGGCCGGGAGCGCGCTCATCGGCGCCGGCAACAACGCGCCGGCCAGCCCTGCCGGCCACCCGTTCATCAACCCGCTCTGGCCGCCCGCCTTCCACCCGCCGCCGCACACGCTGTTAGCGGTGGGCACGGCCGCGCCGCGCCCCTCGGACGGGCTCATCGACATCGGCGCCTACGAGTACGCGCCGTGAGGATGATTTAGAGGATGATGAAGCTGGCCTTCTCGACCCTCGGCTGCCCGGACTGGGAACTCGGGGACGTGGCGCGCGCGGCGCGCGAGTACGGGTACGCGGGCGTCGAGCTGCGCGCGCTCGGCGGCGGGCTGGACCTGCTGGCCCGCCCCGAGTTCCAGCCCGGCCGGGCCGCGCGCACGCGCGAATGGCTCGCCGGCCAAGGGCTGGAGGTCTGCTGCGTGGACACCTCCTGCACGTTCGACTCGGCGGACGATTCGGAGAGGCGCAGACAGGTCGAACTCGCCGTGCGTCACTGCGAACTCGCGGCGGCGCTCGGCGCCCCGCTCATCCGCGTCTTCCCCGACCTCGTGCCCGAGGGCGCCACGCGTGAGGAGACGCGCGACCGCATCGGCGACTCTCTGCGCGAGGTGGCGCGCCTCGCCCCGCGCGGCGTCCGCGTCGGGCTGGAGACGCACGGCGACTTCGCGCGCGGGCGCTTGACCGCCGACATCATACGCAGGGCCGACCACCCGAACCTCTGCGTCATCTGGGACGCGGCCAACACGTTCGCGTCGGGCGAAGAGGTGGAGGAGTCGGCCGCGGCCGTCGCCCCCTTCCTCGCGCACGTACACCTGCGCGACGCGCGGCCGATGGGCAAGCAGCACTGGACGCCGGTGCTCGCCGGGCGCGGCCTCGTCCCCTTCGGACGGGTCGCGGCCGCGCTCGCCGCGGTCGACTACCGCGGCTACGTGAGCTTCGAGTTCGAGAAGTACTGGCACCCGGAGATAGAGGGGCCGGAAGTCTCGCTGCCGGACTTCGCGGCGGCGATGCGCGGCCTCCTACTTGAGTAGATGTGAAGACGATTAACCACGGAGGCACAGCTTGAAGATTATGGTCGTGAAGCTGTGTCTCCGTGTCTCTGTGGTCAATTCCTTCTAACCATAAATGTCTGAAGGGCGAAGCGTGATGAACGAACGGGCGGGCGCGGAGGGGCGCCCGCGCATACTCTTGCTGACGAGCGACGCGCTGTTCCCTCACTTCTTCCCCGCGCACGTCCTCGCGCGGCTCGGAGAGGTGGGCGAGTGGGAGCACTACAACGGGCGCGAGGACTCGGCGGAGCTGCGCGGGCAACTCTCTCGCTCGGACGCGCTCGTGACGACCTGGCACTCGCCCTTCCTTCGGATGGGGATGATGGGCAGCCCGCGCCGCGCGCGGCTCATCGCGCACTGCGGCGGCGAGCTGAAGGCGCGGATGGAGCCGGAGGTCGTCGAGCGGCTGACGGTGGCGAACGCGCCCGGGCCGATGGCCGCGCCGGTCGCGGAGATGGCGCTCGCGATGGTTCTGACGCTCGTCAGACAACTCCCTCGGTACGACCGCGAGATGCGCGCCGGGCTCGTGCAGTCGAACGAAGTCGTGAGCCGCGGCGAGACGGTGCGCGGCCGGCGCGTCGGGATAGTCGGCTTCGGCCGTATCGGCCGCGCCTTCGCGCGCATGGTCGCGCCGCTCGGGGCCGAGCTGTACGTCTCTGACCCTTACTGTTCGGAAGGGACGGCGGCGGAGCACGGCGCGCAGAAGGTTGAGACGGAAGAACTCCTGCGCACGTCGAGCGTCGTCGTGCTCGCGGCCGGTTTGACCGACGAGACGCGGGGCATGCTGGACGCGCGGACGCTGGCGCTGATGCCGGACGGCGCCTACCTCGTCAACGTCGGGCGCGGGGGGCTGGTCGAGATGGACGCCCTGCTGGCCGAGCTGCGCTCGGGGAGACTTTCGGCGGCGCTCGACGTGACCGACCCCTTCGAGCCGCTCCCGCCCGAGCACGAGCTGCGCCGCCTGCCGAACGTCCTGCTCACGCCGCACGTCGCGGCCGGCGGCATCGAGATGCGCCACGCGCTCGGCGAGACGGCCGCCGAAGAGGTCGCGCGCTTCTTCCGCGGCGAGCGACCCGAAAACGTCGTCACGCCCGAGATGCTGGCGCGGATGACTTGAGGCGCGCGGCGTTGATTCGATGATGAGTAAGACAGAAGAAGAGGCGGGCGGCGCCCCGCTGAGAATCGAGCGCGTCGCGCTGCACCGCGTGCGCGTGCGGCTGTGCGAGCCGTTCCGCATCAGCAACGGCTCGGTGGCCGAGAAGGACTCGGTGCTGGTCGAGGTGACGACCGACCGGGGCGTGACGGGCTGGGGCGAGTCGTCGCCGATGTCCGGCTCGTTCTACTCGGACGACACGCCCGACACGGTCTGGCGCGCGCTGGCCGGGACGCTCATCCCGCTCGCGCTCGGCGAGGATGAGATAGACGCCCCGCGCTTCTACGAGCGCCTGCGCGCTGTGCCGGGCGAGGCGTTCGCGAAGGCCGGGCTCGAAGGCGCGCTGTGGGACGCGCACGCGCGGACGTTGGGCGTGCCGCTGTGCGAGGCCCTCGGCGCGCGGCCCCGGCCCGTGCCTTCGGGGCTCGCCGTCGGCATCTACGACACGGCCGAGGAGCTGGTCGAGCGCGTCGGCCGCTACCTCGCCGAAGGGTACAGGCGGGTCAAGATAAAGATACAGCCGGG
Source organism: Pyrinomonadaceae bacterium (assembly GCA_036389235.1). Classification (GTDB taxonomy): domain Bacteria; phylum Acidobacteriota; class Blastocatellia; order Pyrinomonadales; family Pyrinomonadaceae; genus QHXN01. The sequence continues at coordinate 42,146 of DASVQJ010000298.1, read as the reverse complement.
GTGGGACGTGGCGCCGGTCGGGGCCGTCCGCGCGCGCTTCCCCGGCGTGCCGCTGATGGTGGACGCCAACGCCGCCTACACGCTCGCGGACGCGGAGGTCTTCCGCCGCCTCGACGCGTACGGGCTGATGATGTTCGAGCAGCCTCTGGCGCGCGGCGCGCACGCCGACTCCGCGGAGTTGCAGCGGCAGTTGAAGACGCCCGTCTGCGCCGACGAGTCGGCCGACTCGCTCGCGGACGTCGAGGAGATCGTCAGGCTGGGCGCGGCGCGCATCGTCAACATCAAGATTCAGCGCGTCGGGGGGCTGAGCGAGTCCCGCCTGATGCTCGGGCGTGTGCGCGCGGCGGGCCTCGGCTGCTGGCTGGGGACGATGCCGGAGCTGGGCGTCGCCTCGGCGCAGGGGCTCCACCTCGCCGCGCTCGAAGGCTTCGACTACCCGACCGACATCGAAGCCTCGGCGCGCTGGTTCGTGGACGACCTCGTCGAGCCGCAGATTGAGATTGACCGCGACGGCTTCATCAGCCCGCCGGCGGGCGCGGGGACGGGCTACGAGGTCTCGCGGGAAAAGATTCGGACGTACGCCGTCGGCTCGCGCGAGTTCACGCGCCGAAGAGGTTAAAGATTTGAAATCTCAAATTTGAGATTTCAAACCCCGAAGGTCAGGTGGGTCTTATGAAGGGAACAGTTTCATACGTGATGACAAAAGTCCTGCGCGTCGTGGTGCTCGCCGCGTGCGTGCTCGCGCTGGTGACGGGCGCGCGCGCGCAGTCCGACAGGTCGCCGCGCGTCTGGGAGGCGCCGCTGTCGATCCCGACCTACGAGCTGGGCGCGCCCGACCCGAACCCGGCGCTCCTGGACTGGCAGCGCCGGAAGTGGCGCCCCGTCTACCCTTACCCGATGATGGACACGCTGACGACGAGGCGCGTGGAGAAGAGCTACAAGGCCGTCTACCTGGAGAACGAGTACCTGAAGGTGACGGTGCTGCCCGAGCTGGGCGGGCACGTCTACGCCATCTTCGACAAGACGGCGAACCGCGACGTGCTCTACACGAACCACGTCGTCAAGTACGCGATGGTCGCCATCCGCGGCGCGTGGGTCTCGGGCGGCATCGAGTGGAACTTCCCCGACGGCCACACGCTCACCACCGTCTCGCCCGTCGACTACGCGACGCGGATGGAGGCGGACGGCAGCGCCGCCGTGGTCGTCGGCGACACCGAGCGCGTCCAGCGCATGTCGTGGTCTATCGTGATGCGCCTCCGGCCGGGCAGCAAGGCGCTCGAAACCGAGGTCACCTTGAACAACCGGCGCGAGACGCCCGGCCGCTACTGGTACTGGTCCACGGCCGCCGCGCCCGCGACCGAAGACATGCGCTTCGTCTACCCGATGCGCGAGTCCTACCCGCACGCCTTCTGGCCCGTCTACTCCTTCCCCAAAGAGAAGGGCGTGGACATCGGCACCTACCGGGAGGTGAAGAACGAGTTGTCGCTGTTCGCGCGCAACTCGAAGCGCGACTTCTTCGGCGTCTACTACGAGAAGTCCGACTGGGGCGTCGTCCACGTCGCCGACCACAAGGAGCTGCCGGGCAAGAAGACCTGGACGTGGGGCACGGACGAGAGCGGCCGCATCTGGGTCGATAAGCTGACCGACGCCGACGGCCAGTACGTCGAGTTCCAGGCCGGGCGCTTCGAGACGCAGATGGAGCACGAGTTCATCGCCCCGCACCGCGTCGAGCGCTTCACCGAATACTGGTTCCCCCTCAACCGCATGGGCGGCGGCTTCGACGAGGCGACGCGGGACGCCGCCGTCAACGTCTCGGTCGAGGGCGCGCGCGCCACGGTCACCGTGAACGCGAACGCGAAGTTCGACGACGCGGGGCTGACGGTCGAAGCCGGAGGGCGCCGCCTCCACTCGGACTCCGTAGACCTCGACCCGGCGAAGGCGCACACGGCCTCCTTCGACGTCCCGGCCGACATCGCCGGCAAGCCGCTCGCCGTCACCCTGAAGGCGAAGGACGGCCGGCAGTTGCTCCGCTACGGCACCGACACGCCCGCGGACGGCAACGAGGACTTCAAGCCGGCCACGCGTCCCCTGCCAGACCCGAAGGCCCCTGCGAGCGCCGAGCAGGCGTACGTCGAGGGGCTGGCCGCCGACAAGAAGAGCAACGAGCGCGCGGCGCGCGCGGCCTACCAGGAGGCGCTCAAGCGCGACGCGGGCTTCGCGCCCGCGCACACGGCGCTCGGGCTCTCCTTCTACCGCGGCGGCGAGTACGAGCGTGCGGCCGAGCACTTAGAGGCGGCGCTGCGCCGCAACAAGGACGCGGGCGACGCGCACTACTACCTCGGCCTCGTGCGGCGCGCCGAGGGGCGCAACGTCGAGGCGGCCGAGCAACTGATGTGGGCCGTCCGCACGGGCCACCGCGAGCCGGTCGCGCGCTACGTCCTCGGCGAGATGGCCCTGGCCTCGGGCGACACCGCGGCCGGGCTCGAACACTTGCAGCAGGCGGTGCTGCTCGACCCGCGCGACCTCAAGGCGCGCACCGTGCTCGCGCTGGCCGAGCGCGTGGCGGGTCGCCTTGAGTCTGCGCAGCAGCGCATCGACGCCGTCGTCTGGGAGGCGCCGCTCGACTACTTCGCGCTCGCCGAGCAGTACGAGATTCACCGCGCGCGCGGGAACGACGCGAAGGCGCGTGGGGCGCAGGGCGAGCTGTGGCGGCTGCTCTCGCGCGAGCCCGACTCGGTTCTCGAACTCGCCTTCGACTACCTCGCGGCCGGCCGCCTCGGGGAAGGCCGCGGCGTGCTCGAAGAGGGAATCAGGCGCGCGGGCGCGCGCGGGGCGCGTGCGTTCCCCATGCTCCACTACGCGCTCGGCTACTTCCACGAGAAGGCGGGCGACCGGGCGCGCGCGCGCGAGCAGTACGCGCTCGGGGCTCAGGGCGACACGGCCTTCGTCTTCCCGCACCGCGTCGAGGAGCTTGCGGCGCTGCGGGCGGCCGCGGCGGCGAACCCTTCGGACGGGCGCGCGGCCTACTACCTCGGCAACGTCCTGGCCTCGAAGGAGCGCGGCGAGGAGGCGCTGGCCGCTTGGCGCGAAGCGGTGAGGCTCGACCCGTCGAACGGCGTCGCCCGCCGCAACCTCGCGCGCGCCCTCTGGGTCGTCGCGGGGAAGAGGGACGAGGCGGCGGCCGAGTACGAGCGCGCCGTCGCCGCCGCCGCGGAAGACTTTCACCTCTACGTCGAGTTCGACCGTCTGCTCGCCGAGATGAACGCCACGCCGCGCCGCATCCGTCTGCTCGAAGGCGCGCCCGAGGTCGTGCGCCGGCGCTCACCGGTCGTGCAGGCGACGGCCGCCGCGTACGTCGAGGCCGGCCGCTTCGGAGACGCGGCGGCGCTCCTGGAGCGCACGCAGTTCACCTCGGGCGAGGGCGAGTTCGCCGCGCTCGGCATCTTCCGCAGGGCGCACACGGGGCTCGCGCGCGAGCACCGGCGCGCGGGGCGGCACGCGGAGGCGGCGCGCGAGTTCCTGCGCGCGACCGAGTACCCGAAGAACCTCGGCGCGGGCGCCCCCTCGATGCAGTCGCAGGCGCGCGAGTACGTCGCCGCCGCGGGCGAGTTCGAGGCCGCGGGCGTGCGCGAGGAGGCCGAGAGGCTCTGGCGCCGGGCGGCCGACGAGCCGCTCAACTCGCCGACGCAGCCGAGCGAGCCCTGGTCGGAGCACTACTACTACAAGGCGCTCGCGCTCGAACGCGTGGGCCGGCGCGAGGAGGCGCGGGCGCTCTACCAGCGGCTCGCGAACCTGAACGACGAGGCGCGGATGCTTGAGGCCGAAGCCTCCCCGCCCGAGGGCGCGATCCGGTACGTCCTGGCCGGCGCCGGCCTCAAGGCGCTCGGCCGTGCGGCGGAGGCGCGCGCCGCGTTCGAGCGCGCGCTGAAGATGGACCCGCAGAACGAGCTGGCGAAGGCACAGCTCGCGGAGCTGTCCGCGCCGGCGCGCGGGCGTGCGAAGACGGGGGGCGGGCGCTGATTAGTTGAAGCGTGCGCATGAATCGCCGCGTCGGCGGCGGAATCGTGCGCACTTTGAACTTAGTTGACGGGTAAAGAACCGATGGCCGTCGAAGTCTTACAGACGCTGCGCGACCTGATCGCCATCCCGAGCGTCAACCCGATGCGCCCGTGCCCGGGCGAGGCGGTCGAGCGGGAGGTCGCCGACTACATCGAATCGGTCCTGCGACGCGCCGGCGTCGACTGTGAGCGGCAGACCGTCTTCGAGGGGCGCGAGAACGTCGTCGGCGTCGTGCACGCGAGCGGCGCCGGCGAAGGGTCGCGCCGCGGCCTGATGCTCAACTCGCACATGGACACGGTGCCGGTCGCCAACATGGCAATCGACCCGTTCGACCCCGTCGTGCGCGACGGCCGCGTCTACGGGCGCGGCGCGTGCGACGCCAAAGGCCCCATCGCCGCGATGCTCGCCGCCGTCACCGCCTACGCCGCGAGGCGCGAGCGCCCCGCCACGCTCGTCTTCGCCGCGATGGCCGACGAGGAGTTCGCCTTCTCGGGCGCCTGGAAGCTCGTCGAGCGCGAATGGCCCGTGGGCGCGTGCGTCGTGGGCGAGCCGACACGGCTCGCGCTCGTCGTCGCGCACAAGGGCGTGGCGCGGTGGCGCGTGAGGGTGAAGGGAAGGAGCGCACACGGCGCGACGCCGCAGCTCGGCCGCAGCGCCATCTACGACGGCGCGCGCGTCTGCCTCGCCCTCGAAGCACACGCGCGCTCGCTGGCGGCGCGCGAGCCGCACCCGCTTCTCGGGGCGCCCTCGCTCAACGTCGGGCGCGTCGCGGGCGGGCAGTCGGTCAACGTCGTACCCGACCTGTGCGAGTTCGAGATGGAGCGTCGCCTGCTGCCGGGCGAGGACGGCCGCGCGGCCGTGCGCGACTGCGAGGCGAGCGTGCGCGCGGAGGCGGGGGAAGGCGTCGAGCTTGAGTTCGAGGAGCCTTACCTCTTAGACCCCGCGCTCGACACGCCGCCCGGGGCCGCGGTCGCGTCGGCCGTGCGCCGCGCTCACCGCGAAGAGTTCGGCGCGGACTGCGAGGTCGCGGGCGCGCACTACGGGACGGACGGGAGCAAGCTCGCGGGCGCGGGAATCGAGACGGTCGTCTGCGGGCCGGGCGACATCGCCCAGGCGCACACGAAGGACGAGTACGTCGAGGTCGAGCAGTTGGGGCGGGCCGTCCGCCTCTACTCGCGCGTCATCGACGTCTGGCCGGGCGCCGCGTGACGTTCCGCCGCGGGGGGGGAAGATGAAGAACAGGCTGTGGCTGATCTACTCGCTGGTGACGACCGCGTTCTGGGGCGTGTGGGGCGCGCTCATCGAGCTGCCCGAGAAGGCGGGCTTCCCCGCCACGCTCAGCTACGCGGTGTGGGCGCTGACGATGATCCCGCCCGCGCTGGTGGCCCTGAAGGCCGTCGGGTGGAGGCTTGAGCGCGACCGCCGCTCGATAGCCCTCGGGTTGCTCATCGGCCTGCTCGGCGCGGGGGGGCAGGTCGTACTCTTCCAGGCGCTGAGGGTGGGGCCGGCCTACCTCATCTTCCCCATCATCTCGCTCTCGCCCGTGGTGACGATTCTGATGTCCTGGCTGCTGCTGAAAGAGCGGGCGAGCCGCCGCGGGTGGGTGGGCATCTTCGCCGCGCTCGCGGCGATCCCGCTGCTCTCCTATTCGGGGAACCGGCAGGAGGCGGCCGGCGCCCTCTGGTTCGTGCTGGCGCTGCTCGTCTTCTTCGCGTGGGGCGTCCAGGCGTGGGCCATGAAGTTCGCCAACGAGACGATGAAGGCCGAGAGCATCTTCTTCTACATGACGGTCTCGGGGCTGCTCGTCGTCCCGGCGGCGCTCCTGATGACCGACTTCGGCCAGGCCGTCAACTGGGGGCCGCGCGGGCCGTACCTCGCCGCCGTCATCCAGAGTCTGAACTCCGTCGGCGCGCTCTGCCTCGTCTACGCCTTCCGCTACGGCAAGGCCATCATCGTCAGCCCCCTGACGAACGCCGTCGCCCCCGTCATCACGATCATCATCTCGCTCGCCATCTACAGCGTCGTGCCGCACCCTTTGGTCACGGCGGGGATGGTGCTGGCGATCCTCTCGACCCTCCTGCTCGCGCTTGAGGGCGAGGGGGCGGGCGAGGCCCCGGCCGCCGGGGCGGGGCCGTCGCGTTTAGAGACGACATAGGTTGAGGAGGCACCGCATGGGCGACGACAAACTATCGCGCCGGGAGATGCTGCGCCGCGCCGCACTGGCGGGCTTAGGGGTTGCGGGCGCGCACTCCCTCGCGGCGGCGGGGGAGGGCGAAGGGGCTCTGGAGTCTCTCATCGCCGGGCCGCCGCCCGAACACCGTTCCATGATCGGCGTGCCGTTCGAGCGGCGCGAGACGGTGCGCCTGGCGGTCGTGGGCACGGGCCTGCGCGGGCGCGGCGTGCTGCGGGAGTTTTTGAACGTGCCGGGCGTGCGGGTCACCGCCCTCTGCGACGTCGTCGAGGAGAAGGTCCTCCAGGCGAAGGCGCTGGTCGAGCAGGCGGGGCAGAAGACGCCCGCCCTCTACTTCAGGGGGGAGCGCGGGTACGAGGAGGCGGTCGGGCGCGACGACGTCGATTTCGTCTACATCGCCACGCCCTGGGAGTGGCACGTGCCGCAGGCGCTGGCCGCGATGAAGGCGGGCAAGCACGTCGGCACGGAAGTCCCGGCCGCCTACACGGTCGAGGACTGCTGGAAGCTGGTGGAGACTTCGGAGCGGACGCGGCGGCACTGCATCATCATGGAGAACTGCTGCTACGACTACGACGAGCTGCTGGTCCTGAACATGATCCGCGCCGGGCTCCTGGGCGAGCTCGTCCACGGGGAGTGCGCCTACAACCACGACCTGCGCCACATCCTCTTCGAGACGCGCGACGAGGGGCTGTGGCGCCGGCGACACCACACCCTGCGCGACAGCAACCTCTACCCGACGCACGGGCTCGGCCCCCTGGCCAACTACATGAACATCAACCGGGGCGACAAGTTCGAGTACCTCGTGGCGATGAGCTCGGGGCACTGGGGGCTTGAGGTCTACCGGAAGGAGCACCTCGCGGCCGAAGACCCCCGTCAGAAGGAGGTGTACAGGTGCGGCGATTACAACACCTCCCTCGTCAAGACCGCCCGGGGCCGCTCGGTCGTGCTGCAACACAACGTCACCACGCCGCGCCCGTACGACCGCATCAACCTGATTCAGGGGACGAAAGGCATCTTCCGCGACTACCCGTCGCGCGTGTTCATCGACGGGCAGGAGGGCGGGCACACCTGGCAGAGCACGGATAAGTTCAAGGCGACTTACGAGCACGAGCTCTGGCGCAAGGAGGGCGAGACGGCGCGGCGTCTGGGCGGGCACGGCGGCATGGACTATCTGATGTGCTACCGGCTGGTCGAGTGTATGCGGCGGGGGCTCACGCCGGACATGGACGTCTACGACGCGGCCGCCTGGAGCGTGCCCGGGCCACTGAGCGAGATATCCGTCGCCAGGGGCTCCGTGCCGGTTAAGTTCCCGGACTTCACACGCGGGCGCTGGACGCAGGAGCGCAGGTCTGTGCCGTAGTTAGCTCCTGCACGGCCCCGGATTGAGGTCGTCGTTCCACCTCTGTTCCAACCGGGGGCTCACCGCGGTTGACGGGTTGACTTTACCTAACCTCTCGCCCGCCTACTTACGCGGACTTGAGGTGAAGGCAACAACGGACGTGTCGAGGGCGGGCCGCCGGGGCTCAGGTCAGCAGCGAGTAGAGCCGTCCGATGAACGCGACCCACGTCTCGTTCCTGGCGAGAAAGATGACCAGCGGGTATGACGCGAGTTGGGCCAGGGGGGCGGCCGCGAAGATGCCGTTGGGCCTGCGATGCTTCCAGGCGTGCCAGCCGAGGCAGACGAGAGCGATCACGGCGGGGATGCCGAACGCCTGCGCGATCTTGAACTCGGGTGGCAGCAGGGGGATGCGCGCGAACGCCGGCGTCAGAAAGTTGATCGCGGTCATCAGCATCAGGGTCTTATGTTCCGCCGGGCGCCTGCGGTAGTAGATCGCGCCCCCGAAGCAGAGCGCGAACAGAAGCATCTCTGCCAGCGGGATCGCAAAGAAGCCCTCCGGGCTGAACCCCCTTCGGCGCGCTCCTCTGCACCAGATGCTTGTCGATTGCCACGGCCATCCCGACCACGAAGACGAGCGCGGCGAGTGCGACGCCCGCCATCCCCAGAGTAATCAACACGACCCTTCCCGCCCCTCCTTTACCGGCGGCGGTCACGGCTCACCGGCCGGTTCGTCAGTCTGCGACGCCAGGCGCTCAAGGTGGCCCCGGCCCCGCAGCCGCACCGCCTCCACCAGGGGCAGCCACGACCGGCCGTATTCGGTCAGCGAATACTCGACCGGGGCCGGGACCGACCCCTTCGGCCGGCGGCGCACGATCCCGTCGTCGGCCAGCTCGCGGAGTTGCTGCGTGAGCACCTTCTGCGAGACGCCCGGCAAGAGCTGCCGGAGCGCCGAGAAGTGCCGGGGCGACTCCGCCAGCCGGTAGATGATGATCAACTTCCACTTGCCGCCGACGGCCGCCAGCGCGGCGGTCAGCGGGCACCCGCCCACAGGGTTCGGCCGGCGGCCGGGGACGCGGTTACCTGTAGGTGCCTTCTTTACAGGCTCGCGGATCGGACTATATTTCTTCTCGGCGAAGCTCATAAGACAAATTCTGGAGGTCGAAGGTGATAGTAGAAGTCCGAAGCTACAGGATTAAGCCGGGCCGCCGCGACGAGTTCATCCGGCTCTTCGAGACGCGGGCCGTGCCGGCGCTGCGCGCGCACGGGATGAAGGTGGCCGGCCCGCTGCTCGACGTCGAGAACCCCAACAAGTTCGTCTGGCTGCGGGCCTTCCCCTCGCTCGAAGAACGCGACCGGATGAAGGATGCCTTCTACGAAGGCGAGCTGTGGAAGAACGAGCTGGAGGCCGTCGCCATGCCGATGCTCGACAGCTACGACGTCATCCTCTGCGAGCCGACGCCCGGCTGCGTGTACGACTGGCCGCGCGAAGAGTCCTGACGGTCTCGCCGGGCCTCGTGTCAACCGCCGCGAAAAAGTAGCGTGCCTCGGCCGACATCCGCCTCCTCAATGGAGCGGCGGCACGCGGCCGTGCCGCCACATGAAGTCGTGCAGCAGCCACTGCGAGATGCTCTCGCGCCCGGGCGCCGTCTCGGGCAGCCGCTCGGCGTGGAAGAAGGCCGCGTCCTCGATCTCGTCGCCGTCCGGCGTGACCTCGCCGCCGTCGTATTCGGCCTGGAACCCGAGCATGAGCGCGTTGGGGAAAGGCCACGCCTGGCTGCCGTAGTAGCGCAGGTTCCGGACGCGGACGCCCGTCTCCTCTAAGACCTCGCGGTGGACGGCCCCCTCGACGCTCTCGCCCGGCTCGACGAAGCCCGCGAGCACGCTGTAACGCCCCGGCGTGAAGTGCGGCGAGCGCGCGAGCAGAATCTCCGGCCCGCGCTCGACGGCGACGATGACGGCCGGCGCGAGGCGGGGGAAGAATTCGAGTCCGCACGCGGGGTTCGTGCAGACGCGCGCCCGCGCCTTCGTGTGGTACTCGGTCGGCGCCGCGCACGCGCCGCAGAACTGGTGCGTGCGGTCCCACTCCACGAGCTGCACGGCCCTCGCCGCCACGCCCGTCAGCGGCTCGGGCAGCCGGCCGTAAAGCTGCCGGAGGTTGACGAACCGCGTGCCCGCCGGGTGCTCCGCGTCCGGGGCGAGCTCGGCCGAGAAGCACCGCTCGCCTTCGAGGCACCCGACGAACTGCACGCGCAGCGGCGAGAGGCCGAAGACTTCGGGCGAAGTCCCGCGCGGGATCGTGAGCCCCTCGCCCACCAGCAGGTCGCGCCCGCGGAACATGAACCAGAGCCCCCCGCCCGCGGGCGGCCGCGGGTCGGCGGAAGGGGTGAACTGGAACGGAGCGTGAGTCGTGGCGGCGCCTCCTCACTTACCTTCTTCTACGCGGGGCGGGATGACCCGTGAGGCACGGGCCGTTCGCCCGAACTTCACACTCACGGAGACAAATGGGCGGCGAGGACGCGCCATCTCTCACCGGCATCCCGGTCGTGCCGGGCGGTAGCGCATCCTCGCCGCGCAGATTCCCGGGGCGCGGCCAGCGCCCGCCAAGACCGCGCCGCAAACGGGAACTCAAAGCCGCCGCCGGCGTGCACTCCGCGGCGCGCGGCCGGAGTCAATACTATCCCCGACGGGCGTAACCGCAAGTGCCATTTTCCCGACGCGGGCCAGACCAATGCTCCACTCTCGGCGCCGGAACATGCGAACGCCTGCCGCTTGAAAATGCCTGCCGCCAAAAATGCGTGTTCGGCCGCCAGCCTTCATCGCGTGCTATCTTGTCGGCGGTTAATGTCGTCGGGCGGGAGGGTGAGACGGTGGACGCGACTACGAGACCGAAGCCGAAGGACGCGCTGCTCTGGATCGCGGTCTTTGCCGCCGCGAAGCTCGTCCTTCACACGGTCGTCAACCGGCAGTACGGCTTTCACCGGGACGAGTTGGCGACGCTCGACGACGCGCGCCGCCTCGCCTGGGGCTACGTCGCCTACCCGCCCTTCACGCCGTTCGTCGGGCGCGCGGCCCTGACCCTGTTCGGCGAGTCGCTGGCGGGCTTCCGCTTCTTCGCGGCCGCCGCCCAGAGCGTCGCCGTGGTGCTGACGGCGGACACGGCGAGGCGTCTCGGCGGGGGGCGCGGCGCGCAGTGGGTCGCGGCGCTGGCCGTCGCCGCCTCCGGCGTCTCGCTCGCGGCGAGCTCCCTGTTTCAGTACGTCTCGTTCGACTACCTCTGGTGGGTCTTACTCGCCTGGCTGGTCGTGCGGCTGGCGGAGACCGACGAGCCGCGCTGGTGGGTGGCAGTCGGGGCCGTCGTCGGGCTCGGGTTCCTCACGAAGTACACGATACTCTTTTTCGTGGCGGGGCTCGCCGCGGGTGTCCTGGCGACGCCGCTGAGGGGGCACCTCAAAAGCCGCTGGCTCTGGGCGGGCGTCGCCGCGTCTCTGCTCGTCGCGGCCCCGCACCTCGTGTGGCAGGTGCGGCACGACTTCGTCACCCTCGAATTCCTGAAGAGCATACACGCGCGGGACGTGGCCGTCGGCAGAACCGACCACTTCCTCTTCAACCAGTTGTTCGTGCCCGCCAACCCGGTCACGGTGCCGCTGTGGGTCACGGGGCTCGTCGCACTCTTCGCCTCGCGCGGGCTGCGCCGCTCCCGCGTGCTCGGGTGGATGGCGGTCACGCCCTTCGCCCTCTTCGTCGTCGCGCGGGGCCGCGACTACTACGCGGCGCCCATCTATCCGATGCTGTTCGCCGCGGGCGCTACGTTTCTGTTGGGCCTGTTGAAGTCGCGTGGCGTCGCCAGGAGGTGGGCGGTGGCGGCGGCCGTCCCCGTCCTGCTCCTGGCGGGCGCAGGGGTCGCGGCCGTCGTCACCCCCGTCGCGCCGGTCGGCTCGCGCTGGTGGCGGCAGGCGCTCTCGATAAACGCCGACCTGCGCGAGGAGGTGGGCTGGCCCGAACTGGTCGCGGAGGTGGCGCGCGTTTGGGACACGATTCCCGAGGCCGAGCGGGCGCGCGCCGCCGTCTACTGCTCCAACTACGGAGAGGCGGGGGCGGTCAACCTGTACGGGCCGCGCCACGGTCTGCCGCAGGCGATCAGCGGGATCAACTCGTTCTGGGCCAGGGGCTACGGCGACCCGCCCCCGGAGACCGTCATCGTGGTCGGCGGACGCCGAGAGCAGCTTGAGCAGAGGTTCGAGTCGGTGACGCTTGCGGGGCGCGTGCCGAACCCGCTGGGCGTGGCGAACGAGGAGTCGCGGAGGCCGGACGTCTACCTCTGCCGCCGGCCGCGGGAGAGTTGGGCGGAGCTGTGGCCGAAGCTCCGCGCGTTCGGCTAGCGGGCGGTGGACGGTGGCAGGTAGCGCTCCCTGATGACGCCCATGTGGCGCAGCTCGTGGCCGGCGATGTGGTAGGCCAGGGCGCGGACGGTCGCGCGGTTCCCGTCGGCGACGCCCGACCTCGCCAGCGCCTCGTCGTCGAGACTGTCGAAGAGGGCGATGGTGGCGCGCCGCACCGACGCGAACTCCCCCAGGAGGGATTCGACCGTGCGCCGGTTCGCCCCGGAGTGGGGCGCGTACGCGTCCTGGTCGAAGCCGGGCAGTTCGGTCGGGTCGTTCCGGGCGAAGCGGAGGGCGCGGTAGGCGTAGATGCGCTCGTCGTCGATGACGTGCGCGAGAATCTCTTTCACCGTCCACTTGCCCTCGGCGTAGCGGTAGGTGAGTTTCTCTTCGGGGAGCGAGAGCATGAAGGCGGTCGTGGCCTTCAGGTTCTCCCTCATGTGTCTGAGGACGAGGCCGTCGTCGGGCAGGAGCCCGACGTAGACGACGGCGTAGGGCGGGTATTCGCCCTCCTTCGGTTTCTCAATCCTTCTCATCGTCTGAACGCCCGCGCTGGCCGCGGGCCGAGGGTGAGTTTAAGTCAGGTCCCGACCGCGCACGAGGTCGAAGGCGTCGCCGCTTCCGCCGCGCCTCCGCCGGTCACGGCCGGGGCCGCCTTCCGCGTGGGGCGCCGGGCGAGTTCGCCCCCGCAGTTGGGGCAGACGCCCTGCACCTCCCGCGCGCACGCGGCGCAGAACGTGCACTCGTGACTACAGATGTAAGCCACGCCTTCCGGGCCGAGCCGCGCGCCGCACTTCTCGCAAGCGCCCCTCATCTCTAACGCCATTCGGTAGTCTCCTTTTCCGAGAGCCGGGTCGTGGGTGCGGGCGGCGCGCGGGCCGTCGCCCTACCGCCGCAGGTTAGACCGAATCGGGCCTGAGACAAGTGCCATTAACTCACCCCCGCGCAAGACCACTTCGGCGCGCCGCGGGGCAAGGGATAGAATTGGCACGCCCCGCCGGCGCCTAAGTGGCACTTGCGGGGGCGCCGTTTTCGTTTAACGTTCGGGCGGCGGTGTGTGGCAATCCGTAACCGGTGGGCACAGAGAGATGACTAAAGAACGTGTCGATTACGCATTCGCGCGGCGGCTGTCGGGGATGGGCGCCTCGGCCATCCGCGAGATTCTGAAGGTGACGGAGCGCCCCGAAGTCATCTCCTTCGCGGGCGGCCTGCCCGCGCCCGAAGTCTTCCCCGTCGAAGACCTCGCCCGCGCCCACGCCGAGGTCTTCGCCGAGGAGGGCGCGCAGGCGTGCCAGTACAGCACGACCGAGGGCTGGGGGCCGCTGCGCGAGTGGATCGCCGCCCGGATGCGGAAGCGCGGCGTCGCGGGGGCCGCGCCCGGGCGTGTGCTCGTCACCAGCGGCTCGCAGCAGGGCATAGACCTCGTCGCGAAAATCTTCCTCGACCCCGGCGACTGCGTAGTCGTCGAAGACCCCTGCTACCTCGCCGCCCTCCAGGTCTTCAGGGGCTTCGAGGCCGAGACGCTCGCCGTCGGCAGCGACGACGAGGGGCTCCGCGTGGGCGAGGTCGAGCGGGCGATTGAGCGCGCGCCGCGGCGGCCGAAGTTCATCTACGTCGTCTCGCAGTTCCACAACCCGAAGGGGACGACGCTCTCGCTCGCGCGCCGCCGCCGGCTGCTCGAAGTGGCGCGGCGCTTCGGCGTGCCCGTCGTCGAGGACGACCCCTACGGCGAGCTGCGCTACAGCGGCGTGCCCGTCCCGCCGCTCGCGGCGCTCGACGACGGGGGGCTCGTCATCTACCTCAGCACCTTCTCGAAGACGCTGAGCCCCGGCATGCGCGTGGGCTGGGCGCACGCGTCCGAAGAGGTCTTCGGCGCGCTGGTGCGCGCCAAGCAGGCGGCCGACCTGCACACGAACACCATCCAGCAGCGCGCGGCCGCGCGCCTGCTCGCCTCCTTCGACTTCGACGCGCACGTCAATCGCATCAAGGCGGTCTACGGCGAGAGGCGCGACGTGATGCTCTCCGCGCTCGCGGAGTATTTCCCCACGGAGGCCCGCTGGACGCGCCCCGACGGCGGGCTCTTCCTCTGGGTCGAGCTGCCGGAAGGGGTGCGCGCCGAGGAGCTGTTCGAGGAGGCCATACGCGAGCGGGTGGCCTTCGTCCCCGGCGCGCCGTTCTTCGCCGGCGAGCCGCGCCGCAACTTCATGCGCCTGAACTTCTCGAACAGCACGCCCGCCTTAATCGAAGAGGGCGTCCGGCGGCTCGGCAATCTTTTAGAGAGGAGGGCCTAGCCGATTTGCGGCCGGGCCGGAGAACCCACGGAGGAGGGATGGCGAAAATAATAGACCCGCCTGAGTTCCGCGCCGAGCGCGCGTGGGGCGCGCTCGACATCGCGAAGGTCGAGGGCGCGACCGTCCGTCTGCACTGGACCGACTCCGCCTACCGCTGGCACACGAACGACGGCGCGGAGGTCTTCGTCGTCCTCGACGGCGAGGTGGACATGCACTACCGCGAGGGCGGCGAAGAGAGGGTCGCGCGCCTGAGGGCGGGCCAGATTTTTTACGCGGCCCAGGGCGACGAGCACTTCGCGAGTCCCGTCGGCGAGGCGAGGGTGCTCGTCGTCGAGCGCGAGGGGAGCGTCTGAGGGGCCGGAGGCGCCCGCCGTGCCGCGCGCCGGAGTGGTCTGTCAACGGCGGCCGAAAATGGCACTTGTGCGCGCGCCGCGCCCGTGTAGGATAACGTCAGGGGGCGGTTGATGTACCGGACGAGCGAATGAAAATCTTCATTGCCGGGGCGACCGGCGTCGTAGGCCGTCGCGTGGTGCCGATGCTCCTGGAGGGGGGCTGGACGGTCACGGCCGTCGCGCGCGCCGCGGAGAAGGTCAAGGAGTTGGGGAGGCTGGGGGCGCGCCCCGAGTTGGTAGACCTGTTCGACCCCGCCGCGGTCGCGCGCGCCGTCGTGGGGCACGACGCGGTCTGCAACCTCGCCACCAGCATCCCTTCGAGCAACCGCGCGATGCTGCCCTTCGCCTGGCGGCGGAACGACCGTGTACGAACGCTCGCCTCGCGCAACCTGGTCGAGGCGGCCATCAGGGCAGGGGCCGGGAGGTACATACAGGAGTCGTTCGCCCCGATGTACCCTTCGTGCGGCGACCGCTGGATCGACGAAACCTCGCCGGTGAGCCCAGCCCCGCACGTGCGCTCCGCGGTCACGGCCGAGCACAACACGAAGAAGTTCACGGAGGCGGGCGGGCAGGGCGTCGTCCTACGTTTCGCATACTTCTACGGCCCGGACAGCCACCACACTCTGGACGTGATCAGGATGGCGAAGGCGGGCTGGGCCGCGGCGTTCGGCCGTCCCGAAGACTACATCTCCTCGATTCACACGGACGACGCGGCGCGGGCGGTGGTCGCGGCGCTGAGGGCGCCCGCGGGCGTCTACAACGTGGCCGACGACGGGCCGGTCACGAAGCGCGAGTTCTTCGCGGCGCTGGCCGCCGCGCTCGGCGTCCCGCCGCCGCGCTTCCTGCCCGGCTTCTTCGCGCGGCTGGCCGGCTCCGTCGGCGAGACGCTGGCGCGCTCGCAACGCATCTCTAACCGCCGCCTTAAGGAGCAGAGCGGCTGGTCGCCCGCCTACCCGAGCGTGCGCGAGGGCCTCCCCACACTCGTCCGGCAGTTGAGCGCGGGCCCGCCGCCCTCGGGAGTCGGGCGGGGCGGCCGGCGTGCGTCGGCCGTCCGGCCGCCGGCATGAGGTTGGGAAGGCGGAGGCGAAAATTGAAGTCGGAAAACGGAGGGCGCGCTCTGAGGGTCGGGCTCGTCGGAGACTACAACCCGCAGGTCAAGGCGCACGTCGCCATCCCGAAGGCGCTCGCGCTCGCCTCGGGGGAGGAAGGGCTCGGCGTCGAAGCGGCCTGGGTGGCGACGAGCAGTCTGGGCGACGACCCGGGTGAACGGCTCGCGCCCTTCGACGCGCTGTGGTGCGTGCCCGCCAGCCCTTACGCGAACACGGAAGGGGCGCTCGGCGCCATCAGGTTCGCGCGCGAGCGGCGCGTGCCGTTCCTCGGCACGTGCGGCGGGTTCCAGCACGCCGTCATCGAGTACGCGCGCAACGTTCTCGGGCACGCGCGGGCGGATCACGCCGAGACCAACGCCGCGGCGGAGATGCCGCTCATCGCGCCGCTCGCCTGCGCGCTCGTCGGCGCGCGGGGGCGGGTCAGGTTCGCCGCGGGCTCGCGCGTCGGAGACATCTACGGGGCGGGGGAGGCGGTCGAAGAATACAACTGTAGCTACGGCTTCAACCCCGGCTACCTGCCCCTGCTCGAACGAAGTGCGATGAAGGTGACGGGCGTTGACGACGAGGGCGGCGTCAGGGTGGTGGAACTCCCTGAACACCCCTTCTTCGTCGCCACCCTCTTCCAGCCCGAACGGTCGGCGCTCGCGGGGCGCACGCACCCGCTGGTACGCGCCTTCCTATGCGCCGCCTCAGTTGAGGGGCGCGCGCACAAACGATAACCCGAACGCGGAGGTGAAAAAGTTGTCGAGAGCGATGCACAAGGCGCACTCCTTCAAAGTGGGCGTCGCGTGGACGGGGAACACGGGCGAGGGGACGAGCGCCTACAAGGCGTACGAGCGAGCGCACGTGATTACGGCCGAGGGGAAGCCCGCCATCCCGGGCTCGTCCGACCCGGTCTTCCGCGGCGACGCCGAGCGCTACAACCCGGAGGAGCTTCTGGTGGCGGCGCTCTCGGCCTGCCACATGCTGTCGTACCTGCACCTGTGCGCCGACTCCGGCGTCGTCGTGACGGCCTACGAAGACCGCGCCGAGGGGACGATGAAGATGACTGAGGGCGGCGGCGGCCACTTCACGGAGGTGGTGCTGAGGCCCGCGGTGACGATCAGGAAGGGGTGCGACCCCCGGTTGGCGCAGTCACTGCACGAGCGCGCGCACCACCTCTGCTTCATCGCCAGCTCGGTCAACTTCGAGGTGAGGAACGAGCCGACCGTCAACGTCGAGTGACGGGCCGAGGGGCGGGTCGTGAGAGTCGGCCATCCGGCCGGACGGAGGTGACGGCGGTGGGCGTAGAGCACTTGAAGGCCGAAGAGCTTGAGGCGGGCCTGGGCGACATCCTCCGGTCGCCGAAAGACGAGGGGCGGCTTGAGCTGATCGTGCGCCGGCCGCGCGTGGACGAGCGCGAAGTCTTGGAAGAGGGTCTGCTCGACCCCGCCGAAGGTCTCGTCGGCGATGGCTGGAAGGACCGCGGCAGCTCGCGGACGCCGGACGGCTCGCCCCACCCGGACATGCAGCTCAACGTGATGAACTCCCGCGTCCTCGCGCTCATCGCGCGGGAGAGGGAGCGTTGGAAGCTCGCGGGCGACCAGCTCATCATCGACATGGACTTGAGCGAAGAGAACCTGCCCGCGGGCACGCGCCTCGCCCTCGGCTCCGCGGTGATAGAGGTCACCGAGCAGCCCCACACGGGCTGCAAGAAGTTCGTGGCGCGTTTCGGGCTCGACGCGATGAAGTTCGTCAACTCGCCGGAGGGGAGGCGGCTCCGCCTGCGCGGCCTCAACGCGAGGGTGGTCCGGCCGGGCCGCATACGTGCGGGCGACGCGGTCGGGAAGATTTAGCCGGCGCGGCCGAAATCCAGGAGCCTCTTCTTCACCCTGAAGGCGAGCGGGCGGCATTAACGGCCGTGCTCCCTGTGCAGCGCCACCCCGCCCGCGACGAGCAGGACGGCGGCCGCCTCCCTTGCGGTCGGTATCTGGTGCAAGACGACGACCCCGATCACGACTGCCGACGCGGGCAGCAGCGCCAGCAGGAGTGAGAACGTCGCGCGCGGCAGCCGTGCCATGGCGAGTTGGTCGCAGACGTAAGGGATGACCGACGAGCAGACGCCGACGCCGGCCCCGGCGAGCAGCAGGCGCGGCTGTCCGAAGGCGGGGAGCGCTTCGCCGAGCCCGAGCGGCGTCACCGCCAGCAGCGCGACCAGCATCGCCATCCCCAACCGGTCGATCCCCGCCGCGCCGCCGTCCCGGGCGATGCGGTGCCCCAGCACGACGTACAGCATGAAGAGCGCGCAGTTGGCGAAGGCGAACAGGTAGCCGAGCGGCTCGCCGCCGACTCGCAAGCCCGTCAGGAGCCACCCGCCGCACGCCGCGAGCGCGAGCGCGGCGACGTTGCGCGGCGTCCGCGCGCCGAAGGCCGCCAGCAGAATCGGCCCGATAAACTCAATCGCGCCCACGGTGCCGAGCGGCAGGCGGGCGAGCGCCTCATAGAAACAGACGTTCATGAGCCCCAGCACGACGCCGAGGCCGAGCAGCGGACACAGTTGCGCGCGCGACAGCCGGGCGGCGAACCGCCAGGGCCGCCGCCAGAGTGTGAAGGCCGCGGCGGCTGTCGCGATGCGCAGCCAAGCCACGCCCGCCACGGAGACGCGCGCGAACAGGAGCACGGCGAAGGCGGGCCCCAGGTAGTGAAAGACGGCGCTCACAAAAAAGAAGGCGTGCGGGGGGACGCGCTCGCTCACGCGCGTCGCCCCCGGGGCCGCCGCGGCCTTCAGGTCAGGAATGGTAGTGGAGTTCCGCATCACGGATTGAGAATCCGCAACATCTGTTCGGTGTGGCGCGAGCCCGCCGCCGCGCCCGGCGGCATGATCTCGTCAACCTTTCGCATCTCTTCCGCGTCGAGCGAGACCGCCAAAGCGCCCACGTTCTCTTCCAGATACTCCCTCCGCTTCGTCCCCGGGATCGGCACCACGTCATCGCCCCGCGCCAGCACCCAGGCCAGGGCGAATTGGGCCGCCGTGCAGCCCTTTCCGGCGGCGAGTTGTGCGACGCACGCGGCCAGCGCGAGGTTCTTCTGAAAGCTCTCGCCGAGGAAGCGCGGAATCCTCCGCCGCATGTCGTCCGCGGCGAAGTCGCGCGGGTCTTTGACCCGACCCGTGAAGAGTCCCCTGCCGAGCGGGGCGTACGCGACGAAGCCGACGCCCAGCTCCCGGCACGCCGGCAGCACCTCCGCCTCGACGTCGCGCGTCCAGAGGCTGTACTCGCTTTGCAGCGCGGTTATCGGGTGCACCGCGTGGGCGCGGCGCAGCTCGGAGGCCGAGACCTCCGAGAGGCCGAGAAAGCGCACCTTGCCCTGCGAGACCAGCTCCGCCATCGCGCCGACCGACTTCTCTAGGGGGACGCGCGGGTCGACGCGGTGCAGGTAGTAAAGGTCTATCGTCTCGACGCGCAGGCGGCGCAGGCTCGCCTCGCAGGCTTCGAAGATGTGGCGCGGGCTGCCGTCGAGGCGCGTACTTTGACCGTCCTCGCCCCAGACGAAACCGCACTTGGTGGCGAGCACGAGCCCCCGCCGGCGCACCCGGACGGCCCGGCCGACGAGCTCCTCGTTGTGCCCCGCGCCGTACATGTCCGCGGTGTCGAGGAAGTTGACGCCGATCTCCAGCGCCAGTTCTATCGTCGCCAGCGACCCGGCGTCGTCTCTCACCCCGTACGCCTGCGACATGCCCATACAGCCCAGACCTACGGCCGAGACCTCTGGCCCGCCGCGGCCCAGCCGTCTTAGTTGCGTCACCATTTCTTTCGCCATTGTCGCTACATGATAGAATCAAGGCCGGCCAAAATACATGGCGATGTCAAGGAAATAGAGGCGCTATGGTTCAAAACTTAAAGCAAACCTCCGTGTTTACTTACGCCCCCTCGGAAGGGCTGGTTGACGCCCTCAACTTGAAAATTTTGCGGGAGCTTCAGCAGGAGCCGCGGCTGACGATGGCCGAGCTGGGCCGCCGCGTCGGACTGTCATCGCCCGCCGTGACGGAGCGCGTCCGGCGGCTGGAGGAGGGCGGGGTCATCAGGGGCTACCGCCTCGACCTCGACCCGTCGGCGCTGGGGCTGCCCGTGACGGCTTACGTGCGCATCCGCCCCAACCCGGGGCAGGTGCCGAAGATTGCCGAGCTGGCGCGGGGCATCGCCGAGGTGGCGGAGTGTCACCGCGTGACGGGCGAGGACTGTTTCATCCTGAAGGTTTACCTGCCGGGCCTCGACCAGCTCGACCGCATCCTCGACCGCTTCCTCGCGCACGGCACCACGACCACCTCGCTCATCCAGTCTTCGCCCGTGCCCCTGCGGCCGCCGCCGCTCCCCGAGGAATAAAGCCCGCAACACCCGCCCCGAAGTGGACTGGCGCTCATCCGTAGAAATGGCTCTTGTCTACGGCCAATCCTACCCGTACCTTAGCGCGTGGATTGCCGATTCGAGTGCCGACGACGCCGGGAGGTGTTTAGCCGTGAAGGATTTCGAGCCCACCGCACGGACGCGAATCAAGCGTCTGCCGAAGCGTGCCTCCTACGAGCGCGAGACGGTCTACCGGATACTCGACGAGGGGCTAATCTGTCACGTCGGCTTCGTCGTGGGCGGCGAGCCCTTCGTCATTCCGACCGGCTACGGGCGCGCGGGCGATGTGCTCTACGTCCACGGCTCGGCGGCGAGCCGGATGCTGCGCGCGCTCGCCGGGGGCGTCCGGGTCTGCGTCACGGTGACGCTGCTCGACGGGCTCGTGCTCGCCCGCTCGGCCTTCCACCACTCGATGAACTACCGCTCGGTCGTGGTCTTCGGCACGGCGTCCGTGGTTGAGGATGAGGGGGAGAAGGCGGCGGCGCTGCGCGCCATCTCGGAGCACATCGTCCCTGGGCGCTGGGGGGAAGTCCGCGGGCCGGACGAGGGCGAGTTGAGGCAGACGCTCGTGCTCAAGCTCCCCCTCGTGGAGGCGTCGGCCAAGGTGCGTACGGGGCCGCCCTTAGACGACGAGCCTGACTACGCGATGCCGGTCTGGGCGGGCGAACTCCCCCTGCGCCTGACCGCGGACGAACCCGTCCCCGACCCGCGGCTCGCGCCCGACAGCGAGCCGCCTCCGTACGTCCGGCAATACTCCAGAAGCCGCGGGTAAGCGTCCGTTTTTCCCCGGAGTTGACGCCTTCCGGGCCCTTGTAAATGTGTGAGGGCGGGATGAGAGCGACGGATATCCTTGTGCTCAACTTGGAGGAGGTCAGGCGGAGGAGCGTTAAGGTCTGGCTCGCCGTCCCGGCAGGGCGCCTGCACTGGAGGCCGGACGAAGGGGCCATGTCGTGCGTCGAGATGGTGCGGCACGTCCTGGAGGGCGAGTACCTCTACACGCTGATGCTCAGGAGCGGTGCCAGCCCGACCTCGGACGAGTCGCCGTTCACGGCCCGGCCGTACGCGTCGGTGGAGGATGAGCTCGCCTTCGCCGAGCCCTACCGCCGGGAGACGCTGGAGCTGGTGCGCTCCTACTCGCACGAAGATTTGAGGGCGAAGAAGGTCGACAGGTCTGACGTAGGGTACGTCAGGGAGGCCGGCGACTTCATCCTCCGGATGGCCTACCACGAGTCCGTTCACGCCGGACAACTCCTAAGCTATCTGCGCATGATGGGAGCGTCCCGTCCCAACGTCTGGGATTGAGGGGCGTTAAGCCCGCGCCCGGGCGCGGGCCGCGCGGGGGCGTCCGCGCGAAGCCGGAAGACTAATCCCGCACCGGCGTCGCCCGCCGCGGTCGTTATCATCGTCGCCCGCCATGAAAACGGATGACAGGTATGAAGACTGAGTCGGCGGCGGTCGAGGTGCTCGCGCTGCGTCCCTGGCGGGTCGAGGACGCGCCGGCGCTGCGCGAAGCCATAGACGAGAGCCTTGACTCACTCAAACGCTGGATGAGCTGGGCGCACGAGGAGCCGAGCACGCCCGGGGCGCTCGGGGCGCGGCTGCGCGGCTACGCCGAGGACTTCGCCGCGGGCCGCCGTTGGCGCTACGCGGTGTGGCTCGGGGAGGCGGGGCCGCTCGCGGGCGGCGCGAGCCTGCACCCGCGGGTGGGGCCGGGCGGGCTGGAGTTGAGCTACTGGGTGCGTTCGGGACTCAGGCGGCAGGGCATCGCGGGCGCCGCCGCGGCGGCGCTCGTCCGCCACGCGTTCCTCGCGCGCCGCGTCGGGCGCGTGGAGGTCTGTGTGGATGAGGGGAATGAAGCCAGCGCCGCGCTGGCCGTCTCGCTCGGCTTCGGCTTCCGAGGCCGGCTCACGCGCGAGCACTGGGACGGCAGGCCGCGCCCCATGCTCGCGTACCGGCTCGACAGCTTGAACGCGCTACGCGCCCCGGCAGGCTGGCGCGTGGAGGTCGAAGGCGGGTAGCCGACGCGGCCGCGGCTCAGCAGACCTTCCTGCGCGCGCGCGCGGTGACGCCCCGCAGCGCCGCCGCCATCCGCCCCACGGCCTCGCGTATCTCGCGCTCTTCGTGGGCGGCGTAGCCGAGCACGAGCGCCCCGCGCCGGTTGTGTTCGACGGCGAAGTAGGAGAGGGGCTGGGCCTGCACGCCGTACTGCGCCGCCGCGCGCGCGGCCTCGCGGTCGTCCACCCCTTCGGGCAGCCACCCCAGCAAGTGCATGCCGGCCTCGTCGGGGCCGACTTCGAGCACGCCTCGGAGTTCGCGCCCGGCCGCCTCGACGAGCGCGGCCTGCCTCCCGGCGTAGAGCGCGCGCATGCGGCGTATGTGTCGGGCGAAGTGCCCTTCGGCGATGAACTCCGTCAGGACGGCCTGGTCGACGAGGGGCGAACACCAGCCGACGAGCGCGCGCGCGGTCGTGAAGGCGTCCGCCATGTCCGGCGGCACGACCATGTAGCCCAGGCGCAGGGAAGGGAACAGGACCTTGCTGAACGTGCCGAGGTAGATCACACGCCCGCCGGTGTCCAGGCCCTGCATGGCTGCGAGCGGCCTGCCCGCGTAGCGGAACTCGCTGTCGTAGTCGTCCTCAAGCACCCACGCGCCGGCCCGCGCGGCCCACTCCAGCAGCGCGAGGCGGCGTGCGAGGCTCAGGGTCACGCCCAGCGGGTACTGGTGCGAGGGGGAGACGTAAACGAGCCGCGCGCCGGGCGCGCGCGCGGCGGCCTGACACACGTTCAGGCCCTCTTCGTCCACGGGCACGGGGACGAGGCGCGCGCCCGCGGCCGCCAGCGCCCCGCGCGCCGCCGGATAGCTGTACTCTTCGACCCAGGCGACGTCGCCTGGGTCGAGGAGGACGCGGCCGACGAGGTCGATAGCCTGCTGCGTGCCCGCGACGATGATCACCTGTTCGGGCGTGCAGCGGACGGCCCGCGCCGCGCCCAGGTAGGAGGCGACGGCCTCGCGTAGCGGCGGGTACCCGGCGGGGTCGCCGTACCCCATCAGGCTCCTCTGCGGGCGCTGCCAGTGGCGCGTGACGATCCTCTGCCACGTCTGGAAGGGGAAGGCGTCCATGGCGGGGCCGAGGCGGAAAGGTCGGGCGGGGCCGAGCGCCGGGCAGTCCGCCTTGAACTGCATCTTCGCGAGGGCCTCGCCGCGCGCCGAAAGGCCGCGCCCCTTGCGCTCGAAGCGCACGCGCCTCGTCAGCCTCGCGCGGGCGTCGAGCAGCTCGTCGGGCAAGGACTTCGAGACGTAAGTGCCCGACCCCGTGCGCGACTCGACGTAGCCCTCGGCCAGAAGCTGCTCGAAGGCGTTCGTCACCGTGTTGCGGGAGACGCCCAGTTCGGCCGCGACCTCGCGGGTCGAAGCGAGGCGCGTCCCCGGGGCGAGCCGCCCCGAAAGAATCGCTTCGCGCAGGCTCTCGTAGAGCTGACGGTAGAGGGGAACCGGCGAGCCGCCGTCCACCGACAGCGCGGCGAAGGGCAGGACGTTAACAGTTTTAGCCAATCGCTGCCTCCTCCAGTCCACCGGGCGGCGCGCCGAACCGGCGCCCCCGAGTGGCGCACACAGTTACCAGCCGGCGTCGGCGGGCTCGTCCGCGGTCGGGCCGTAGGGCGACGGCGCCCGCGCGCTCAGCCCTCGGGCTTCGTCGTGAGTTCGGCCGAGCAGTTCGAGCATGACGGCTATGTTGTCGGGCAGGCTGTGGGGCGGGTCTCCCCGCCGATGTCGCCGCGCGGCTTCTCTATATACGAACTCTTCCCGCACGAGGGTCTGGATTAATTCCCCGCGGGGTGCCGCATACATCAAGAGACTTTCGGACGTCGGGTACTCTCCGCCTCAGGCACAGGCGCCTCAAGGAACGGCAGCACCGCGGACGCAAGCATCGGGGAGGAGAGGATGTCGTAATGCGTCGTCGCGGGCGGCACGGCCAGCCGCGCGGCGGGCATCCCGGAGCCGTCCCACTTACATTTCGAGGCCGTTCGCCGGAACGTACCTGCCGCCGGGCGTCAATACTTTTACCCCCGTCAAGAATTCCCGGCTCCTTGGTGCCCGGCTGTCCCGCGCGCCATCAACCGACCCCCTTGCCGCCGAGGACTTCGAGCGTAACCCCTTCCGGCTTGCCGGCCAGGAGCGGCATGGCCTGCGCGATCAGCTCGCGGACGCCGGGGAGTGTCAGGGAGTTGTCGTGGTCTTCTTTGCTGTCCCAGACTTCCATGACGCGGATGTCGTCGGGGCCGTCGGCGGCCTTGTTGACGACGTACAGGACGCAGCCCTCAGCACCCTCCACAAGCCTGGCGGCCTTGAGCATAATCTCGCCGAGCTCTCGGCCCCTCCCGGCCTGCGCCCGCAACCTTACGTAGAGTCCGTATCTGTTCGGCATAGCCTTACCGGTCTGGCCGTACGAAGAAGGTGAGACTGACGCGACCCCGGCGGCGAGCACCGCGCCCCGCAAGAAATCACGGCGCGAATATCTGCCGCGGCCCTCGTTATCGTCGTCGTCAATCAACTCCTTTAGCTCCGTGCGCGGCCGAGGCGGCGCGGCCGTGGTTTCAGGCACAGGTCACGCGGTTGAAAT
Source organism: Pyrinomonadaceae bacterium (assembly GCA_036389235.1). Classification (GTDB taxonomy): domain Bacteria; phylum Acidobacteriota; class Blastocatellia; order Pyrinomonadales; family Pyrinomonadaceae; genus QHXN01. Next base: position 17,383 of record DASVQJ010000298.1, on the reverse strand, counting down.
GATATTACCGGTTGGCGGAAGAACAAGTGCCATTTTCACTCCTTCGAGCCAGACCAATGGCCCTCACTCTACTGAACCGGGGCGGCGGCCGCGCTACGGCGTGCTCACCGCACGGCCCCTCGACGCCGGGCGCGACTTGCCGGAGAGCGAGAGTCGGGCGAAGACCATCAAGTGGGTCAGAAGGTAGAGCGGCACGAGGAAGCCGGGTATCAGGAACCACGGCAGGGTGCTCATGACGGCGGTGTTCGGCGTCTCGTGGATGAAGCGCACGGGCGAGTTCTGCGCCGAGCCGACGCCGAGCGCGACCGCCGCCAGCAAGTCCAGAAAGCCGACGGCGTTCCACACCAGCGTCAACGCCCGCCAGCCGCCGGCGCGCCTGTAAGCCGCCCAGGCCACGAGCGCGGCGGTCGTGCCGACGAAGACGTCGCCCCACCCCGCCGTCAACGCGAAGGTCGGGGGCAGAAAGCCGTCGCCGTACAGGAACAGGAAGAAGGCCCCGAGCAGCCTCCCGACGTTGGAAGCCACCAGCGGCACCAGCGGGACGCCCGACGCGAAAGCGCGCACCACGGGCGACCACGCGGCCAGCAGGGAGGCCAGCAGGACGGGAACCAGGACGGCGGCGCCGATGGCCGGCGTGCCCCCGCGGCCCGAAGAGAAGAAGCCGAGGGCGGCGAGTCCCGCCGCCGCCGCGAGCCACAGGCCGAAGGCCGCGGCGAACCCGCGCCGCGCCGCGCGGCTGACAGGGCTCGTCAATATCAGCGTCGCCGGAACGACCAAGGCCAGCGCGGTCAGCGTAATCGAGCCGATGATCTTAAGCATCGTTAATGAAACCCCCTTCGTGCCTGCGGGCGCGGGGGCCGGCTCCGACAAACGTGGAACGGCCGCCCGCCCGAGTTACGCCGCGTCCCATGTTTAGGACGGGAAACACTTGCCGAAGTCCCTGAGCAGTTTCGGCGAACCCTTGATGCGGATGCTTGTGCGAGACGACCCAGATTTTGGCGTCGGGGATGCGGTCCATCTCCATCGGGAACCCTACCGCCGGGTTGAGCGCGCGCACCCCGCGCCGTTCGAGCGCGGCCACGACGCGGCGCGCGATCTCGTTCGTCTCGTCGCCCGCGTGGTGAAACTCAAGGTTCGCCACCGAGCGCGCGGGGCTGCGTATGTTCTCGCGGTTCATGCGGACGACGAAGCTGACGAGCGACTTCGCGCGCGGGAAGGCGGCGAGGATTTTATCGCGCTGGCCGGCCAACTCCGGCCGGCCGACCTCGACGAAGCCGACGTCGTCGGCGCCCGCGTCCAGGCACAGCCGGCGCAGTTCGGCCGAGTCGAGCCGCGCCGCCGCCGCCGCGGGGCGCTCCCGGAACTGCTTCACGGTCGGGTGTTCGGCTAGTAACATCTCTGACTCCTTTCGTTGTATATACAACACAGACGGCAAAAAAATTAGATCAGCTCTTTATCCCTCGCGGAGCGGACGGCGCGGGTGGCCCGGCCGAGGGCGGCGATCTCACTCTCACCCAGAAGCTCGACCGCGCGCCGCTGGGCCTCCTCCCAGGCGGGCGTCACCTTCCTCAGCAGAGCCTTGCCGGCGCCCGTCACGCTGAAAAGGCTGGTGCGGCCGTCCACGCCGGGGGTGGTTTCGAGCCAGCCGTTGGCGCGCATCCTCTCCACGTCGCGGCTGAGCGTGGACTTGTCCAGGTGCAGGACGCGGCAGACGTCGCGCGGTCTGGCCTCCCCGTAGCAGGAGACGGCCACGAGGATATTCATCTGGCTGACCGTCAGGCCGTGGGGGCGCAGGGCCTCGTTGTAGAGCCTCGTGACGCTCCGCGTGAGTAGGCGCAGGCGCACCGCGACGCACTCGTCCGCGATGACCCTGGCCTGCTCCTGCTCCCCCTTCGTCCTCTTACCCAAAACGCCCTCCCCGGGGAGGATTGTATGTACAACTGTCGCGGGCCGTCAAAACTCCGGCCCGGTGCGGCGCCACGAACCTCCTCGCCCTTTCCGTCTGAGTCGTCGTCGTCTCCACCTCTTCGACGCGCGCGCTTCACAGAGAGACTTCGACGGAGTCGAGCGGCGCCGCCGACCTCAGCACCTTCTCCTTCTGTTCGGCCCCGGCGAGGCTCTCGACGACCCAGCCGACGAGGTGCTGCCCCGACAGGCATTGCGCGGCCGTCGCCACGTTCCCCTCGCGCACGAAGGAGTCCCAGACGACCTCGGCCCCAAAGCCCTCCAGCATCATTTTTATCTCGGCCGAAGGGTAGCTCGTGGCCCTCCTCCCCTTCAGCAGGCCGAGCGCGCCGAGGAGCAGCGCGCCGGAGTCAATCGCGCCGACGAGCTGCCGGCGCTCGTCAAGCCTGAACGCGCCGAGGAACGCCTCGTCCCGCACCTTCCTCCTGGTGCCGTTCCCGCTACAGAAGAGAACCGCGTCCGAGTCGTTGGCCTCCTCAAGCCGCCCGTGCGTCCTGACCTCGATGTCCGTGACGGAGACGTGGCTCTCCTTATCCCCCAGAATCTTGACCGTCCAGCCGGGGCTCTCGACGCGCTTGAGGAGGTCCCACAGGATGAACAGGTCGAGGTCCGTGAAGTCGTCGAAGGTGACAATGGATATGTTCATCGCTCCTGACAATCCGCCCTAAGAGTCGAAGGCGCTCTCCGCCGCGTGTCTTAGCTTAGGCGGAATCCGCGCGGGTTCAAGTGCCACTTTCCCCGTGCCGGGCGAGGCCACTTCGCACGGCACGACGCACGAGGCCCGGCGGGCGGAGTGGCACGTATCGCCTCGGACTAAATGGCACTTGCGAGGGTACTGTTCTTAGGTGAGGCTATGCGCGACGGCGAAACCCTGCGGGGTCGGGAGAGAGCATGAAGATCGAGAGACACGCCCCGGTGCCGGCTTAAAGCCATTCGTCAAGACTTTCATGACGACCGAGAGTCAAAGCGGAACGGTCAACAGGGTGACCGGGAGGTGAGGGCACTGATGAGGAATACCGAGCAGTTGGTCGTGGTCAGGGAGTTGGCCCTGACTTTACTGGAGAAGGTCGAGTCGCTGGAGGAGACTCACGACTCCTTCCCGGCGTCGGATGACGGCGCGGGCTTCTACGAGATGGTCGGGGCGTACGAGAAATTCCTGATCCGCCGCGCCCTGCTGAGGGCCGGCGGGAACCAGGCGCGGGCGGCGCGGATGCTGCGGCTCAGGCCGACGACCCTGCACAATAAAATCAAAGCCTACAACATCAGGCTCGATGCGAAAGTGGTCCTTTACGGGGGCGACGCCGTGGCAGCGGACTGCCCGGAGTCATGCGCCCGGTCCCAGGGGGCGGCGTAACTGCGCGCGGCTCGCGGCGGAGTCCATCCCCTTGCCCCGCCCGCCGCGCGGGGCCGTTTCGGAGGGCACGAGCCCCCCGCTTTTTCTTGGCGGAGGCCGGCGGGAGGGGCCGGTTCGAACGAACCCGGAGGTTAGGGTAATGCTCAAGGGTACTGTCTTCTGTTTCGTCACGTTCCTTCTGATTCTCCCGGCCGCGGCCGCGGGGCGCGGCGTAGCGCACCCCCGACTACAGGCCGCGCGGCAAGACCCGCCCGCCGCGGCGCAGGACGGCGGCGAGAGGTCTTCGGCCGGCGCGAGGCGGCCCGAGGAGGAGGCCGAGCGGCTCAACGCGTCGGGCGTGGCGCAGGGCAAGGCCGGGCGGCTCGCGGAGGCCGTCGCGCTGTTCAGGCGGGCCGCCGGCTACGACCCCTCCAACGCCCTCATTCACTACAACCTCGGCGTCGCCTACTACAGAACGAACGCCTACGACGACGCCATCGATTCTTTCCGACGGGCGCTCCGCCTTGAGCCGAACTACGCCCGCGCCCTCAACGACCTGGGCCGGGCCTACGCCGACTCGGGCAGGACGGAGAAGGCCGCCGAGTGCTTCGAGCGCGCCGTCCGACTCGACCCGAAGCTCGCCGACGCCTACAACAACCTCGGCGCACTCTACTTCGACCTCGGCCGGTACGAGCGGGCCGTCGAGACATACCGGGAGGCGCTCCGCATCGACCCTCAACTGCCCGCGACGTACGGCAACCTCGGCGTGGCCTACGGCTCTTTAAACCGCCACGGGGAGGCCGTCGAGTATCTGCGGCGGGCCGTCGCGCTCGACCCCGACTCGGCCACGGCGCACTACAACCTGGCGGCCGCGCACTACAGGCTGAAGCAGTACCGGGAGGCGGTCGAGCATTACGAGCGGGCGATCCGGCTCCGCCCCGATTACGCGGAGGCTTACAACAACCTGGGCGTGCTGCTCAGCGACATGGGGCGGTATAAGCAGGCGGCCGACCGCTTCGACCGCGCCGTCGCGCTCAGGCCGGATTACGCCACCGCGCTCTATAACCTGGGGATGACCTACGTCAGGATGAGAAAGAGGGACGCGTCGCTCCGGCAGTTCGTGCGGCTCAAGGGCCTCGATGCCGACACCGCCGACCGGCTCTACAAAGCGATATTCAGCGACAAGGTTGTTGACGCGAGGAACCCGGAGGGCGCGAACAGGACGCGGCCGTAATCTCCCGCGCCCGGCGACGCGGGGGTGATTTCCACGCCGGATTTCCCTCCCGCGCGGCTATGGTTACCTAAAGGTTCCTTCTTGCCCGAGTTCATGGCCCGGACTATATTCCCCTCCGCGGGGTTAAAGATTAGACCGTCGCGCACCGACTGAGGAGGTCAGCCGTGGTAGCAGGGGCCAGCCGTTATCGAGTCGAGTCCGGGCGTCGTCGGAAGTACATCCGGTTGCGAACTATCCTCCTGATGTGCGGCCTGGCTGTCGTCTTGCAACCCGCCGGGGGCCTCGCACAGACGAAGCCGGAGGCGCCGGGAACGGGTCCCCGGAGCAGTTCGGCGGGACGGGACGGGCAGCATGATTTCGACTTCGAGATCGGCACCTGGAAAACTCACCTCAGGCGCCTGCTGAATCCCTTAACCGGCTCGACGACCTGGGTCGAATATGAAGGCACCACCGTCGTGCGGAAGGTTTGGAACGGCCGCGCCAACCTGGTCGAACTTGTCGCCGACGGGCCGGCGGGCCATTTCGAGGGCCTGAGCCTGCGCCTGTACAACCCGCAATCCCGCCAGTGGAGCCTCAACTTCGCCAACGCCGACAGCGGCGTCATGGCCCAGCCCACAATCGGCGAGTTCAAGAACGGGCGGGGCGAGTTTTACGACCAGGAGACGTTCAACGGCCGGGCCATCCTCGTCCGGTTCGTGATCTCGGACATCACCCCGAACTCCTGCCGGTTCGAGCAGGCGTTCTCGGACGACGGGGGCAAGACCTGGGAAGTAAACTGGGTCGCGACGGACACGCGGGTGAAAGATTGAACGGCCTTACGTCCGGTCGGGGCGGGCTTAAAATGGGGGGAAGAGTGGCCGCAATCTACAAGGAAATCCTGATCGAGTCGCCGCCCCGGGACGTCTGGGCGGCCGTCCGCGACGTCGGGGCCGTCCACCGGCGGCTTGTGCCGGGCCTGGTCACCGACGCCCGACTCGAAGGGGAGTCGCGCGTCGTGACCTTCGCCAACGGGATGGTCGTGCGCGAGCTGATCGTTGACCTCGACGACGGACTCCGGCGCTTCTCCTACGCCGCGGTCGGCGGGCGGGCGACCCACCACAACGCGTCAATGCAGGTCTTCGCTGAAGGCGAGGGGCGGACGCGTCTGGTCTGGGTCACGGACGTTCTCCCGCACGAGGTGGCGGCGCCGGTCGGGGCGCTGGTGGAGCAGGGGGCCGCCATCATGAAGCGGACGCTCGAAACTCAGGCCCCGTCCGGCTAGCGGGTCGGCGGCGGCTCGGCGCCTAGACCGGAGGCCCCTTCAGCTCGATGGTGTTGCCCTCGGGGTCTCTGATATAGAGGGAGGGGCCTTCGCCGTCGGCCCCGTAATTCGACTGGGTCTCACCCGCCGCGACGCCGTGTGAGGCGAGGTGCGCGCGGAGCCCCGGCTCGTCGAACGGGTCCACGCGCAGACAGAGGTGTTCCACGTTGCGCCCCTCTTCGGCCGGGGGCGCCCCGCCCCGCCGGCCCAGCTCGCCGTCGACCGAGATTAAGTCGATGAGGCTTGCGCCGGCCCTCATGTGGACGAGCCCGAGGTCGTCCCTCCGCTTATCGACGGCGCAGCCCAGCACGTCCCGGTAGAAGCCGACCATCCTCCCCAGGTCGCGCGCGCGTATGACGACGTGGTCAATGTGCCTGATCCGGAACATACACTAAAGCGGTTCTCATCCGAGTGGATATGAAGTGAGCTTTCAACACGGAGACACAGACACACGGCTCGAAGTTATAAGACAACAAGCCGTATCTCTGTGTCTCCGTGTCTCTGTGTTAACTCGTGCCCGTTTACACTCAACTGCCAACTGCAATAGTCCCCGTGAAGGAGGTGCGACGTGCGCCCGCGCCGGCCGCGGGGTGGTTGATAGACATTTGAGACACGGTGCACCCCCTTACCCGATAACTTCTCGGGCCGCCTAGGCGGCCTCCTTCGCCCCGCGCGCCTTGGCCGGCTGGTAGGTGCCGGGCTCCGTGCGCGCCGCGATGGCGATGCGGTTCCAGGCGTTGATCGTGGTCACGACCAGCGTCAGGTCGGCCAGCTCCTTCGGGCTGAAGTGCGCGCGCGCCTCCTCGTAGACCGAGTCGGGCACGTGGCCCTGCGTGACGAGCGTCACGGCCTCGGCCCACGCCAGCGCGGCCCGCTCGCGCCCCGTGTAGTAGGGGCACTCGCGCCAGGCGTCGAGCGAGTAGAGCCGCTGCTCCCCTTCGCCCAGGGCGCGCAAATCCTTCCAGTGCATGTCGAGGCAGTAGGCGCAGCCGTTGATCTGCGAGGCGCGCAGCTTGACGAGATGAATCAGAGACTCTTCGAGCCCGCAACCGTGAATGTACTGCTCCAGCGCCATCATCGCCTGGAAGGCGCCCGGCGCGACTTCCGCGTCGAAACGTGTCTCCATACTTCCTCCTCCGGTTGATTAATCAGCAAAGCACTTCTCAAAGGCTTCTTCCTGCGGCCGATTATAGTGAAGACCAGCCTGCCGAAAAGTGCCATTTTCTCCGCCAATTTGAGACCACTTCCGGCGGAGGCGCGCGACCCCCTTTAGGTTCCGCGCCGGAGATCGTCGGCGGTCGCGCGGGGCGCGCGTGTTGTTTTACCGAGCTGCGGGCACGAAGTGTACGGCGCGGGGCGACTAGAGGGGAGTGCCTTAGAGGCAAGGCACGGCGTCGGGGTAGTCGCGTTCAGGTTGAGGACTTACTACTTCTTCTCCGGGAGGCGGGGCGCTCCTCGGCGGACAGGACGCACTTCAACAACTCGAAAGTCTCCTCGAAGACGCGGCGCTTTCCCGCGCCGCCCCCCCGACACAGCAACAGCGCCTGCAAGGCCAGCCCGCTCGTGACGAGGCGCGCCGTCACCTCCGGGTCGAGGTCTGCGCGTATCTCGCCCGCGCGCTGTCCGGCCGCTATCTCGGCCGAGATGTAGCGCCAGCCCTTGCGCGGGCCGTGGCGCATGAAGGCCGAGCGTATCTCGGGGACGGACTCGCCGGGGTCGAACAGCGCGAGGTGTAGGAGGCCGCTGAAGCCGCGCGAGCACCAGAGCTCCCACGCCGCGCCGAGGATGAGCTTAATCCGTTCGAGCGCGGGCCTGTCGCCGGCGCCCGCCAGCGCCTCGTCCACCTTCACGAAGGCCGCCTGCAGGCGCGAGTCCACCGCCGCGAGGAGCAGACGCTCCTTGCTGTCGAAGTGGTGGTAGACGGCGCCCTTCGTCACCCCGGCCGCCGCGGCGACGGCGTCGATGCTCGTCCCCGCGTAGCCGAGCCGCGTGAAGAGTTCGAGCGCCGCCGCGGCGATCTCGCCCGGCCGCTCGTCCGGCCGCCTTCTTCTCCGCTCAGACCTCTTGTCGGGCCGCATAGGCGTTCATCATAACCCCGCGGCGCGGCCTCCGTAACCGCCGCCGCGGGGCGCGACGTAAATAATACCCCGGCCGGGTCGACGGCCGGCGCGCGCGGGCCGGGGCTTGCCCGGCGGCCGCCGCCCCGGTATACTTACATACCACACGGTATGTAACAAGAGTTTTTCGCCGCCGGGCTAAGAGTCATGCCCGGGACCGCCCGGCCGCACCCGCGCGTCGCACGCCCGACCGAGAACCCGGCGGAAGGCGTGGGGTTCTACCGGGGCGGGCCGGACGGGCTTACAATGAGGGTCTAAATTTTGAACCAGGTTCGGACCCGGGATTCTCGCGATGGCCAAGTTCTCCTCCTCCATCCCTAACGGGCTGATCGCCCTCGACGCCGCATCGCCGACGCCGCTCTACCGGCAGCTCTACGACTCTCTGCGCCGGGCGATCCTCGCGGGGCAGTTGGCCCCGGGCACCCGCCTGCAATCCACGCGCGAGATGGCGGCGGAGCTGAACGTCTCCCGCAACACGGTCGTCAACGCCTACGAGCAGCTCCTCGCCGAAGGTTACCTGGAGGGCCAGGTCGGGTCGGGGACGTACGTCTCGCGGGCGCTGCCGGAAGACCTCCTCAACGTCAAGACGGTGACGCGGAGCATGCCGCGGACGGGCGCCAAGGGGGTCGTGCTGTCGGAGCGCGGAAAGGCGTTCGCCGCCTTCGCGCCCCTGGTGCCGCGCGCGCCCGAGCCGGTGCGCCCGTTCCAGACGGGCGTGCCCGCGCTCGACGCCTTCCCCTCCGACATCTGGTCTAAGCTCCTGGCGAAGCACTGGCGCGACCCGGAGGACACGCTGCTCGGGTACGGGGAGCCGCAGGGTCACGCGCCGCTCCGCCGCGCGGTCGCGTCCTACCTGGGGCTGGCGCGCGCGGTGCGCTGCGCGCCCGAGCAGGTCATCGTGGTCGACGGGGCGCAGATGGCCTTCGACCTCATCGCCCGCGTGCTCCTCGACCCCGGCGACGCCGCATGGATGGAGGAGCCGGGATACCCCGGGGCGCGCTCGGCCCTCATCGCCGCGGGCGCGCGTCTGGCCTACGTCCCCGTTGACGGCGAAGGGATTGACGTCGCCGCGGGCGCCGGACTGGAGCCGCGGGCGCGCCTGATCTACGTGACGCCGTCGCACCAGTTCCCGCTCGGGATGACGATGAGCCTGTCGCGCAGGCTCGCGCTTCTCGACTGGGCGGGCCGCGCGGGCGCGTGGGTGGTCGAGGACGACTACGACAGCGAGTACAGGTACGAGGGGCGCCCGCTCGCCTCGCTCCAGGGCATCGACAGCGACGGCCGCGTCATCTACCTCGGGACGTTCAGCAAATTCCTCTTCCCGTCGCTGCGGCTGGGCTACATGGTCGTCCCGCCCGCGCTCGTGGACGCCTTCGTCGCGGCGCGCGCGATGGCGGGCCGCCACTCGCCGACGGTCGAGCAGGCGGTGCTGACCGACTTCATCGAGGAGGGGCACTTCGGCCGGCACATACGCCGCATGCGTGCCCTCTACCGCGCGCGGCAGGTGGCGCTCCTCGGGGCGCTCGCGGATGAGTGCGGCGGCCTGCTAGAGGCGGAGCCGACCGACGCCGGCCTCCAGCTGAACGCCTGGCTCCCCGAAGGGCTCGACGACAGGGAGCTCGTGCGCGCGGCGGCCGCGCGCGGCGTGGAAGCGCGGCCCATGTCACTGTTCTACGCGGGTAAGCCCGGCCGCCCGGCGGTGGTGCTCGGCTACGCCGCGTTCGACGAGGGGCGAATCCGGTGGGGCGCGGCGCAGCTTGCGGCCGCCGTCCGCGCCTGCCTCGGCGGGCGGAGCAGGTTGGCGCGGCGGGGCGGCGTCTGACACATCCGGCCCGCCTTCGCGGCACCGCCTGATCGGAACAATGGTCTCGGATAGACGGCAAAAATGGCTCTTGTCTCAAGACGGCATCTCTCTAACATGGTTCCGGGTTTCCGTTGGTTGCCACGGTGAAGGGTGAGCGGGCGTCGGCACGGCGCGAGTGTGGGGGGCAGTGTGAGCGGACGAACCGAAATCATCGCCGGGGGGAATGTCGGACGCGTCGAGCCGCGCACGCCCGACGACGTAGGCGCCCGAAAAGATCGGGAGGCGTCCCAGGTCGGAGACGGCCCGGGCGAAGGCAGCGCGAACGCGGCCCGGCCCGGCGGCGCGCGGCACAGGCTGAAGCGCGTGGCGCCGGTCGTGCTGGTCGCACTCACGGCCGGGCTCCTCGTCTGGTACCTGTTCCTGCGCCGGCCCGACGTGCCGGAGAATGTCGTGGCCGTGAGCGGCCGCGTGGAGGGCGACGACGCGGCCGTGGCCGCCAAGACCTCAGGCCGCATACGCGAGATCACGGTGCGCGAGGGCGACGAGGTGCGCGCCGGGCAGGTGATCGCCACGCTCGACGACGAGCAGGTGCGGGCGCGGGAGGGGCAGGCCGAGTCGGCCGTCGCGCAGGCGGACGCGCGTGTGCTGCGCGCCGAGCAGCAGATCGCGGTGCTCGAAGAGCAGCTCGAAGAGGGCCGCCTCGCGGTGGAGCAGGCGCGCATAGACGCCGCGGGGCGCGTGCGGCAGGCCGAGGCGCAGGTCGCGGCGGCGCAGGCGCAGCTCGCGCAGGCCGAGGCCACCTACGGCCAGGCGCGCTACGACGCGGAGAAGTTCACGCGGCTCGTCCGCACGGGGGACGTTCCCGAACGCTCCGGCAGGCAGGCGCAGGCGGCCGCGGACGCGCAGGCGGCGGTGGTCGCCGCCGCGCGCCGTCAGGTCGAGGCCGCGCGCGGGGCGCTGACCGGCGCGCGCGCGAGCTCCGTCAACCCCGGCATACGCTCCTCGCAGGCCGCGGCCATCCGGAAGCAGATCGCGCAGGCACAGACCGACATCGACGCCGCGCGGGCCGAGCGCGGGCGCGCACTCGCGCAACTGGAGGAGGCGCGGGCCAACCGCCGCGACCTTGAGATCGTCGCGCCCTTCGGCGGCACAATCGCCACCCGCGCGGCCGAGCCGGGCGAGGTCGTCTCCGCGGGGACTCCGGTCGCCACCGTCGTCAACCTCGGCGAAGTCTACCTGCGCGCATTCGTGCCCGAGGGCGACATCGGCCGCGTCCGCGTGGGGCAGCCCGCGCGCATCTTTCTCGACTCGAACCCGGGCCGGCCGGTCGAAGCATACGTCGCTCGCATAGACCCGCAAGGCTCCTTCACGCCCGAGAACACGTACTTCCGCGACGACCGCGTCCGCCAGGTCTTCGGCGTGCGCCTGCAACTGAAGAGCGGCGCCGGTTTCGCCAAGCCGGGGATGCCCGCCGACGGCGAGATTCTGGTTCAGGGCGAGCACTGGCCCTCGGCGAGGCGCGCGTCATGAGCGCGACGACGGCCGACCTTCCTGCAACTTCACCGGACACAAGTCCCGAGCCCGCGGAAGACAAAAACGCCCCCGCCGCCGTCAGCGTGCGCGACCTCAGAAAGAGCTACGGCGAGACACTGGCCGTCGACGGCGTCAGCTTCGACGTGCGGCGGGGTGAAATCTTCGGGCTCATCGGCCCGGACGGCGCGGGCAAGACTTCCGTCTTCCAAATCCTCGGCGGGGTGATGCGTGCGTCGGGCGGCGAGGCGCTGATGCTCGGGCGCACCGCGCGCGCCGCGCGCGCCTACGTCGGCTACCTCACGCAGGCGTTCAGCCTCTACCCGGACTTGAGCGTCGCCCAGAACCTGCGCTACGTCGGCGAGCTGCGCCGCCTTTCGAGGGAGGTGATCGAGAGCCGCGGCGACCGCTACCTGCGCGCGTTCGACATGGATCGCTTCAAGGGCCGTCTCGCCGGGCGCCTGAGCGGCGGGATGAAGCAGAAGCTCGCGCTCGCGTGTGCCCTCGTCGCCGAGCCGAAGGTTCTGCTGCTCGACGAGCCGACCACGGGCGTCGACCCCGTCTCCCGGCGCGAGTTCTGGGACGCGCTCGCGCGCCTCTCCGCCGAGGGGATGACCATCGTCGCCGCAACCCCCTACCTCGACGAGGCCGAGCGCTGCCACCGCGTCGCGCTCATGCACGCGGGGCGCATCCGCGCGGAAGGCTCGCCCGCCGAACTGCGCCGCGGACTCGGGCTCATGCGCCTTGAGGTGCGCGCCGCAGACCTCGCGCGCGCCGAAGAAGTCCTGGGCGGGGCGGGGGGCGCGGGTGATGTGCAGCGCTTCGGCGACCGCCTGGACGTGATGGTGCGCGACGCGGCGCAAGGCGAACGCGACGTGCGCGTGGCCCTCGCGGAAGGGGGCATAGAGGTGACCGAACTCCGCGCCGGCGAGCCGACGCTCGAAAACACCTTCGTCTCCGTCCTGCGCCGGCTCGAAGGCGAGACGAAGGTGCCGCCGTTCCCCGCGAAGCGGCGCGCGCGGGGCGCAGGCCGCGACGGCGTCGCCATCGAAGCGCGAGACCTGCGAAAGACGTTCGGCGACTTCCGGGCGGTGAAGGGCGTCAACCTGGAAGTCCGTTACGGCGAAATCTACGGGCTGCTCGGCGCGAACGGCGCGGGGAAGACGACGACCATCAAGATGCTCTGCGGACTCGTCGCGCCTTCGGGCGGCCGCGTCGCGCTCGCGGGCGAGGGCGGGAGCCTGCGTTCGAGTTCCTTACGGCGGCGCGTCGGCTACATGTCGCAGAAGTTCTCGCTCTACGACGACCTGACGGTCGCGGAAAATCTTGAGTTCTTCGCGGGCGTCTACGGGGTGCCGCGCGCGGAGCGCGAGGAGAAGAAGCGCTGGGCGCTCTCCTTCTCCGGCCTCGAAGGGCGGGGCGGGCAGTTGACGGGCGCGCTGCCCGGCGGCTGGAAGCAGCGCGTGGCCTTCGGCGCGGCCGTGATGCACGAGCCGTCGGTGCTCTTCCTCGACGAGCCGACCTCGGGCGTTGACCCGTTGGCCCGCCGCGCCTTCTGGCGGATGATCAACGAGGTGGCCGACCGCGGCGTAGCCGTCCTCGTGACCACCCACTACCTGGAAGAGGCCGAGCAGTGCAACCGACTCGGCCTCATGGTCGCGGGCGAACTCGTCGCGCAAGGGTCGCCCACGCAGCTCAAGGCCGCGCAGACGGGCACACTCGTCGAACTCCTGACCGACGACCCGCAGCGCGCCGCGAACCTCCTTAAAGCGGAGACGGAGCGCTGGCGCGTCTCACTCTTCGGCGACCGCCTGCACGTCATCGTGGACGACGGCGAGGAGGAGGGAATCAGGAGGTTGACCGAGAGGCTCGCGCGCGGCGGCGTCGCCGTGAGGAGGGCTCACCGCGAGCGCTTCTCGCTCGAAGACGTCTTCATCGCCACGGTCGAGCGCGCGCGGCGCGAGGGCAAGGTGGCGTCGGAGGACTAAGGGGAGGGGAGCTTTTCATGCGGCGCGTCATCGCGCAGGCCCGTAAAGAGTTGACGCAGATCTTCCGCGACCGGCTGACGCTCGCGCTCGCGCTCGCGCTGCCGCTCGCGCTGCTGTCACTGCTGGGCACGGCGATCTCGCTCACCGTGACGGGGATGCCCGTCGCCGTGCAGGACTTCGACGGCTCGCCGCTCTCGCGCCGCTACGTCGAAGCCATCGGCTCGTCGCTCACGTTCCGCGTCGTGCCGCTCGCGGCGGGGCGGCGGCCTCCCGAGGCGCTCGACCGCGGCGAGGCGCGCGCCGTCGTCGTCATCCCGCGCGACTTCGGCCGCGACCTTCTGCGCGGCCGGGGCGCGGAGGCGCAGTGGCTCGTGGACGCGTCGGACGCCAACACGGCGAACCGCGTCCGCGCCGTCGCCGCCGTGCTGACGCAGAGTTTCGTCTCGGAGGCGAGACCCGCGCCGCCCGCGGCGCGCCCGGCCGTCCGCGCCGAGGTGCGCTTCTGGTACAACCCCGGCCGGGAGTCGAGGAAGTACATCGGCTCGGGCGCCTTCGCCGTCATGCTCGCGCTCTTCCCGCCGCTCCTCGCCGCGCTGGCCGTCTCGCGCGAGGGCGAGCAGAAGACCATCCTGCAAGTCTACGTGTCGAGCATCTCGGCGCACGAGTACCTTCTGGGGAAGGTGCTCGGCTTCATGTGCGTCGCCTTCGCGGAGTGGCTGCTCCTGCTCTTCGTCGCCTACACGCTCTTCGGGCTGCGCTTCGCGGGCGACGTGACGCCGCTGCTGTTGAGCACCCTCTTCTACCTTTTCGCCACGGTCTCGTTCGGCGTGATGATCGGCGCGGCCATCCCGAACCAAGCGGCGGCCATCCAGGCGACGCAGCTCGGCGCCTTCCTCCTCTCGTTCCTGCTCTCGGGCTTCATCTTCCCCGTCTCGAACATCCCCGGGGGCGTGCGCTGGATTTCGAACCTCGTGCCGGCACGCTACTACATCGAGGTCGCGCGGGACGCCTTCCTGCGCGGCGGCGGCTGGCCGGCCGTGTGGGAGGCCCCGCCCGTGCTCGCGGCCCTGGGCGGGTTCTTCTTCTTCGTCGCGTGGCTGCGCACGCGGCGCATGCAGGTGGAGGCGTGAGGGACTTCTTACAGAGGTTGACGACGGGGCGGCTCTTCGCACTCTTCGTGAAGGAGTTGAGGCAGACGGGGCGCAACCACCGGCTCGTCGCGTCGCTCGTCGTCCCGCCGACGCTGCAAATACTCGTCTTCGGCTTCGCGCTCAACCCGGAGGTGCGCGACCTGCGCCTCGGCGTCGTCGACGAGAGCCGCACGGCCGAGAGCCGCGAGGTGGTGTCCGCTTTTTCGGAGAGCGACACGTTCCGCGTCGAAGGGCTCTACGTGTCGGCGGGCGCGCTCGCACGCGCCCTCGACGCGGGCGACCTGGACGCGGGGCTCGTCGTGCCGTACGACTTCGCCAGGAGCCGCGCGCGGCGCGAGACCGCCGGCGTGCAGTTGCTCGTCGACGCCGTGGACTCGAACAAGGCGCAGATCGCGGGCGGCTACGCGGCCGGGGTCATCGCCGCCTTCAACGCCCGCCGCGCGGCGGACGCCCCCCCGCCCGCGGTCGGCGTCGGCGGCGCGCGGGCGGAGCGGGCCGGGGCGGTGGCGCGCGTCTCCCTCTTCTACAACCCGGGCCTGCGCGACGACTGGTTCATCATCACGGGGATCGTGGGCGTGCTGCTCGTCCTGAACGGCTCGCTCGTCTCGGCGGCCGCGATGGTGAGGGAGAAGGAGGCGGGCACGGTCGAGCAGCTTTTGATGACGCCCGCCGGCGGCACCGAGATAGTCTTCGCGAAGGTCGCGCCGCTCTTCATCCTGCTCTCGCTCGACGTCTGGCTGGCGCTCGGGCTGGGGCGCTTCGTCTTCGGCGTGCCGGTGCGCGGCAGCCTCGTGCTGCTCTTCTTCGCGGGGCTGCTCTGCATCGCGGCCGGGATAGGCGTCGGCACGTTCCTCGCCACCTTCTCGCGTTCGCAGCAGCAGGCCCAGCTCATGGGCTTCTTCGTCAACCCGCCGCTCGCGCTCCTCTCGGGCGCGATGACGCCGGTCGAGGCGATGCCGGGTTGGCTACGGCCGCTCACGTACCTCAACCCCGTGCGCCACTTCGCCGTCATCTCGCGCGGGATTATGCTCAAGGGGGTCGGGCTCGAAGTGCTCTACCCGTACTTCCTCGCGCTCGCGGGCTTCGCCGCGCTGCTGGTCGGCGTCAGCGTGTGGCGCTTCCGCCGGCAGCTCGGTTGAAGAAGGTATTCCCACATCCGGAAAGTTCTACAAAAGCCTGCATCTACAAGGCCGGGACGCTCAGGCGCGTCGTCCGAGTGTGCTTCGTTACCAATCAGGGGTCTCATTGCAAAACGGGATGAGTCGCTCGTCGAGCCGCTCGATGTCCACGTACCTGCGGCCGACGGTAAGTTTGCCGCCGTCTTTTGTATAGACCTCGTAGACGCCTCTCTCTCTGGTATCTTCCCCGAGCTTTCCGAACTCGCCGGGCGGCGTGTTAAGGCTCGCCTTGTCGTAGACCAGCAGCCGCGGCTTGACCCCCCTGATCTCGCCCCACAGGCAGGTCCGGGTTTTGAATAAATCCTTTTTGACAAAGCCGCGTTCATAAATTTCGAGCTTATACCTCTTCAACCAGGCGGGCGAAAGGCGGGACACGAGAGCGAAAAGCCCGAATAACCCGAGACTGGCGGCGGCGAGGGCGAGTGAAAAATAGAACCCTAAATCGGCGTCGGCCGTCTCGCGGGCGTAAGTCAAAGACGCGATCAGCCCCCACAGGCCGAAAATAAATGGCAGAATCAAAAAACACCCGCAGGTGAACAGACCTCCTCCCCTGTGATCGGCCAATTTGTGTTCGCTCAACAGTTTTCCGAGTAGCGCGTTACTGGTCATGTTTCAAAGGTCAAATCGGATTTCGATGGGAAGCGCCTCACGCCCGTCATCAGCCGCCCGCCGGCCCGATTGATTTACATGAGAGCAACCGTGTCGCGGGCCGTGTACCTGCCGTTGTTGGGCGGGGCGTGCCATAAATCGCTCTCGGCTTCGCGGTATTAGTACTATGTCCGATCTATTTCCTCAACGCATCGGCGAGCCGGCAGAGTCTGCAACCTGAAGAAGCGGCCCTAACCCAAAAAAGTCCTTGACAGATATTCCTTGTAAGGAGTATTGTTCCTCCCGCATGACGAAGCTACAGGACGAGATCAAGCAGACGAAGCCCTTCGAGAGCCCGGAGGACGAGGCCTTCGTCAGCATCCTCCGCACGGCCGGGGAGTTCCAGTGGCGGGAGGCCGAACTCCTGAAGCCGTACGAGATCACCCTCCCGCAGTACAACGTCCTGCGCATACTCCGGGGCGCGGGGGCCGAGGGGCTCATCTGCCGCGAGATCGGGGAGCGCATGATCACGCGCGACCCGGACGTGACTAAACTCCTCGACAGACTGGAGGCGAGGGGCCTCGTGAGCCGTGAGCGGCAGGAGAAAGACCGCCGCGTCATCGTCGCACGCGTCACCCCCGAGGGGCTCAGGCTCGTGGCTGAGATCGACGCCCCCGTCCTCAAGCTGACCGAGGAACTGCTGGGCCACCTGGGCGGGCGCAAGCTCGGTACTCTGATCCGGCTGCTGGAGGAGGCGCGGGAGAAGGCGCGGTAAAAAATTTAACCGGACAGTCCTTGCAAGGACTGTCCTAGCTTGTGGGATATGGAGGTGATGAGATGACGAAGAGACTGACGGCGTACAGCACGGTTCTCTTGAGGCTCGCGCTGGGGGCGGCCTTCCTGTCGGCGGTCGCCGACCGCTTCGGCCTGTGGGGTGCCTACGGCGAGCCGGGCGTCGCGTGGGGTGACTTCGCGCACTTCACCGCCTACACGGCGACGCTCAACTGGTTCGCGCCCGCGGGCCTGATCCCGGCCCTGGCGTGGGCCGCCACAATCGCAGAGGTGGCGCTCGGGCTCGGGCTGATACTCGGCCTTTACACGCGCGCGTCCGCGCTGCTGAGCGGCCTGCTGTTGCTGCTCTTCGCCGCGGCCATGACCCTGGCCCTGGGCGTCAAGGCCCCGCTCAACTACTCGG
>DASVQJ010000297.1:0-34502 GCA_036389235.1 Pyrinomonadaceae bacterium | reverse complement strand
CCCGGCCGTGAGCCTGTAAACCTTGACGCTCTGATTGTTGTCGGAGACTTTCCACTCCGAGGAGACCCAGCCCTGGCGCTCGAGCCGGTGCAGGGCCGGGTAGAGCGAGCCGGTGTCTACGCGGAGCACGTCGCCGGAGTTATTCCGGATGGCCTGGCTGATGCCGTAGCCGTGCTGCGGCCCCCACTGCAACGTCTGGAGGACGAGCAGGTCGAGCGTCCCCTGGAGTAGTTCGATCCGGTCCCGGTAGCCGGTCGTCTGGGCCATGTAGATATTCTACACCCCCGGCACGTAGAACGTCTACACCCTTCGTATCATGATTCCCCGCGCTTCGGAAAACTATCTCGCGAGCGCCTGTTTTGGAAACGGGCGTCCGACCACGATTAGCGGCGGCGCCAGCGTTCGCTGTCGGCGGGCTGACTACTGGCGGCTTTGCATGTAGGCGGTCACGGCCTCGACCGCCCCCTCGTGCATCGTCTCGGGGCGGACGTACGTCCAGTGCTTCTCGAACTCCTCGTCGGTCATCTCCGGCCGCGCGGCCCGCTCCCTCTCCTTCAGCCACCGCTCGGCCCATTGGCGAAGCTCGGGGTCGCGGTTCATTGCGCTCCGCGCCGCGTGCATGTTCAGAGGCGTGCTCATGGTATGTGTCCCCCTGCCGGGATTGTCACCCGAGATCAAAATTGGTCGGCGACATTATAGCGCTCACGCGGTCACTTCGCGTCCGCCACCGGCAGGACGAATTCTGGTTCGAGCTTGCGTCGGGTATATCAAGCAGCTTCTTCTTGACATTCCCGGACGCTTCACCTATTACTTCACGCGCCACGCGCGCGACCCATCTGGTGAAGCGACCCGGCCCGCCCGGTCTCTTCGCCTCACGTTAACGCTCGAACATCGTAGGAGACGAACCCATGCCGGTGGAGATCAGCTTCGGCAAGAACGCCAAGAAGGAGAGCGTCACGAACTTCTCGCTAAAGGTGCTTGAGGACATCTTGCAGGCGGCGGGGCTCAGCAGCGCTTTAATCTCTTCCACCGCGCGCACGCCGTCCGAGCAGGCGCGGGTGATGTTCAACAACATCGAGGCCACGAGCGTGGCGGCGCAGAAGAAGCTCTACGCGGCGGCCGGCGACTTGGTGATCGACGAGTACGTGAAGGCGAAGAAGGCGAAGAAGACCCCCGTCGAGATAAAGGCCGCGATGGAGGCGAAAATTTTAGCCGTCGGGCCGACGAAAATCTCCCACCACGCCGCCGACCCGAGCATTTTATGCGTCTTCGACGTGGCGCCCTCTTCGATAACGAATAAGGCTGCCTTCGAGAAGGCGGTCCGGGCCGACAAGCGCGTGAGCAAGTTCCTCACGCCGCCGCTGGACCCCGGCTACCACCTGGAGATTCCGCAGCCGAAGAACGGGTAGGGCGGCCACACCTCGTCGACGGCGACGCGACGCGCCTGGCCCGGGCGCGTCGCCCGGGAGCGGCTCTCAACCGGCCGAATGCGGCACCCGGGATGTGTTGACGTCGCGCGGCCGTGTCTTCGGCGCCCACAACGCTGCCCCCACTCCTCCGCCAATAACCTTCCCCGCGCGCCTCAGGCGCTCACGTTAACCAGACAACATTAATACGCCGGCGTGCGACTCCGCCCCCGGCGGAGCTATAATCGGTGCGGTACATGTCCACTTCAACTTCTCAGACGAAGGCCGTGCTGGCATGAAGAAAAGGTATTGCTTGCCGAACATTTTTATCGGCGTGTTGCTCGTCGTCGGCGCGTTTATCCCGGCTCCGGCGCAGGACGTCTCCGCGGTCGAGGTGCAGATCGAGAGGCTGCGCGCGCAGTTGCGCGACGTGGTAGACCGCGAGGGTCGGCTCCAGGAGCGTGTCAGCAAGCTGGACGAAGACCTCAGACCCGAGAGCATCGAGCGCAGCGTCGCCGCCGTCGGTACGACGGACGCGGAGGCACTCAGGGCACGGCGCCGCGAGCAGCTTGAGCGGGAGAAGTCCGAGGTCGCCGGGCAGCTCTCCGAAGTCTCGGCGAAGCGCGCCGGCCTGGAGGCGGAGATCGCGGCCGCGGAGGCGGAGGCCGTGAGGCTGAAGGCCGCGGCGCTGGCGCCGAAGGAGGCCGCCCCGCGCAACACGCCGGCCGCGGCACCCGCCGCCCCCACGCCCGCGCCGGCCGTGAAAAGGAGAGCCCCGCCGAAGAAGAGCACGCCCCGCAAACGGAACAGGCCGAGGCGGCGCGCATAGTCCGGCCCGCCTCACCCGCGCCCGCTCGTAAGACTTACCCGACGCCGCTCACAGCCAGAGACCGGCCAGCGCGAGCAGTCCCATCGCCAGGCAGAGCGCGGCCGAGACGCAGCGCAGGACGTTCTTCGGCGCGTAACGCCTGACGCCGACGCCGAGCGTCATCGAGAGCAGGCCCTTCGTCATCAGCGCCAGCGTCGCCCCGGCCCAGACCACGGAAGGTGTCTTGTACTGCGCGGCGAGCGTGGCCGCCGTCAACTGCCCCACGTCGCCCCACTCGGAGAAGAATATCGCGGCGAACGTCACGAGGGCCGAGCGCGCGGGCGAGCGCGCGGGCGCGGGCGCGCCCGCGCCTGCGTCGGAGCGCTTGAACCAGATGAAGCAGGCGGCGGAGAAGAAGGCGGCGGCGCTCGTGAGGGCCGTCAGCGTGACCGGCAGTCCGGCGACGGCGCGGCCGACCAGCACGGCGACGAACATCTTCCCCATGAAGGCCGCCGAGAGCCCGCAGAAGACGGGCACGAACCGGAAGCGCATCGCGAGCGAGCTGACCGTGTAGATGGACTTGTCCCCGAGAAGCTCGGTAAAGAAGATCGTGCCGTAAGTCACGAGGAGCACGTAGAGCATCCGTTTTCCCTGACTGAGTCGGGCGCCCACACCGGGCCGGCCGCGGGTTTCGCAGGAGAGCGGCGGCAACTATAACACGGCGCGTGTTGCCGCCCGCGGCACGCGCGCCGCGCGGGGGCCGCGGACGAATTTCGTTGACAACAAACGGCGGCTGGCTTATAAGACGCCGCGTCGGACTTGCGCCAACCGGGAACCTGCTCCACCTTCAAGGTTCGCCAAATCTTTAAACCCAAGCGCAGCGCACGTGGCCGCCCCGGGGACGGGCGGACGGGCGGCGGATGTGTCCGGCACGCACCCTCTGGGACTCCGCTTGCGGCGCAGTGTAGGCCGCGCGAGTCCTTCGTCTTCAACTCTGCCCCGAACCGTAAAGGACCTCATCTTGAGCACAAAGAAGTCTCGTAAGAGCGTAAGCCGCAAGTCGGCCGCCGCGTCGAAACCCGCGGGGGCGTCTTCGAAGTCCGGGAGTTCCTCCGCGAAGTCGGGCGCGCGCGGCGGGCCGCGGATGCCGCGGAAGATCACCGGCCGCAGGCGCGGGCTTGACCGCGAGGAGGGAGGCCCGCGCGGGTGGCTCCTGCCGACGCGCGAGGCGACTTACACGCGGCTCGTGGCGCGCGACGCGCCCGGCGCCGGCCCCGCCGCCGTGGCCGCGGGGGCGGCCTTCCCGAGCGCGCTGCAACCGGGCGCGGGCGCAGAGGTGCTCGCCACGGTGCCCGAAGACCACTGGGTGAACGTGCTGTCCGAATACAAGCGGCGCAAGGCCGCGAGCGTGTTGGCGGGTGCCGCGGCGCCGGCGGGCCTGGCGCCGGGGCCGGTCATACCGGGGCAGAAGAACTGGACGGCGCTCGGCCCGTCGGTCGTGCTCGAAGGGCAGGCGTACGGCCGTCCGCCCATCGGCGGGCGGGTCTCGGGCATCGCGGTGGCGCCGGGCGGGCTGCTCGTCTACGCGGCGACGGCGAACGGCGGCGTCTTCCGCTCCGACGACGGCGGCATCTCCTGGCGCTCGCTGATGGACGCCTTCGACGTTGACCCGACGCAGTTCGCCAGCACGAGCCTCGCCTGCGGCGCCATCGCGCTCGACCCCGCCGACCCGCGGCGCGTCTACGTCGGCACGGGCGAGGGCGACACGCACGGCATCTTCGACAGCCGGCTCGTCAACGCGCTCCCGGCCTACCGCGGCATCGGCCCCATCCGCACCGACGACGGCGGCGAGCACTGGGAGACCGAGCCGACCGCCGCCGGCTCGCCGCCGCTGGCGGGCAAGGCTTTCTACACGCTCGCCGTCGACCCGTCCGACCGCGAGAACGTCGTCGGCGCGACGACCGAGGGTCTCTACCAGCGCGTGCCCGTGGCGGCCGGAGGGGCGGAGTGGGTGCGCCGGCGCGCGGGCGTCTTCACGAGCGCGGTCGTCGCCAGCGCGGGCGGCACCAAACGTTTCTTCGCGGCGAAGCACGGCGGCGGGGTCTACCGCTCGGCCGACGGCGCGACGTGGTCGGCGCTCGGCAGCGGCTTCCCGACGACGGACGTCGCGCGCATCTCGCTCGCCGTCCAGCCGAACAACCCGAACCTCGTCTACGCCTTCGTCGCCGACCCGGACGGGAGGTCGCGCGGCCTCTTCCGTCTCGACGGCGTGAGCGGCGCGTGGAAGGAGGTGACGGGCCTCCCCAACGTGCTGCCCGTAGACGACGGCTCGTCGCAGGGCGACTACGACCTCGCCGTCGCCGTCGACCCGGTCGACGCGGGCATCGTCTACCTCGGCGGCAGCTACCTCGACGACAGTAACGAGCAGTCCATCTGGCCCGCGTCTATCTGGCGCTGCCGCGTGCAGCCCACGGCCTCGGGCTACAGGGTGCAGCAGGGCGTCTCCATCGGGAAGCACGCGCACGCCGACGTGCACGTCCTCGTCCACGCGCCGGGCGACCCCGACGCGCTGTGGGCGGGCTGTGACGGCGGCCTCTTCCTCAACCGCGCGCCGCGCGGCGCGGGCACGTTCGCCAGCCGCAACAACGGCAACGCGAGCCTCTGCACGAACTTCTTCGCGCAGCACCCGACCGACCCCGGCGTCATCTTCTGCGGGCTACAGGACAACGGCACCGCCGCCACCAGCGGCGGCCCCATCTGGCGCAACGTGGGGAGCGGCGACGGCGGCTACTGCCTCATCAACTGGGCCGACCCGGAGCAGGTGCTCATCTTCGCCAACGGCACCATCTACCGCAACGTCAACGGCGGCGCGGCCGGCACGCCCTGGCAGGAGCGGGAGTTCAAATGGGAGCTGATGACCGAGCCCATCGTCGGCACGCCCTACAACCCTTCGGCGCCGGCCGAGGCCGGGCTGGTCGCGCTCGGCGCGGGCTCGCGCGTCTACCTCTCGAAGAACTTCGGCGCGAGCTGGCTGCCGGCCAACGTCGTGGACATCCCGGGCGGCGGCGCGATCTTCGCCATCGCCTTCGCCTCGGCCCGGCGCTTCTACGTCGGCACGACCGGCTCGCGCGTCTTCCGCGTGGACGCGGCGGCGGGCGGCTCGTGGACGGTCTCGCGCGTTGACAACGCGGCGGGCGGCGCGCTCCCCATGAGCGGCCTCATCTCGGACGTGGCCGTCGATTGGGCCGACCCGCAGCTCCGCTCCGTCTACATCTCCTTCGGCGGCGTCGGCGACTTCAGGCACGTCTGGCACTTCGACGGGACGCGCTGGGAGGCGCGCAGCGGCCAGCCCGGCGCGAACACGAACCTGCTCGACGTGGAGCACAACGCCGTCGTCGTCGACAGGTCGGCGCCCGCCAACGTCTACGTCGGAGCGGACATCGGCGTCTGGCACTCGCCCGACGGCGGGGCCAACTGGAGCCCGATGCCCAACGGGCTGCCGGACGCGCCCGTCTTCGACCTGCAAATTCACCCGACGCGCAGACTGCTCCGCGCCTCGACACACGGGCGCGGCCTCTACGAGTTCAAACTCGACTAGGGTCAGGTCGCGCCGACGCGGCGCGGCGTGCGCGCCCGAACTGAAAGGACTGAATCCGATGGAAGAGATTGTGCGCTACGCCGTCTACCCCTGCCTCGGCATCGCCCGCGTGGGGAACTCGGAGGACGAGTACTTCGTCGGGCCGGAGGCGCCGGGCCAGCCGCCGCGCGCCGACGGCGGCTTCAAGGACGAGCGGGGGCGCGTGAAGCGTCAGGCGGCGCGGTTCCGCGTCTACGGCCTCGACGAGTCGGGCCGGGCCGTGCGCGAGATCACGGCCGGCGAGGCCGAGATCACCTGGCGCGTCCACCTCGCCAACCGCAAGGCGAGCTGGTACCAGTTCAACAACGCGATGGACCTCGGCGAGTACGGCCTGGAGGCGAGGTACCGCAACCAGGACGTGCTGGGCGAAGACCGCCGCACGCTGACCATCGACCCCGGCCCGCGCAGCATCTCCGGCCGCGGGGCCTCGGGCGTGACCTTCGACGGCGGCCAGTTCATGGGCATCGAGGTGCAGCTCGGCGAGCTGCGCACGGACGAAGAGGGGCGGCTCCTCGTGCTCGGCGGCTTCGGCCACTCTGCCTCGAAGGGCAACGCGCCGGCGACCACCTTCGCCAACAACGACGGCTGGCACGACGACGTCTCCGACGGCCCCGTGCGCGCGACGGTCAAGGTCGGCGGCGAGGTCTTCGAGGCCGAGCCCGCGATGGTCGCCGTCACGCCGCCGAACTACGCCCCGGGCCTCTACGGCGTCGTGACGATGTACGACGTGGTCTACGACCTCTTCTGCCGCGAGTTCGCGGGCGAGCCGGGGTGGGCGGAGGAGGCCGCGCGCCGGCCGACCTTCTGGGGCGACATCTACCCCCTGTTCGAGCGGCTGGTCAACAGCCAGTGGGTCAACGGCGGCGTGGACTTCCTCTTCGGCACCTTCTCGCCTTCGAACCTGACCTCGCCGGGACTGCTGAAGATACTGGCCGACCCCTCGGCCGCGTCCGCGGAGGCCCGGCACGCCCTCTTCAAATGGTTCCGCGACCCGGCCGACAACAAGGGGCCGGAGGAGGACGCCAGAATCCCCCCCTTCTACGGCGACGCCTTCGGCGACTTCACGCAGGTCGGGATGGACGAGCTGGCGCTCACGCCGACGCAGTACGGCCGCATGGCCCGCTGGGCCGACGGCGACTTCGACCCCGACCCGAAGTTCCGCGAGCGCCCCGCGTCGCTTGAGGACTACCCCGTGGCCGGACAGCCGCGCGCGCTCGACGAGGCCCACCTCGAAAGCTGCCTCGGCGGCCCGTTCCACCCCGGCATCGAGCTGACCTGGACGCTCCGCCAGCGCATCATGTGGAAGGAGCCGTTCCGCCTGAACGTCCTGCCGGAGGGCGAAGAGCCGCGCGACGACTTCGGCCCGATCCTCACGCCGGGCGTGGCGCTCGGCGCCGACGGCCCGCACACGGCGAGCGGCCCCGGCACGCTCACGCGCTGGATGGGCGTGCCCTGGCAGACCGACGAGGCGAGCTGCCTCTCCGGCTACGACATCGCCACCTACCTGCGCCTGCCCTCCTTCTGGGCCGCGCGCGTCCCGAACCAGGTCTTGAGCACGCTCGCCTACCAGCGCGTGCTCGACGCGAGCCTGCCGCTCGGCCAGCGCCTCAAGCACTTCAACTACCGGCAGGACTGGATGCGCTACTTCGGCCCGTCCTACCAGACGCGCATCAACCAGAACGTCGCCATGTGGCACAAGGTCGGCGTCGTCGTCGAGCAGCCCGGCCCGTACGACCACGAGCAGAACGGACTCCCCGACCGCGTCTGGGTCGAGACCGGGCTCGCCCCCGAGTTCAGCGAAGGCGACCCGACGTGGACGCAGATTCTCATGGCCGAAGGCGCCGACACCCCGCGGCGCGCGCAGGCCGCCGCCATGGAGGTCGGCGAGGAGAGGGCCGGAATCCCCGTCAGGAAGCGCCGCCGCGTCTTCAGGCGCGACGAGCTGTAGGCGACTTTGGGCGCGCGTACCGAGCGCGTGGTCATCGTCGGCGGCGGCCCGGCCGGGGCGGCGGCGGCCGTCGCGCTGGCGCGGGGCGGGGTCGGGCCGCTGGTCTTGGAGTCGAGCGCGTCGGCCGGCTTCAAGGTCGGCGAGTGCCTGCCGCCCGCGGCCGGCCCCGCCCTGGAGCGGCTCGGCGTCGCCGGGCTGATGCGGCGCGACGGCCACCTGCCCTCCTACGGCAACCGCTCCGTGTGGGGCGGCCCCGAACCCGTCGAGCACGACTTCATCTTCGGCACGCAGGGGCACGGCTGGCAGCTCGACCGCACGAGGTTCGAGGCGACGCTGGCCGCGCGTTGCGTCGAGGAGGGCGCCCGGTGGCGCTACGGCTCGCGCCTGACGGAGTGCTCACGAAGAGACGGCGTGTGGTCGCTCCGCGTCCGCACGCCGTCCGGCTCCGAGACCGTCGAGGCGGAGTTCGTGTTGGACGCGACCGGGCGCGCGGCCCGCGTCGCGCGAAGGGCCGGCGCGCGGCGCGTGCGCCACGACCGGCTGATCGGCGCGGCGCTCCTGTTCGAGTCCGGCGAGGGCGGCGGGATTAAAGAGGGCGTCACGCTCGTCGAGGCCGCGGCCGCGGGCTGGTGGTACTCGGCGCGCCTGCCCGGCGGGAGGTTGATGGCGGCCTACATGACCGACGCCGACCTCGCGGGGCGTGAGGTGCGCGAGCGGGAGGGGTGGCTGGGGCTGCTCGGCCGGACGGAGCACACGCTGCGCCGCGTCCGCGCGGGGGCTTACAGCCCGCTCTCGGGGCCGCACGTCCTCCGCGCAGAAAGCTCAAGGCTCGACGCCGTGGCGGGCGAGGGCTGGCTGGCCCTGGGCGACGCCGCCGCGGCCTTCGACCCGCTCTCCTCCTACGGCATCAGCTCCGCGCTGGGCGGCGGGCTTTACGCCGCCGCGGCCGTCCTCGACCTCTTCGCGGGGAAGGCCCACGCGCTCGCCCCTTACGAGAAGCTCGTCGGCGACGCCTACGCGCGGTACCTCCTCAGTCACCACCACGCCTACTCGCTCGAACGGCGCTGGGCGGGCGAGCCCTTCTGGCGGCGGCGCCACGAGAGGCGGACGCCCCCGGGCGGGGCGGCCGGCCGTTGAGGGCCTTCGGCCCGCGGCTTCGGGCGAAACGTTTTGGCGGACGGCCCCATCTGTTTACGAGGCGGCCCACGTCCGCGCCGCCGCGACGCCGCCTTGATTCCGCCGCGCGGTCGCACCCGCGCCCGCGCGCCCCCAGGAAGGAGACCTTGCCCCTTGACCACACTCAAAAAGTTCCCGCCCCCGTACAGGTACAGCTCGCTTTCAATCAAAGACCTGCTCGACGCGCGCGACGCATACCACTGGCACCTCTCGCACCTCAGCAACGTCGTCGCCACGGCCATCGGCCGCTACCGCATACGCGAGGACGACTGGTACGCGAAGAACCCGCCGGGGACTCCGAAAGACCCCGCCCACAAGGACCCGGAGGGCGAGCGCACCCTCTACAACTCGGTCGTCACCGACTGGTCCTGGCCCTGCGTGCTGGTCTTCGTCAGCGAGTGGCTGCCGATGGGCGCGTTCGCCGCGAGCCCCGACCAGATGGTGCCGCGCGCGCTCTTCCTGCCGGACGGGCGCGTCGTGCCCACCTGCACCATCCGCGTGGTCGAGAGCGACGCGCCGCCCGAGCAGGAGCGCCGCCTCTCCTTCCCGCAGAGCTACATCGGCGGCGGCTACCTCGTCAGCACCTTCGAGCAGGGGCGCGAGCAGCTCGGCTCGGTCGGCTGCCTCGTGACCGACGGCAAGCTCGTCTACGCGCTGACGAATCGCCACGTGGCGGGCGAGCCGGGGCGCGAGGTCTTCGCAGACTTCGGCGGCGAGCGCGAGCGCATCGGCGTCTCCGACGCGCGGCAGCTCGGGAAGCTGCCCTTCACCAAAGCCTACGCCGACTGGCCCGGCGGCTACGTGCAGGCCAACGCGGACGTGGGCCTCGTCCGCCTCGACGACCTCTCGCGCTGGACGACGCAGGTCAGGGGCTTCGGCCCGCTGGAGGCGCCGCTCGACCTGACGACGCGGAGCATGACGCTCGACCTCATCGACTGCCCCGTCCGCGCGCGCGGCGGCGCGTCGGGCGAGCTGGCGGGCAGGATCGTCGGGCTCTTCTACCGCTACAAGTCCGTGGGCGGCTCCGACTACGTGGCCGACTTCCTCATCGCGCCGCGGGCCGAGACCGACCGCGGCACGCTGCACGGCGACTCCGGCACCCTCTGGTTCCTGGAGGAGCCGGCCGCGGACGACTGCGTGACGACCGGCGCCGGGGGCGAGCCGCGCGGCGGCGTGCGCCACCGACCCTTCGCCGTCCAGTGGGGCGGCCACGCCGTCGTCGCTCAGGGCGGACGGCGGGGGCGCGCGCACGCGCTCGCGCTCGCCACCAACCTCAGCACCGTCTGCCGCGAGCTCGACCTCGACGTGCTGCGCGACTGGAACACGGGGCTGCCGGAGTATTGGGGGCGCGTCGGCCACGCCACCATCGGCGAGCTGGCCGTCAACGCCATCCCGCAGGCGAACGCGAACCTCCGCGCGCTGATCGGCGCCAACCTCGAATACTTCCCCGACCTGGCCAACGCGCCCGACACGCTCTGGAAGGACGCCGACTGGGCAGACGGCGGGCGCAACGCCGGCCCCGACCAGCCGCCCAAGTACCGCGACTACCGCGAGAACCCGAACCACTTCGCCGACATGGACAAGGGGCTGCCGCACGCCGTCACCTTCCACGTCGGCGGCCAGTCCTTCCAGGCGCCGGCCGGCACGACGCTCCTCCAACTGTGCGCGCAGCCGTCGAACATCGACGTCGGGGTGTGGCAGCAGTACTACGACGCGACCCACGACCCGAGCCGCGGGCTGCTCCCCTTCCGCGTCCACCAGATTTACAGGGCCATGGTGAAGTTCGCCGAGGGCGGCGACCGCGTGAGGTTCGTCACCGCGGCCGGCATCCTCGCGCACTACGTCGGCGACGCCTGCCAGCCGCTCCACATCACTTACAAGTACAACGGCGACCCCGACCACCGCGTGGACATGCTCGTCCAGAACGAGCAGACGCACCAGTGGGTGCTGCGGCACAACCAGCCGCGCGGCAACGGCGTCCACAGCGCCTTCGAGACCGACATGATTAACCACGCCCTCGACAACGGCCTCAAGGAACTGGTGCGGGCCAAAATCCTCGGGGGCGGCGGGGCCGCGCTCCCGCAGGTCACGAGCGGGGGCGAGGCGGCCGCGGCCCTCGTGGGCCTGATGCGCAGGGTCGGCCAGATTCTCCCGCCCGACGCCATCATCGACGTGTACGCCCCGCTCCAGGGCGACCCGCCGAAGAAGTTCACGCGCGTCCCCGCGGCCGTCAAGCGCGAGATGTGGGACGCGCTCCGCGCCCAGACCGTCGAGGCGATGACCGAGGGCTGCCGCTACCTCGCGCACCTCTGGCACAGCGCGTGGCAGGCGGGCCACGGCAACGCCAACATCGCCGACCTGTCGCGCATCGACCCGCAACGGATTCGGGAGCGGAAGATCGACCACGACTTCATCCCCTCCGTCACGCTCGACAAAATCCAGCAGATACTCAACGCCCCCCCCGCCTGAGGGGGCCGGGCGCAAGTCCGCCGAATGAATCTTGCCCGACTCATAAAGGAGCCAACATGGCACACATCCACCGAGAGCCTTACATCACCCTGGCCGGCCTGACCGAGGAGAGCGCGCTCATCACCTGGGGCGCCTTCTTCTTCGAGGTGACCGGCGACGAGGTCGACGGCCGCTTCAAGGTCATCGAAGACAGAGACCTGACGCACCTCAACCCGCCGCGCAAAAACTCCATCGGCGAGAGCTCCACCTTTTACGGCCCCGCGCGGCTGACGGTGCGCGAGAAGGGCGGCGGCCAGCCCGTCGTCGTCGAAGTGGCCGGCGACAAGCCCGAGACGCGGGTCAACCACGCGTGGGTGCGCGGGCTCAAGCCCGACACCTTGTACGAGTACAGCCTCGAAGTCAAAGGCGACCCCTGGGCCGACGAGGAGCGGCGCGACTGGGTCACCAGGAACGGCAAGCAGGGGATGTTCACGAACAAGGGGCGCTACGTGAACACGTTCCGCACCTACCCGCGCGCCGACCAGGCGACGCCCGACTTCGCCTTCGCCGTCATCGGCGACTTCGGCCGCGGGGTGAAGAAGCCCTCCACCAAGACCGCCCGCCAGCGCGAGGTGGGCGAGGCGGTGGCCCGCGCCGTCGCCGAGAAGGGCGTCCGCTTCGTCCTCACGACCGGCGACAACATCTACGCGGGCGGCGGCTCGGACTCCGACTGGTTCTTCGCCTACTACCAGCCCTACCGCTACGTCATCAACCGCGTCCCCGTCTACCCGAGCTGCGGCAACCACGACACGGGCGAGAGCGAGGGCGACGCCAGCGACGAGTTCAGCGACGACTACGCCGAGCTGCTCGACAACTTCTACATCCGCGAGCGGTTCCTCTCGGGCAGCCAGGACGAGGGCGAGGCGGTGAAGGAGAACGGCCTCTTCTACAAATTCAACTTCGGCCGCGACTTCGAGTTCGTCTCCATCGACACGTCGAAGCAGCGCAAGCAGCAGCCGCGGTCGTTCGAGCGGCCCGACAACCTCAAGTTCGTCAAGGACGCGCTGCCCGACGCGCACGGCGCGGCGTCCGCCGTCTGGCGCGTGCCCTTCTTCCACCACCCCGCCTTCTGCTACGGGCCGCAGCACGGCCACACCGAGGAGGTGGTCGAAACGCTCGTGCCCCTCTTCCGGCGGGGCGGCGTGCGCCTGGTTCTGAGCGGGCACGAGCACAACCTCCAGGCGTTGACCCGCGACAACATCCTCTACGTCCTGACGGGCGGCGCCGGCGAGGTGCGCCCCGGCGGCCTCTCGGGCGGCGCGCAGGCGGACAACGTCGCCTGGTCGGCCACGCCCCACTTCCTGCTCTGCGAGTACAAAGGCGGGGCTCTGCACGTCACCCCCTACGGGGAGCTGAAGAACGACGAGCTGACCCCGCTCAAGAACGTGAAGAACCCGCAGGGGAAGACCGTCAAGCTGCCCTTCGTCGTCACACAGGGCTGAAGGCGCGGCCCGGCCCCGGGTCAAGCGGCGGCGGCACCGCGGGTGTCGTGGCCTCCGGCACCGCCCCGGCCGCCGCCGCCGCACACTTTTCGATTGCGGCGCCGAAAGACCTGTGTAAAATCGGCGGCGCCATTTTCATCCGCGGGCAGTTTGAGACCGGGCACGGTTAGTTTCATCTGCCATACGCAACCGTCGAGGACGCGTCGCAGGACGACCGCGTTCTCACAAGCTTTGCCCGACAGTAGGACAAAACTCGGCGGCACGGCCGCGGCCCGACAGGGGCGCGCGCACGGCCGCCGGCACGACGGCCGCCGCCGGCGTTCGGCGCCCGCGGGCGGCGGTCGATGCCGGACGTCTGACCTCGACGAAGGAGAACTGTATGCCGGTTACGATTAAAGACATCGTTGACTCCGCGAAACGCGAGTGGGTGCACTGGGGGGAATCGACCTGGAACCTCCGGACTGACGAGACACACATCGGGCACACGGATGACGAAGTGGCGTTCGCCACGTACGTGCTCACCAACTACTGCGCCGTCGGCGGGGGCTCGCCCACGCTGGTCGAGATAAAAGACGACCGCTACTTCTGGTCGGCGGTCGGCATGTCGGCGATCATGAGCGGGGCGGGCTTCAAGAAATCCGAGTTCCCGTTCGCGCAGAGCCACTCCGTCTTCATCCGCCACTTCATCAAGGCCCGGCGCGCGGGGACGCAGTCCGCCGCCTTCTGGGGTTTCCGCACCGGCGAGGACGGGGGCCAGCCCGAAGTCGGCGACATCGTGGCCTACGCTAGGGGGAATAACATGACGCCCGCGAAGGCCGCGGCGCTCTTCGACCGGACGACCCCCTACGAGAGCCACTCCGACGTGGTCGTGGCGAAGCGGGCCAAGGAGATCGACGTCATCGGCGCGAACGTTCTCGACTCGGTGACGAAGAAGACCCTCCGCCTCGACGCACAGGGGAACATTCAGGACGACAAACATTTCTGGTTCGCCGTCCTCAAGTGTCGCCTGTCCTGACCCTTCATCCACGTCACGCGGATTTCCCGCGCCCGACGAAACGGCCGACGAGAAGGAGAACCGCATGTTAGATGGAAGGAGTCGTTCCCGCCGCTTTCTGCTCCCGGCGTTGATAGCCGTCATGTGGTGCACCGCCTGGACGGCGTCCGCCCCGCAGAGGGCCGTCCGGATGAAGTTAACCATGTATGACGACGGCCGCTCGTGTCCCGGCGGCTGTGACGCGCACGTGGTGCTGCACACGACGAATAACGGGACGCCGAACGCATACCTGCCCGAGAGCGGGGCCGGCACGCACAAGCGATGCGTCCCGAATCAGGAGTGCAAAATCTGCTTCGACGCCGACCCGCAAAGCTGCATGCTTGCGATGTACCGCGGCGACGGCCCGCACCCGAACACGTTCGACTTCACCCCCGCCTTTTACGAGCAGAACTGTCCCAGGCCGGGCATCCCGAGGGCTCTCGCCACGCAGTGCGCCGCACTGCGCGGGCAGGCGAGAGCGTTGGAGGGGCGTTTGAATTGCTTCCGGACGCCCGAGCACCGCAAGTGCGCCGACCTCATGGCTCAGGCCAAGCGACGTCAGGCACAGGACCGGCCCGTCTACGAAACCTGCGTGCAGCAGGGCGAAGCGAAGTTTAACGAAGGCCGCCCCGTCGCCCAGCAACGGAGCAACGACTGCGCCTACGAACAGAGAGGGACGGGCGGCCCCAACCGCGCGGGCAAGAGGTGGAAGAAGCTCCTCCCGGGCGCCTGCCGAGAGGGTACGCTCGTCGGGCGGGACGGCCTCGACTGTTGCTCCGGCAGCCTTTTCCACGACGGCCCCCTGGACGTCGAATGCAGAAACTTCTACCCGCGACCGTGAGGAGGCGCCGGGGTCATCAAGCCGGGGAAGCTCCGCCCCGGCGTAGACCTTACCGGCCGTCCGTCCGCAGCGGCGACCCGAGCGGCGGCCTGTTATTTCGCGCGGGACGCCTTGTCCGTGCGGGACGCCTCGTCCGCACATCAGCCTGTCGAACTGGAGGACTACAGCCTTGATAAACTTCGTGTCCAAGAGGGTCGAGAGAGAGTGGAACGACGAGCGACTCTCCAAGCGCGTCCGAGACATCGTCTCGGAGGCGGCGGCTTACGCCGAGGAGAAGTACGGCTGGAATTTCACGCTGACCTCAATCTACCGCTCGCCGGCCGAGGACGCGGCCCTCAACGCGAGCGGCATCCACGTCTACTGGCGCGCGGTGGACGTGCGCATCAAGGGGCGGCCGCAGTCCGAGGTGAACGGCATGGCCGATTACATCAACGGCAGGTACGTCTACGACCCCGCCCGGCCGGCCATGAAGGTCTGCTTCAAGGAGCCGCACGGCACAGGGCCGCACGGCCACTTTCAGGTGCACCCGAACACGAAGCGCAAGTGAGGCCGCCGCGCCAGGAGTAAGCGGCCCGGTGCAGAACCACTTCGCGGGAAAGACGCGCCCGGGGCCGGCCGCCCCGCGCGCCTTCTAAAGACACGCGGGACGTTGAAGAGTTCCGCCCGTCGGAAGGGGGCGCGCGGGAAGGCCGGCCGCGGGCCGTCTTCCGCGTTCCCCGAGAAGTCCAATGTATCTCGACACAATGACGGCCCTGCAGGCGCAGGTCGGTTACGGCGAGCTTGGGACGCACGGCCATTTAGGCTATGAAGGCAAGGCGGTGTCCGTGGGGCAGAGGGCTTACGGGCACGCCCTCAGCACACACCCGCCTGCGCGTCTGCTCTACTACCTCGGCGGGCGCTACGCGACCTTCCGCTGTCACGTCGCGCTCAACGACGACGTGCCGCCGGGCCTGACGCAGGCCGACTTCGTCGTCCTCGCCGACGGCCGCCAGGTCGCCGCGGCCCCGTCCGTCGCCGCGGGCGAGGCGCCGCGACTGCTGGAGGCCGAAGTGGCGGGGGCCGACGTGCTGGAGCTGGTCGCACGCACCGACCGCTGGGATTTCTGCCACGCCGTCTGGCTCGACCCGCAGCTCACGGAGGACGAACGGAGGGGGCCGGCCTCCACGATGCTCGACTGCCTCGGGCGCGTGGAGGCGTCCGTCCCGCACGCCCGCGCGCGCGCGCGGAGGTGCGTCGTCACCGTCACCTCGCCCGGCTTCGAGCGCATGCTTGAGGACATGCTGGGCTCGCTCGTCGCCAACGGCGACTGCCCCGAGGCGCTGCTCGTCGTCTTCGCGCTGAACGCGAACGCGGAGTGCGAGCGCATCGCGGCCAAGTTCCGCGCGCGGCTCATCCCGTGCCGGCCGCGCGCCGCCATCAGCCCCATGACGAAGGCCGTCATGTACTCGGCGGCCCACTTCGTCGAGGCGGAGCAGTACCTCTGCCTCGACGCCGACATGCTGGTGCTCGGCAGCCTGCGCCCCGTCTTCGAGGCGCTCGAAGCGTGCCCGCGGGGCAGCATCCTCGCGTGCCGCGAGGGGATGAACAAGGGGCTGAAGAGGCTCGGGCTCGCCCTCGGCCAGATTTACGGCGGCGAAGAGGCGGACGCGGAACTGCTGGGCATGACGCCCGAAGAGTCCGCCTACCCCTTCGTCGTCAACGACGGGCTCTTCGCGGGCGGGCGGGCCGCGCTCGACGCGCTCGACGCCGTCATCCGCTCGATGCCGAAGGCCGTCGAGTGGGCGGACGCGCACCCGCACTACTCCTGGCGCAACCAGTTCATCTTCAACCTCGCGCTGGCGCGGCTCGACTGCGGCGTCGAGTTAGACCCGAGCTACAACCTCCAGCTTCACGTGTCGGACGTGCGGTTCGAGGACGGCCCGGCGGGGCTGCGGGCCGAGTGGGGCGGGCGGCCCGTGCGCGTCGTACACTTCAGCGGGGCGTCGAAGCGCAGGCACCCCGAGTGGCAGGGGCGCTTCGCCGGGCTGCCCGACCCGCTGCTCGGTTCGGGCGGCGGCGACTACTACGGCGCGTTCG
Organism: Pyrinomonadaceae bacterium; assembly: GCA_036389235.1. Classification (GTDB taxonomy): domain Bacteria; phylum Acidobacteriota; class Blastocatellia; order Pyrinomonadales; family Pyrinomonadaceae; genus QHXN01. Next base: position 17,627 of record DASVQJ010000297.1, on the reverse strand, counting down.
TCTCGGCGCTGCGCGCGTGGGTCGGCCGCTTCGGGCTGAAGGGGCTGGCGTGGTCTTTCTACGGCACCGCGGACGGCGAGACGGCCCGGGTCGCCGACCCTTCGGTCTTCCCGCTGCTCGGGCTGCTTCACTACCTCGTCCGCTCGAACGGCTGCGTGCGCGTGCTGGAGTCGGGGACGGCGCGCGGCGTCTCGACCGCCTGCATCGCCTCGGCGCTCGCGCACCGCGAGGGCGGGCGCGTCGTGACGTTCGACCCGTACCCGCACGCGGGGCGCGAAGACCTCTGGGCGACGCTGCCCGCGGCCGTGCGCGACTGCATCGAGCCGCGTGAGACGGGGTCGCTGGAGGGCATGGCCGAGGCGCTGGCCGCCGGCGAGGTTTACGAGGCGGCGCTGCTCGACTCGATACACACGGAGGAGCACGTCTGGGCGGAGTTCGAGCTGGCCGCGCGGCTCGTCTGCGAGGGCGGGCTGATTCTCATTCACGACGCCTGCTACCGTTACGGGACGGTCGAGGGGGCTTTGCGCCGCATCGAGGCCGCCGGCTACGGGCTGGTGCGGCTCTGGACGGCGGAGGCGGGGGTGAGGGAGGACGACCGGCTCGGCCTGGCCGTCGTCGAGAACCGCCGCCGTCAGCGCGCGGGTTAGCATGCCGAGCATCCGCATCGGGGTTCACGTACACGCGGAGCCGGGGCGACTGCTGGCGACGCTCGAAGCGCTGCGGGCCAACACCGCGCGCGACTACGACCTGCTGCTCCTGCCCGACGGGCCGGACGCGCACACGCTCGACGCCCTCGACGGTCTGAGAGACATAGCGCAGTCCGCGACGCCCGCGCCCGGGGGCGCCCCCGCCTGCTTCAACCGGCTCGCGGCGTCGTGCGACGCGGACGTGATAATCCTGCTCGAAAGCGGCTCGCTCGTCGGCCCCGGCTGGCTCGAATGGCTGCTGGCGGCCCTCGGCGACGACCCGCGCAACGGACTGGCCGGCCCCTCCACCAACCTCAGTTGGAACGAGCAGGGCATCTTCGCCGGCAGGGGCGGCACGGCCGAAGAGGTCGCGGAGACGGCCGCCTCCGCCGCGCGCCACTTCGGCGGGCAGACGCGCACGCTCGAACCGCTCTACAGCCTCGCAGACTTCTGCTACGCCGTCCGCCGCGAGGTGGTCGAGGCCGTCGGCGCGGCCGACGAAGGCTACGGGCTCGGGCCTTGCTGGGAGATGGATTACAACGTCCGCGCCGCGCGCGCGGGCTTCCGCGGCGTCTGGGCCTGCGGCTCCTACGTCTACCGCCCGCCCTACACGGCCCGCCGGATTGCGGCCGAGGCGCGACTGTTCGAAACGTCGAAACGTATCTACCAGGGGAAGTTCTGCGGCGCGCTCCTGCGGCGCGAGAGGGGCTGGCACAGGCCGCACTGTAGCGGCGACGCGTGCCCGAACTTCGCCCCCGCCGGCTTAATCGAAGTCCGCCTCCCCTTGGGGGCCGCCGCGCCCGCGGCCGAGCCCGGGCCGAGCCCGCCCGCGGCGGGCCGCGCCTCCGTCGTGCCGCGCGCGCCGCTCGTCACGTGCGTCATGCCCACACGCGACCGGCGCCCCTTCATCGCGCAGGCGCTCCGCTGCTTCGGGCGGCAGGACTACGAGAACCTCGAACTGTTGGTCGTAGACGACGGCGAGTCAATCGCCGACTGCCTGCCGGAGGGCGGGCGCGTCCGTTACGTCCGGCCCGAAAGGCGTCTGACGCTGGGCGCCAAGCGCAACTTCGCCTGCGAGCAGGCGCGCGGCGAGATCGTCGTCCACTGGGACGACGACGACTGGTACCCGCCCTGGCGCGTCGGCGCGCAGGTGCGGGCGCTGCTCGACGGCCGGGCCGACGTGAGCGGCAGCAGCCGCGTCTTCTACTTCCGGCCGTCGGACGGGCGCGCGTGGGAGTACAGGTACTTCTCGCCGGGCGCGGTCTGGGTCGCCGGCAACACGCTCGCCTTCCGCAAGAGCTTCTGGGAGCGCAACCGGTTTCCGGACGTGCAGGTCGGCGAGGACTCGCTCTTCCTGAGGGGCGACCCGAACTGCGTCATCGCAGACCTCGCGGAGCCTTCGCTCTGCCTCGGGGTCGTCCACGCCGGCAACACGAGTCCCAAAGAGACCGACGGCATGTTCTGGCACGAGACGCCCCGCGCCGGCGTCGCCGCCCTGCTCGGCGACGACCTCAACTTCTACCGCGCGGGCGGCGACGCGGAGGGGCCGGAGCACTGGCCTCTCGTCTCCTGCATCATGCCGACCTACGGGCGGCGCCCCTTCGTGCCGCTGGCCCTGAGCAACTTTCTCAAACAGGACTACCCGCGCAAGGAGCTGGTCGTCGTCGACGACGGCGACGACGCGGTGGAAGACCTGTTGCGCGACGCGCCGGGCGTCGTCTACCTGCGCATGCACGCGCGCGCCTCCATCGGGGCCAAGCGCAACGTCGCCTGCCGCCACGCGCGCGGCGAACTCATCGCCCACTGGGACGACGACGACTGGTACTCGCACGACCGCCTGCGCTACCAGGCGCTGCCCATCCTCGCGGGCGAGGCGGACGTGACCGGGCTGGAGAACTCTTCCGTGCTCGAACTGCCGGGCGGCGAGTTCTGGACGACGGACGCGGAGCTGCACAGTCGCATGTTCGTCGGCGACGTTCACGGCGGGACGCTCGTCTACCGGCGCGGCCTGCTGGACGAGGGGCTCATCTATCCGGAGGTTAATCTGGCGGAGGACGCCTGGCTGCTCCACAACGCACTGAGGATGGGCAAACGTCTGGTGCGCCTTTCGAACCCGGGCGTCTTCGTCTACGTGCGGCACGGGGGCAACGCCTGGCGGGAGTTCGCGCCCGGCAGCTTCATCGAGCCGGGCGGCTGGCGGCGCGTCGGGCCGCCGCTGACGTTCCCCGCGGGCGCACGGGCCTCCTACGTCGCCGCCGCGGCCCGCGCCTAGCGCGGCAGCGGTTGCGAGACGAACACCTCCGTCAACCCCACCGACCTGACCGCCGCCGCCCACTCCTTCCACCTCACCGCGACGACCAGCGTGACGGTTTCGCCGCCCGGGTTCGCCGCCAGCAGGATCACGTCTTCGACCGGCGCGGGCGGCTGCGCGCCGCCCGCGCGCGCGGAGAAGAGCAGGGTGATGCGCCCGCCGGGCGTCAGGCCCGGGCTGACGTTGCCGGCCTTGACCGGCAGGGAGACGAGGTGGCGGTCTTGCAGTTCGCCGGGCGAGAGGCGGGCGGCGCTGAGCTGTCCGCCGCGCAGCGTCGTGCCGGCCGGCGCCGCCTCAAGCAGGTAACGCCCGAGGACGTCCGCGGCCTCACGGAATGAGTCAGACTCCTGCGCCGCCTTCTTCACCTCCACATCCTCCGGGCAGATGACGTGAAAGGCCGGGAGGCCGCCGGCCGCCTTGACGACGACCTGTTCCGACAGCAGCGGGCTCGGGCTGAGGTTCTCGCCCAGAACCAAATCGCCGCGCTTCAACTGCTTCCGCGGCCGGCGCCCGACGGCGCCCGCCACGTCCTCCAGAGTGTCCCGCGCGGGTGCGCGCCACCGCGCCTCCACGTCTTCGGCTTTGATGACCGAGCCGGCGTCGAGGTCGCGCGCCGCCACCACCGCCGTCCGCCACCACGGCGGCAGGTCCCGGCGCGCGCGGCCCTGGTACGCGTACCCGCCGAGGGCGAGCAGCGACAGCACGGCGAAGGCTAAAGCCACGTCCGGCCAGTACCCGCGGCGCCGCCGCCCGAGCCGCCGCAGCTCGTGGATGAGGTTGCGCGGCCAGAAGAGACAGCCCGGCCTCCGAATCTCGTCGCAGGCGTCGGCGGCGAGGAGCGCGGCGAGGGCGGCCCAACTGACTCCCGCGTCGTCCGCAACCTGCTGGAGGCTCTTCCCCTGTTGCGTCCGGAGGAACTCCCACAACTCCTCCGTCGATTTAATTCCCCCCGGCCGGCGCGGGCTCTGCCGCAGCGCGGTGGCCGCCGCCGCATCGACGCCTTTAATCTCGTCGAGCTTAGCCATGACAGGCGCTACCCCCCGATGGGAATCTTAATCGTGCTGCTCCCCGGAAGCTCGTTCATGGTGGTCAGGCGGTCGTTCGCCCTGCGGGCGAAGACCTCGACGACCTCCCCGACTTCCGGCGGCAGGGTTCTCTGGAGCGCGTGCTCGAAGAGGCCGACCACCTTCTGCGTGACGTCCACGACCGTCGTCATTTCTTGCCCGGAGGAGCCGAAGCGGATGCCCCCCCCCTGGACGGCGTCCACCGTGACACCGTAGAGGCCGTGTTCGGAGGCCACACCGATCAGCTCGCGGGCCACCTCTTCGTGCTCGCGCGCGGATTCGAGGATGAAGTCCCTCGCCCCTTCGTCCTCGAAGTATGAGGCGGCCTCAGCCAGCGTTCTTGAGGCGGCCTGGCTGACGGAGACGATGTTGCGGAGAAGCGATTCGACGTCTTGATGTGAGCTCATAAAAACCCCCTTCTGCGTTCGCGGGCGCGAGCCCGCTCCGCGTTGCGTGGCCCCCAGTCACGGCCCGCGGCTGGGCCGTGACTGGGGGATTCCGGGCGGCGCACCGCCGCCGCCCTACTTGTCGCCCCCGCGCTTGAGCGCGTGGTAGGTCAGCACGACCTCGTGGCCGGGGCCGAGTTCGCCGACTTCGAAGTGGTAAGGGTTGGTGCCCACGACCCGCACCTCGCGCGTCTCCACGGGCGCGGAGCGCGGGCCGAACACGTTGGCGCGGACGGTGCCCGTGAGCCACTGGAGGTCGAAGCCGTCGGGCGGGGCGTCCGTGATGATTAAGTTCTTCGCGGGCGCGGCGCCTTCGTTCCTGGCCGAGATGACGACGGTCGTCGGCCCGCCGAGCGGCGACTGGACGCCCATCAACCCGCGCGCGACCTTCAGAGACAGCTCGGCCGTCTCGCTGCGCGCGAACGTCCCCGTGTAGCGCGGGTAAGCGGCGATGTGCTCGCGCGGCCTCCCGCTCGGGCGGTCGCCGATGTACATCTGGGTCGAGATGTCCTGCCAGAGGGCGCGCTCCTCCTGCCTCGTCCGGGGCCGGTCGGGGTAGCCGAGCTGCTTGAGCAGCTCGCCGCGGTAGAGGTCGAACGCGCTCTTGATGGTCTCGCCCCAGGCCGCCGCGCGCGAGAAGGACATGAGGTACAGCCAGTACGCCAGCGCGGCGAAGAGGGCGACCTGGAACAGCCAGGCGAAGAGGCGGCGCGGTTCGGACATCGGCGCGGCGTAGGCCACCCCGGCCGCCAGCATCGCGCCGGACAGGACGCCGCACAGCAGCGAGTTGTTCAGCATGAAGTCGAACGAGAGCTTCGCGTCGTCGACGCTCACCGCGTAGTCCTTATTGATCGAGGCGACGAGGCGCGGCCAGAGCTTGATGGAGTCCATCCCGTACTCCCGGTTGGAGTAGTATTCGAAGCTGCGGATTTTGTTGCCGAGTTTCGTCGGCAGTATCAAGTCCGGCCGGTTCGGGAATTCGTTGGGAACGTCCCGGTAGGCGTCCGTCCTCCTCTGGTCAACCTCTTCGATCAACTTCGCCCACATCTCCTCCGGGGTTCTACCCGCGTCTTCCAGCAGCCACGGGAAGGCCCCCATCGAACGCAGTCGCCGGATGACCTCATCGCGCAGCAGGGTTCCGGCGGGCGGACTGGCGGGCGGACTGGCGGGCGGGCTCGACGACGGGCCGCCCTTCAACATCGCTTCCTCCAGGGTGTCGAGCCCCGTGCGCAGGTAGTCGAGCCGTTCGTAGAGCCTCGCGTAGTGCCGCCGGCGCCCGCGACCGATGCGGGAGTGAAACCACGGGTAGCCCTCGTAGAGGCCGATGATGGGCATGTTGAGGTTGTACAGGAGGCCGCTCAACACCACGGTCACGAGGGTGACGGCCAGCACCTTCCACTGCGTGTCGAGGGCTTCGAGCGGCCTGAGCAGTTGCAGGTCGGGCGGGAACAGCGGGATCAGAAACAGGATGCTGAGCGTGACGAAGAAGATGACGGGCAGGAGCGTGCCGAGGAGGATGGATTTGCTGAAGTACCCCGAGATGGCCGAAAGGATGGTCGTCATCAGAACCCTCCACCCGCCGCCGCGGCGCGCGGGTTCACGTTTTGGGCCTGGCTCCCCTGGCCGAAGATGACGGCGCGGGCAGGGGTTTTGCGACGGCGGCTGAAGTCCGCGCCGCGTCATCAGGAAACGTTCGGACGATGACCGCGCGCGCCCGCGAAACAATCAAGAAAGATGAGGCGGATGAACACCCGTTCGGCCGTGCCCGTGTTGAGCGGCTCGTATAGCACTAACTTTCGGGTCTTGTCAACGAAACCTTCGCCCCGGCGGCCCGCGCGGGCCGGCGGCGAGAAAGTCCTGTTCAACGAAGGGAAGGTGGTATAGAATACGCCTCGCTTCAAGCTCTACACAATAACTTCTGCACCCTAATCCGGCAGTCCTTTCACATAGAGAGATGGGCGACACCAAGCCCGGCCCGGGCGACCCCTTCGAGTACGCGGATTTCCTGTCCTCCGTGGCGGAGAACGTCGCGCACCAGCAGCGGCGCCTCGACGACGACTACGCGAAGCAGCTTGAGGCTTACCGCCCCGTGCTGGAACTGGCGCGGGAGAGGGGCTACGAAGAGCTGGGCCGGGCGCTGGCCCCGGCGGCGCCGGTGTTGGAGGCCGCCGAGGTGCGCGTCAACGTCTACCTCGCGCGGAGCCGCGAGCAGGCGTTCGCCCTCAAGGTGCGGCCTCTCAACTTAGGCTTCTCACGCAAGTACGCACACACGGAGTTTGTCAGCCACGGCGTGGAGATGACCGTGGTCAGAGTCCCGCGGATGCCGGACGCGGGGCGTAAATAGAGCGCGCCCACCCTTAGCCCCAAAGGAGAGTCTCGATGGCAAGTAAGATCGAAGAGTTTTACACCAGCCTCCAAACCCTGCCCCGCCTCATCAGCGACCTGGCGATGAGCGTGGCGCAGGCGCAGACGCGCCTCGACGAAAACTACGTCAAGGAGTTGGCCGCTTTCACCAGCGTGATCCTGCCGCTGCTCAAGGACGGGCCGGGGAAGGCCGACGAATACATTAACCTCTTCAAGAACATCGCCCCTTCGCGCTACCAGTTCACGGAGACCATCGTGGAGGTGCGCGCCGACCTGCAAATGACCAGCGCCACCGGCACCGACGTCTCCGGGCAGGTCGGCATCAACACGCCCGTCTTCGCGGTGGCCGTCAACGCCAGCTACTCGCGGCGCAGCGCGCAGGACTACAGGGCGGCGGCGCTCGTCCGCACGCAGCTCAACGCGATCCCCTCGAACCAGGACATCCTCACCAAACTGCTCGACCCGAAGGGCACGCCGGGCGTGCAACTGCCCGACGCCGAGCGCTACAAGGCCATCGCCGACCTCATCAAGCAACTGCCGCAGACCCCCAAGCTGCCGGCGGGCACCTCCCCGCCGAACAGGCCGTAGGGCGCCGGGCCGGCGCCCGAACGCGGGGGGCAGTCCGCACGCGCCGCGCGGTCACGAACGCGCGGCCGCCCCACCTTTGCGGGCCGGGGCGCCGCGCCCGCGCGGGCGCGGCGCCCCGGCCCGCGCCCTTCACGTCTCTGCCGTCGCCGGCAGGTTTCCGAAACAACTGAGGGTTTCAAGGCATGGCTGATGAACCGGCACGCTTGAGTGAGATGGTCGCGTCGATCTCCGTCCTCTACACCGACCTGCGGGGCCTGCCCGGCCTGGAGAACGCGAAGAAGCTGAGGGAAGGCATCAAGAAGTTCGCGCAACAGTTGCAGTCCATCAGGGATGAGCTGAAGCTCAAAGACAACGAGGGCGAGATCAAGGACGCGTGGGAGAAGGACTCGATTAACGACCGCCTTGAGAGGCTGCGCAACTTCGAGAAGAAATTCGCGCTGGTCGAAGGCGCGCCGGTCGAACTCTCGCAGTTCTTCGAGAACGTCTCCGGCGCCGTCATCACCGCGCAGCGGCAGCTCAACCGAGCCTCGGAGGACTACGCGGACGACCTGGCGCGCGACCACCCGCAGATCCCGCCGGCCTACTACGCCATCCCCGGCGTGAAGGCGGAGATGAAGGTCGGCTTCAACAACCTGTCGCAGAGGGGCGTCAACGTCATCTTCTTCACCAACAAGGAGCAGAAGGAGAGGTACCTGGAGAGCACCATCACGTTCGAGGTGGTCAGCGTGCCGGCGCCGCTCTACAGCCCGCCCAGGGGGCCGCTCCCCGCGGCCTTCAAGCCGGCAGGCTCCCTGCCCCCCGCGCCCGCGCCGGCGCCGCCCGGGTCGGCGGAGGTCGGCCCGGAGCCCGGGGAGGTCGGCCCGCTGCCGGAGGCGGCCCTCGCGCCCTTCGAGGAGCCGGTCGAAGCCTCGCCGAGGGTCACGGGCGGCGAGCGCGAGGCGGTGCTCGAACAACTCACGCGCCGCCTCGAAGAGCGCGGCAGCCCGCTCGGCAAGCTCTACGAGAACACGAGGGGGCGGGCCGTCGTGCTCGGGTACGCGGGCGGGCCGGCGGCGCGCTACCTGGTCATCTGGCCGGGCGCACGCGCGGGGGCCGCCGCGGAGTCCTGGGGCGAGTTAAGCATCTTCCACCTCTCGGGGAGCGAGGGCGAGTTGCAGCTCGACGGCGGCGTCTTCGACGCTCCGCCGGAGGCGGGCTACCTCGTCATCACCGGCAAGGCGGGCCTGAAGAAGATGTCGAAGGACGGCCTGTGCGAGCTGGTCATCAACCTGGGCGACGCCCTAGTCAACGTCGGCTTCGTCTTCGGCGGCTAGCTGCGTCATACTGCCGGCGCCGCACGCGCGCGCCCGGGGGCTTCGAGAGGGATGAGCACAGGCGCGGAGCCGATTACGAGCATCAGGGCGCTCTTCGCCGACACCGCGAGGGCGGCCGTGCGGACGCAGTCCGCCCTCGACGCCTACGCGGAGCAGACGGCGCAAGCCGGCGCCGGCCGCGCCGACGGCTTCAACACGCTCCACGCCATCCCGCGCGTCGTCGTCGGGCTCGACTTCGGCCTCCAGGCGGTTAACCAGCGGCGCGTGCTGCTCCCTTTCTGGCGCGCGGACAAGCGGCGCCAACTCCACGAGCACCACATGGAGTTCTCCGTCGTCGCCACCCCCGAGCCGCCCCCGCCGCCGGCCCGCGTGGCCGCGGGCGGCGACCTCCTGCCGCCCGCGCTCCAACTGATTCAGCCCCACTTCATCGTGCCGAAGGCGCAGCACGAGTCGCTCATCGACCGCCTCGTCGCGGCGATGCTGGACGAGCAGCGCTGGGACTTCGCGGTGCCGCCCGGCGAGAAGAAGCCGAATAAGGAGAAGGTCGTCAAAGAGGCCGGCAGGATCAGGCCGCAGGACGGCGACCCGCCGGAAGACGACCCCGAGCGCGGCATGATCGTCCTCCAACTCGAACAGGCGCCGCCCTCCTACCTGCTGGTGCGCGTCACGAAGAAGGAGGAGAAGGACGGGCTCTTCGTCCTCGCGCCCACGCGGACGCCCGAGGTGATGATCTACAGCTTCGAAGGCGACGGGGTCGATAAGATCGTCTACGAGCCGCTGCACGGGCTCGCGCTCGCCATCCGGAGCTGGCTCGCCGGCGCCCCGCCCCTGCGGCTGAGCTACAGGCTGAGCGACGCGCCGGCCTCGCCGACCGAACTCGGCGTGATGGCCCTTAAAGAGTTCGCGGATCAGATGGCGGGCGGCTACGTCGCGGCGGTCGAAATACTCTCCCGGCAGGAACCGCCGTCGGGCCTCAACACCTTCCTCCCCTCCTACTTCGACGTGGCCGACGCGAAGGCCGAGCTGCGATACTCGGTCTACTTCAACGAGCCGACGAGGAGGCTGGAGTTCAGCTTCGGCCCGCGCATGAGGCCCGACGGGCAGTCGGCCGACTCCGAGCTGGGCGTCGTGGAGAGCCGCGCCGCCGTCCGCGTCTACCGCGTCGATAACCTCCCGCGCGTCGACCTCGAACTGGTCGCCCCGGAGTTCGTCCTCTCGGGCGCGGGGCGCCGGCTGGCGATGGCGGGAATCGACCGGAGCAAGTCCGACGTGGCGGGCAAATTCAACGCGATCAACCCGGAGAGCTACCTACAGTTCCTCGTCGGCGACACGTTCAGGGCCGGCGCCGTCTTCTTCCTCTCCTACGAGGGCAACGTGCCCGAGCCGAAACTCCTGGTGGTCTGGCCCGCCTTCTACGCCGGCGAGGCGCGCGACTTCGTCTTCACCTGCGAGCTGGAGGGCGACGACGCGGAGACGGTCAAGCTGGTCAACGTCGAGCGCGTGCTGGCCCTCGAAGAGGACATAGAGGTCGGCGCCTTCGCGCCCGGCGCGCAGGCCGCCGCCGCCCCGCCCGTCCTGTCGAAGGAGAAGTACAAGCCCTTTCATAACTTCTTCCACGCCGTGCGCATCTGGAGCTTCCGGATGCAGGTCTAGAAAGGAGGACGAGCCTTGAGCGTGCGCTCGGTCTTGCAATCGCTGCGGAGCCTCGGGGGGGAGACGCGCCTGCGCTTCCTCGACCGACTCTTCTCCCGCCCTCTGTTCGCCCGCCGCGCCTTCAGGCCCTTGCAGAGACTCGCCCGCCGGATGGCTCCGGGCGGCGGCGTCGTGCTGACCTTGACGCGCCAGGGCTACGAGGCGTGGCTGGCCTCGACGAAAGAGCTTGAGGCCGAACGCGGCTACGCCGACTGGCTTTCGACGCTCCGCCTCGCGCCCGGCGGCGCCGCGGCCTTCGAAGGCGACGCCGCGGCCCCGAACCTCCGGGCGGGGGACGTTCTATTCTTCCCGCTCGACGACTACCTGCGCGGCCTACAGTCGGGCGGGGCGCAGGAGTGGGTGCAGTACGGTTACGCCTCGCGCCAGTTCGCGCACGAACTGCTCGACCGCCACCTGGGCGCCCCGCGCGGCGGCTCCGCCGAGGAGCCTTCCGTCTTGATAGTCCACGCACGCCAGTCAGTTTCACGCGCGGAGCCTAACGCCCCGCCCCACTCACAATAGCCGCCCCATTCAGCCGAGGAGACATAGATATGAGCACTAAAAAGAGAGCAGCTTCCAAGAAGACAAGTGCCGCCAAGAAGACGAGTGCCGCGTCAGCTTCCAAAAAGTCGGGTGCCGCTTCCAAGAAGTCGGGTGCCGCGTCCGCTTCCGGGAAGAAGAATGCCGCGTCCTCGAAGAAGTCCGACGCCACACGCGCGCGGGCCGGGCGCGGCGGCCGGGACGCGAGGCGGCCCGTGAAGATCACCGGCAAGAATATCGAAGTCTTTCAAAGGGACGAGGAGGGGCCGCTCGGGTGGCTGCTGCCGACGATGGAGGCGGCTTACACGCGGCTCGTGCCCCGCGGCTCGATCAACACGCCGCCCTTCGGCCTGACCGAAAGGGCCGAGCCGGCCCCTGTGACCGTCAGCGTCAGCAGCATCCAGCCGGCCGGCGCGACGGTGCTGGAGCCGGCCGCCCCGACGGTCTGGCGCGACATCTTCCTTGAGTTCAAGCGGCGGAAGGCGTCCGCCCTGGCGCCGCCCCCGCCGGCCGGCCCCGTCCCGGGCGGCATCGGGGTGGCCCCGACCGGCGCCTTCGTCCCCGGCGCGCGCAACTGGCTGCCGCTCGGGCCGAACGTCGTCCTGGAGGGCCAGACCGTAGACAACCAGCCGGTCGCCGGGAGGGTGTCGGGGATCGCGGTCGCCCCGGGCGGGAACGTCGTCTACGCCGCCACGGCCAACGGCGGCGTCTTCCGCTCGGACGACGGCGCCGCCACCTGGCGCTCCATGATGGATCGCTTCGACCTCGACCCGACCAACTTCGCCAGCGCCAGTCTGGTCTGCGGGGCCATCGCCATCGACCCGGCCGACGCCTCGCGCGTCTACGTCGGCACCGGCGAGGGCGACACGCTTCAGTTGTTCCGGTCGCGGGTCACGGGCGCCCTGCCGGGCTACAGGGGCGTCGGCCCCATCGTGTCCGGCGACGGCGGCGAGACGTGGGTGCCCGAGCCCAGCAACCCCGACCTGGCGGGCGAGGCGTTCTTCGCCCTGGCCGTCGACCCGGGCGACCGCAACAACGTCGTCGGCGCGACGACGCAGGGGCTCTACCGGCGGGTGCCGAGGCCCGGCGGTGATTTCGAATGGGTGCGCGTGCGCGCGGGAGTCTATTCCAGTGTCGTCGTCGCCTCGGGCGGCGGCACCACCCGCTTCTACTGCGCGCAGTGGGGCTGGGAGGGGGCCGTCTCGGGCGTCTTCCACTCGGACGACGGCGGGAAGACGTGGGCGCCGACCGGCACCTCATTTCCCGGCACCGGCGCCGGCCGCGTCGCCCTCGGGGTGCAGCCGCAGAACCCGAACCGCGTCTACGCCTTCGTCGCGCAGACGAACGGAGCCCTGCACGGGTTGTACCGGCTCGACGGCCTGACCAATGGTTGGAAGCAGGTCGGCAGCGTGCCGGACGTGCTCCCGGGCAAACAGGGCTCCTACGACCTCTGCATCGCGGTGGACCCGGCCGACGCGAACCTCGTCTACCTGGGCGGCGACCGCGCGAACGTCCCCCCGGCGCCCGGGTCGGTCTGGCGTTGCGCCATCAAGGCGGTCGGCTCCGGGTTTCGCGTGAACAGTTCGGAGTCGATAGGCACGCGCGCGCACGCCGACGTTCACGTCCTCGTCCACACGCCCGGGGACGCCGACGAGTTGTGGTGCGGATGCGACGGCGGCATCTTCCTCAACCGCGACCCGCGCGGGTCGGGCCAGTTCGCGGGCCAGAACAACGGCCTCGCCTGCCTGAACTGCAACTTCATCGGGCAGCACCCGACCGACCCGAACATCCTCTTCTCCGGCCTCCAGGACAACGGCACCGCGCGGACGGCCGCCGGCCCGGTCTGGACGCACGTGAGCGGCGGCGACGGCGGCTACTGCCTGGTTAACTGGGCGAACCCCGACCTGGTCCTGGCCTTCGCCAACGGGACGGTCTACCGCTCGACGACCGGGGGAACGTCGCACTCCTCCTGGTCGGGCTCCTGGGAGTTCCCCTGGGTGACGATGACGCAGCCCGTCGTCAGCGCGCCCTTCAACCCTTCGAAGCCGGCCGAGGCCGGCCGGATCGCCGTCGGCGCCGGCGAGATGGTCTTCCTCTCGGACGACTTCGCCGGCTCCTGGACGACGCAGTTCACCATCCCGGGCGGGGCCGCGGCCGGCCAGGTCTTCGCGCTGACGTTCGCGTCGCCGTCCCGGCTCTACGTCGGCACCACCCGCGGTCAGGTGTTCCGGGCCGACCGTTCGGGCAACACCTGGTCGGTCGCGCGGATCGACGACGCCGCCGCCGGCCACGTCGGGCTCGACGGCGTCATCACCGACATCGCCATCGACTGGGCCGACGCGACCCTCTCGTCGGTCTACATCTCTTTCGGCGGGATGGGTGACGGCCGGCGGGTCTGGTGGTTCGACGGGGCGAAGTGGGAGGTGCGCAGCGGGCCGGCCGGGGGCAACAACCTCCTCAACGTGGAGCATAACGCGCTCACGGTGGATCGCGCGGCGCCGAACAACGTCTACGTCGGCGCCGACATCGGCGTCTGGCACTCCCCCGACGGCGGGCGGAACTGGAACCCCTTGCAGAACGGACTGCCCGACGCGCCGGTGTTCGACCTACAGATTCACCCGACCCAGCGCCTTCTGCGGGCCGCCACCCACGGCCGCGGCGTTTTCGAAATCCAACTCGACTGACCGCGGCCGCCTGTTACGGCGGGGCGCAGTCGAATGCGACCGCCGCGTGTCGGGGCAGGTCAGAACCGCCCGCTACGGCGGGCGGTTCTGACCGCTCCGGCAGTCGCATCCGTCTGAACGCCGCCCTAACGTCTTGGCGCGATTCGGCGGAGGCCGGCGCTACTTGACGCGGCTCTTCTTGCGCCGGAGGAAGTCTATCAGCACGAACTGGGTGAGGTTGCCGGGCGTGGCGAAGTAGGCTTTGCCCGAGGTCATGGCCGACATCTGTTTGACGAACTCGACGAGGTAGTAGTCCGAGGCGAGCATGAAGGTGTTGACCTGGATGCCCGCCTTGCGGCACGCCTGCACCTCGCGGAAGGTCGCGTCCATCACGACGGGGTCGCCGCCCATCGAGTTCTTGTAGAGCCTGCGGCGGCCCGTTATCTCGCCGAAGGGCAGGCGCCGCCCGCCCGCGAGGGCCTGCTCGCCTTCGAGGAAGCAGGCCGTCGGCTTGCCGTCGGTCACCATCACGATCTGCTTCATCTCCTTGCGCTGCGCCTGCAGGAGCCTGCGCGCGAGCTTCAGGCCCTCGGCCGTGTTCGTGTGGTAGGGGCCGACCTGCGTCGTGGCGAGCCGCGCGAGCGGCAGCTCCTCGGCGGCGTCGTGGAAGAGCACGACCTTGAGGGAGTCGCCCGGGTACTGCGTGCGTATCAGGTGCGCGAGCGCGAGCGCGACCTTCTTGGCCGGCGTGAAGCGGTCTTCGCCGTAGAGGATCATCGAGTGCGAGCAGTCGAGCATGACGACCGTGGCGCACGAAGACTGGTAGTCCTGCTGGTGCACGTGCAGGTCACTGTATTCGAGGTTGAGCGGGACGGTCAGCCCCTCGCGCTTGATGGCCGAGAGCAGCGTCGTGTTCACGTCGAGGTTGATCGTGTCGCCGAACTCGTAAGGCTTCGGCGACTGCGAAGCCTCGACGCCGGTCGAGAGGTGCGGCGTGTCGTGCCGCCCGACGGAAGATTTGCCGAGGCTGCCGAGCAGGTTTCTTAAAGTCTTGTAGCCGAGGAAGTCGAGCCCCTTCTCCGTCACCTCGAACTTCACGTTGCGCGGCAGCGGCTCGCCCACCTCGCCCCGGCCCTGCCCGCGGCGCCTCCGCCTCTCGGCCTCGGCCGGCTCCTCGTTCAACTTCAGGTAGCCCTCCTCGACCAGGCGCTCGATGAGCCGGTTGAGCAGCTCCTCCAACTGCGACCCCTTGAACTGCCCGCTGTTCTCGGCGAGCATCTCCTCCACGTCGCGCTCGGAGAGCTCGCCCATCTCAAGGAGCGCCTGCAAGAGCGCCTGCCTGAGCGCGTCCAGAGACCTGTCCGGGTCCTGCCGCTGCCGCGTCCAGTAGTAGTCCTCGTCGTAGCCCGACGACAGCAGGGAGTCCTGCAACAACCCCATCAGGTCGCCCAGGCTCAGCCCCGACACGTCGAACCCCTTGAACCTCGAATAGCGTATGAACTTCATAATAGGTAAATGGTGAATGGCGAATAGTAAATGGTGGTAAGGCAGTTTCTATTTACCACTCACCATTTACTATTCACCGGCTCTTAGCTGTAGCGGCCCGACTCGGTCAGGTCGTCGTAGATCATGCCGCGGCGGTCTTTGCGGGCTTTGGTGGCGGCGGTGTAGCCGCCCTCTTCGTTGCGGCTGATCTTGTTCTGGGCGTAGAGACCTTCGAGGACGAACTCGCAGGCCGAGACGAGCATCGCGTCGTCCGAGCGGTCGAAGTCGAAGGGGACGGCCGCGTTGTCGATGAGGTCGGGGACGGCTTCGAGCAGGCGGACGCACTCGTCCGACGGCGCGTCGTCGGAGAGCTTGAGGTTGTTGCCGGAGTCGAACCAGCGGACGGCGTTCGCGAAGTCGAAGCCGACGAAGTAGCCCTCGAAGACCTCGCCCGCGGCGCGCTTGATGAGGTCGCGCGCGATCTTCGCGGCGCCCACCTGCTCGCCCTCGTACTCCAGCTCCATCTTCCCCGTCATCGAGGGCACGGCCGCGTACACGTCCGAGACGCGCGGCACGATCTCCCCCTCGCCCGTGACGAGCGCGCGGCGCTCGGCGTTCGAGACGACCGACTCGGTGACCGTGATGGGCAGGCGCTGCGAGACGCCGGAGCGCTTGTCGATGCGCTGGTCGTCGCGCGCCTCGAACGCCACCTGCTCGATCAGCTCGCGGATGAAGTCGGGGACGCGCAAGGTGCCTTCGACGCCCTCGCGCTCGACCCACGCCTCCTGCCTCGTGATCTCGACGCCGAGCTGCACCTCCGTCGGGTAGTGCGTCGTGATCTCGGAGCCGATGCGGTCTTTCAGCGGCGTGATGATCTTGCCGCGCGCGGTGTAGTCCTCGGGGTTGGCCGAGAAGACGAGCATCACATCGAGGGGCAGGCGCACGGGGTAGCCCTTAATCTGCACGTCGCCCTCCTGCATGATGTTGAAGAGGCCGACCTGAATCTTGCCGGCGAGGTCGGGCAGCTCGTTGATGGCGAAGAGGCCGCGGTTGGCGCGCGGCAGCAGGCCGTAGTGGATCGTCAGCTCGTCGCTCAGGAGGTGCCCGCCGCGCGCGGCCTTGATGGGGTCGACGTCGCCGATGATGTCGGCGACGGTCACGTCGGGCGTGGCGAGCTTTTCGACGAAGCGCGCGTCGCGCTCGACCCAGGCGACGGGCGTGTGCTCGCCCTCGCGCTCGACGGTCTGGCGGCCGTAGGCCGAGATGGGGTTGAACGGGTCGTCGTTGATCTCGGAGCCGGCGATGACCGGGATGCGCTCGTCCAGGAGGTTGACGAGCTGCCGGATGATGCGGCTCTTGGCCTGGCCGCGCAGGCCCAGAAGGATGATGTTGTGGCGCGCGAGCACGGCGTTGACGATCTGCGGGATGACCGTCTCGTCGTAGCCGACGATGCCGGGGAAGACGCGCTCGCCGCGGCGGAGCTTGTCGAGGAGGTTGGCGCGCATCTCGTCCTTCACGGGCCGCGCGCGGTAGCCCTGCTGTTTGAGTTCGCCGAGTGTCCTGGGTAGTGCCATTACTTTAAACCTTGTCCCCTTGAATTAAATTCTTCCGCGCCGGCCGTCGAGCAGCGCGGCCAGCGCCTGCGCCAGCGTGCGGTAGGTGCGCAGGCCGCGCATGTCGAGCCCCAGCTTGACGAGCGTCTGCGCGACCTGCGCGCCGACGCCCGTGACGCACGCCTCCGCGCCGACGAGTTTCAAAGCCTGCACGAGGTTCGTCAGGTTCGCGACCGCGTGCGAATCGACGAGGCGCGCGCCCGTGATGTCGAGGATGCAGACGCGCGCCCCCTGCCGCGTCACCTCCTGGAGCGCGGCGCGCGTCGCGCGCGAAGTCCGCTCCGTGTCGAGCGAGCCGATGAGCGGCACGACGAGCACGCCTTCGAGGACGGGCACGACCGGCGTCGAGACCTCCTCGATGGTCTGCTCGCGCTCCCGCAAAAGCTCGGCCAGCCTCTCCTCCACGCGCCTGCGCTCGATGCCCTGCGCGATGATGTTCGCCACGGACGCGAGCGCTTCGAGCGTGTCGTCGGGCAGCGCGCGGCGCGCGAACATCGCCAGCACGCCGGCCAGGCGATCCGCCACCAGCAGCGGGTAGCCCGCGAACGCCACCATGCCCTCGCGCCGCGCCCACTCCTGGTCGCCGACGCGCGGGTCGCCGAGGACCTCGTTCGTCAGGTGCGGCAGGCGCTCGGCCGCGATGAGCCCGATCTTGAACTTGCCCACGGGCACGCGCCCGTGCGCCCCGTCCGTGTGCGTGTACATCCCCGCGCTCGCCTGTAGCTCAAGGACGTTCTCGTCGCGGTTGAACGTCCAGATGCGGGCGAAGGCGGCGTCGAGGTTCTGGACGACCGACTCGGCGCAGCGCCTTAAAACTTTCTGGAGCGACGCGCCGCTCTCGGCCAGCGCCATGCCCACGTCG
>DASVQJ010000296.1:0-37153 GCA_036389235.1 Pyrinomonadaceae bacterium | reverse complement strand
GGCGGGCGTGGGCGCCTACTTCATGCGGTACATGCGCGGCGGGACGGACTTCCTCAAGGGCGGGAACCGCGTGGAGTGGTGGGTGGCGGGGATGGCCTCGTTCATGTCCGGCTTCTCGGTCTGGACCTTCACGGGCGGGGCGGGCTTCGCCTACCAGCACGGCGTCATCGGCACCTTCCTGCTCTCGCTGGCCGTGCCGGCCTTTCTGCTCGGCTACCTCGTCTACGCCACCCTCTGGCGGCGGTCGCGGGTGACGACCGTTGTCGAGTACATCCGCGAGCGGTTCGGCGAGGGGACGCACAAGACCTTCTCGTGGATGACGGGGCCGAGCCAGTTGATGTTCGCCTCGGTGCGCCTCTTCGCGCTCTCCTCCTTCATGTCCGTCGCGCTCGGCATCCCCGTGCCGTACCTCATCGTCGTCTGCGGCCTCGTCATCCTCGCCTACACGGTTTTGGGCGGCTACTGGGCGGTCTGCTTCACGGACATGTTCCAGTTCATGTTCCTCTTCCCCGTGGCCGTCGTCCTGATGATCCTCTCGCTCGCCGACGTGGGCGGGGTGGGCGGCCTCGTCGCGGGCGCGCCCGCGGAGTTCTTCAACCCGTTCGGCGGCGAGTACGGGTGGCTCTTCCTCGTCGCCTACACCGTCTCGCAGATTACCGGCTACAACAACTTCGCCAACGCGCAGCGCTACTTCTGCGCGCCGACCGAGCGCGACGCGCGCAAGATCGCCGTCCTCTGCATGATCCTCTTCACCGTCGGCACGCTCATCTTCTACACGCCGCCGCTGGTGGCGCGCGTCGCGCTGCCCGAGCTGGGCACGACGCCCAACGGGCTCAACAAGCCGGCCGAGGCCGCCTACATCGCGATGGGGCTCAAGGTGCTGCCGCCCGGCCTCATCGGCGTGCTGCTGGCGGCGATGCTCGCCTCCTCGATGGCGTCGCTCTCGGCGGCGAACCACGTCGTCACCGGCATCTTCGCGAAGGACTTGTACCAGGGCTACATGCGCCCGCAGGCCGGCGAGCGGCACATGCTCTACGCGAGCCGCATCACGTCGCTCCTCGTCGGCCTCTGCATGATCGGCGTGGCGCTCATCTTCTCGCGGGGCGCGAGCGGCATCTTCGCGCTCCTCTTCATCCTCGAATCGATCTTCCAGATACCGCTCGGGCTGCCGCTGCTCTACGGCTTCCTCGTCCGGCGCGGCCCGTGGTGGACGGCGCTCTTCGCCTACGCGGTGGGCGCGGCCACGTCGCTCTTCATCAACGGCTACCTGAACCGCTTCCTCGGCTGGGGCCTGAACGAGACCTACCTCATCGGCGTCCCCGCCGTCACGACGACCGTCGCGTTCTTCGTCCCCGTCATCCTCTACGAGCCGAAGGGCGAGTTCGCCGGGCGTGTGGCGGCCTTCTTCCGGAAGCTGAGGACGCCCGTCGACCCGGCGAAGGAGTTGAGCGGCGTCGGCATGTCCGGGCGGGGGCAGCTCGCCGTCGTGGGGCGCGTCACCACGGGCATCGGCCTCGCCTGCTTCCTCATGCTGCTCGCCTCGGAGCCCGGCCGCGCGCGCACCATCGTCGCGCTCTACGCGACGGCGACCACGCTGGCGGGCCTGGGCTTCATCCTCGTCGGCCGCACGGGGCGTGCGGCGGCGCCCGCGAATGATTATAAGTAACCCGAACCGATGATAGAGGCAGTCATCTTCGACATGGACGGGGTGCTCATCGACTCGGAGCCCTTCTGGCAGGAGTCCGAGATCGAGGTCTTCGGGCGGGCGGGGCTCGCGCTCACGCGCGAGATGTGTCTTCAGACGATGGGGCTGCGGGTGGACGAGGTCGTCGAGTACTGGCGCCGCCGGCGCGACTTCGGCGAGGCGCCCGCCGGCGCTTTGGAGGACTCAATCGTCGGCGGGGTCGTGGAGAGAATCCTGTCGAAGGGCGAGGCCAAGGAGGGCGCCGCGGAGGCGCTTGATTTCTTCAGGGGGTGGGGGGTGCGCGTCGCGCTCGCCTCCTCGTCGGCCTACCGGCTCATCCGCGCCGTCACCGAGCGGCTGGGGCTGGCGGACAGTTTCGACTGCGTCTACTCGGCCGAGGAGGAGGAGTACGGCAAGCCGCACCCCGGCGTCTACCTGACCACCGCGCGGAGGCTCGGCGTCGCGCCGACGCAGTGCCTCGCGGTAGAAGATTCTTTTAACGGCGTGCTCGCGGCCAAGGCGGCGCGGATGAGGTGCGTCGCCGTCCCCGAGCCGGCGCAGCGGCGAGACCCGCGCTTCTGTATAGCCGACGTCGTGCTCGACTCGCTCGCGGGCGTCGGTATGGAGGTGTGGCAGGCGCTCCAGGTCTGAGCGTGGTGAAGGTCAACCGATATGAAGAGAGTTAACGTCGCACTCATCGGCTACAAGTTCATGGGGCGCGCGCACAGCAACGCCTGGCGGCAGGCGGCCAGCTTCTTCGAGGTGCCGGTCGAGCCCGTCATGAAGGTCATCGTCGGCCGCGACGGGGCAGGCGTCAGCGACATCGCGGCGCGCTTCGGCTGGCACGAGCACGCGACCGACTGGGAGGAGGTCGTGCGGCGCGAAGACATAGACGTCGTGGACATCTGCACGCCGGGCGACACGCACCTGCCCATCGCGCTCGCCGCGGCCGAGGCGGGCAAGGCCATCCTCTGCGAGAAGCCGCTCGCCAACAACGTCGCCGACGCCGAGCGGATGCTCGACGCCGTCCGCGCACGCGGCGTCACCCACATGCTCTGCCACAACTACCGGCGCGTCCCGGCGGTTGCGCTCGCCAAGCGGCTCATCGACGGGGGGCGCATCGGCGACATCCGGCACTACCGCGGCACGTACCTACAGGACTGGCTCGTCAACCCCGAAGTTCCGCGCGTCTGGCGTCTGGAGAAGTCAAAGGCCGGCTCGGGCGCGCTCGGCGACATCCTCTCGCACTCCGCCGACCTCGCGCGGTATCTGGTGGGCGAGATCACGGAGGTCTGCGGCATGCTCGAAACCTTCGTCAAGGAGCGACCCGCCCCGGGGGGCGGAGGCATGCTCCCCGTGGAGGTTGACGACGCGGCGCTCACGCTCGTCCGCTTCGAGGGCGGGGCCGTCGGCTCCATCGAGGCGACGCGCTTCGCCACCGGGCGCAGGAACTACAACCGCTTCGAGATTAACGGGAGCCGCGGGAGCCTCGCCTTCAACCTGGAGCGGATGAACGAACTCGAACTCTACACAGAGGAGGGGCCTGAGAGCGGCTTCCGCACCATCCTCGCGACCGACCCCTCGCACCCTTACATGGAGGGCTGGTGGCCGCCCGGACACATCATCGGCTACGAACACACCTTCACGCACACCGTGCTCGACCTGCTACGCGCCATCGCCGACGGGCGGCAGCCGAAGCCGGATTTCGAGGACGGCGTGCGGACGCAGAAGATTCTCGACGCCGTCGAGCGCGCCGCGCTTTCGCGCACGTGGGAGAGCGTCCGGGGGGGCGGCGACGGCGGTTCATTATGAGCGGGCGACAGTTTCTAAACCTCGGCGGCGTCAGGGGCGCGGCCGACTTCCGGGACGCGCTGAAGAGACTCGGGGTCTCGATCCCTTGCGACGAGGAGGTCTCGGCGGGCGACGACTCACCGCTCGCGCGGCCGCTCGACGCCGGGGGGCTCCTCATCGGCAACAGGTTCGCCGTGCACCCGATGGAGGGCTGGGACGGCACGGCCGACGGTCGCCCGACCGAGCTGACGCGCCGGCGCTGGCGTAACTTCGGCGCGAGCGGGGCGAAACTCGTCTGGGGCTGCGAGGCGGTCGCAGTAAGGCACGAAGGGCGGGCCAACCCGAACCAACTCCTCTTCGGCCCGCACGCCTTCGACGACCTGGCGCGGCTGCGTGAACTGCTCGTGGAAGAGCACCGCGCCGCGTCCGGCTCCGACGAGGGGTTGCTCGTCGGGCTTCAACTCACGCACTCGGGCCGCTACAGCCGCCCCGACGGCCGCCCGGAGCCGCGCATCCTCTACCGGCACCCCGTGCTGGACGCGCGCCTCGGCCTCCCGCCCGACTACCCCGTCATGACCGACGGCGAAGTCCGCGCCGTCGTCGAGGACTTCCGACGCGCGGCCCGCGTCGCGCAGCGGGCGGGCTTCGACTTCGTGGACGTCAAGCACTGCCACGGCTACCTCGGCCACGAGTTCCTGAGCGCGCACACGCGCGGCGGCGACTACGGCGGCGACTTCGAGAACCGCACGCGCTTCCTGCGCGAGGTGGTCGAAGGCGTGCGGGCCTCCGCGCCGGGTCTGCAAGTCGGCGTGCGCCTCTCGGCGTTCGACACCGTCCCCTTCCGCCCGGACCCCGCGGCCTCCGCGCCGGGCAGCCCCGGCCCCGGCGCGCCGGAGCCGTTCGACGCACTCCTCCCGTACCGCTGGGGCTTCGGGCTCGACCCCGCGAACCCTTTGGCGGAAGAGTTCGGCGAGACGGCGCGCTTCCTGGCCCTGTGTCGCGACCTCGGCGTCAGGCTCGTCAGCATCTCGGCCGGCAGCCCCTACTACAACCCGCACGTCCAGCGCCCGGCCGCCTACCCGCCGTCGGACGGCTACCTCCCGCCCGAAGACCCGCTGCTCGGCGTCGAGCGGCAGATGCGCGCGGTGCGTGCGCTCAAGCGACTGTTCCCCGAACTCGTCCTCGTCGGCGCCGGCTACACGTACCTGCAACAGTTCCTCCCGAACGTGGCGCAGGCCGCGGTGCGCGAGGGCTGGGTGGACAGCGTCGGCCTCGGCCGCATGGTTCTCTCCTACCCGCAGCTCCCGCTCGACGTGCTCGGCGGGCGCGGGCTGCGGCGGAAGCTCGTCTGCCGCACCTTCAGCGACTGCACGACCGCGCCGCGCAACGGGCTGCCGTCGGGCTGCTACCCGCTCGACCCCTTCTATAAAAAGACGGACGCCGCCGCCCGCCTCAAACAGATCAAGCGGGGAAGAACCGAGTGAACATCGAAAGCCTCATCGAAAGGTTGCGCCCGCGCCGCCGCGTCGAGGGCATCGCCGCGGCGCTCCTCCCCTTCGAGGCGGACGGGCGCGTCGCGGTCGAAGCCTTCCAGCATAACCTCAGGGCGACGCACGCGGCCGGGCTCCTGAACGCCGTCAACATGGACACCGGCTACGTCAACCTCCTCGGCGAAGACGAGAAGCTCGACGTGCTGCGCTGGACGGCGGAGGCGCTCGGGGCCGGCGTCCCTTTCGTCGCGGGCGCGTACGTCGAGGGGCTCGAAGGCGACGTGGTCTCGCTCTACCGGCGGCAGATGGACTCGATAGCGGAGGCGGGCGGCACGCCGATCATCTTCCAGACGGCGCGGCTCCACGCGCTGGGCGCGCGCGAGAAGGTCTCGGTCTACCGGGAGGTGTGTCGGGGCTACCCCGCGGTGCTCGGCTTCGAGCTGAGCCCGGTCTTCGCGCCCTGCGGCGAGGTCTTCGACGACGAGACGGTGCGCCGCCTGCTCGACATCCCGGAGATGAAGGGGATGAAGCACTCGTCGCTCGACCGGCCGACGGAGCTGCGCCGCCTCGCCCTGCGCGACCGCGCGCGCCCCGAGTTCCGCGTCTACACGGGGAACGACCTCGGCATCGACATGATCGAGTACGGCTCCGACTACCTGCTCGGCCTCGCGGCCTTCGCGCCCGAACGGTTCGCCGAGCGCGACCGGCTCTGGGAGGAGGGGGACGCCGACTACTACGCGCTCTCCGACGCGCTCCAGCACCTCGGGAACGTGGCCTTCCGCGCGCCCGTCCCCGCCTACAAACACTCGGCGGCCATCTTCCTCCACCTCAGCGGTAAAATCCCTTCCCCGCTCACCCACCCCGACTCCCCGAAGAGAGAGCCGTGGGAGTCTGACATCCTCCACGACTGCGCGGGAAGGCTGGGCGTCGATGTCATCGCCTGATTCGACGCCCGGCGGGCGTCGAACCTCGCGGGGTTCCGCCCCCGGCGGGACTTTCCGGGCGGGCTCTCACTGCGGTCAGCCCTGTACTTCTACCGTCGCCTTCCGCTCCAGCTTGCCCCAGCCGACGAGCGCCCCGCGCGCGGCCGCGGCGAGGGACTTGAGCATGACCACGTACATGAGCTGGCGGTAGCCGAAGCGCTGTAGGAGGAGCCACCAGAGGAGGCCCCGCTGCTCGCGCCTCTCCGGCACGAAGGCGAAGGCCGCGGCGAGCCAGTCCACTGCGAGGAAGAGCGCGTAACGGAACACGCCTCACAACAAACATGCGAGCGGTCGGGATATTTTTGAATTGACAATTCGCCGAGGTTGCTTTAGTGTGCCCGCTGTACACGCGGGTTCACGTTGTCGCATCGAACCGGAGTTTAAGTTTCTCACGGCCCTTAAACTCACCCATCTCCACTTCAAACAGTCTGCCATTGCCTGCTACGGCTTCCGCAGGCAACTGCGTTAAAGAGAAGGTCGCTCGCCATCTCCCGACTTAGCCGCTTAACCACAGTTTGAATTTTCGCAGGGCTGATCGCCCACGGAGATAGTCTGAATACCGTGCGGCCTACTCTGCGCCACCTTCCCTAAGAGTCTCTCATCGCGCCGGCCCGCCGCGGGGGCAAGTTTATCGCCCGAGCCATCCTCATCATGCAAAGATTTTCCACGCGGCCGCTCTACCGCTCGCACACAGCCGGGGTCTGCCTGCTGGTCGTACTGCTGTCCTTGTCCGCCTCGCCGGGCGCGGCCGGCGTCCGAAGCGGTGGCCCGTCGGCGAATGACCCCGCCGGCCGCGTGGACGTGACCGTCACCGACCAGGCGGGCGCTTCCGTCGGGGCAGCGGTCGGACTCCTCACGCCGGCGGGCGTTCGCGTGCTGCGCGCGGACACGGACGCGCGGGGGCACTTCACGTTCGAGGGTGTCGCGGAGGGGAGCTACGTCCTCGTCGTCGAGAATGGGGGCTTCGACACGCGGCTGAGCTTCATCGTCGAAAACGTCATCGCCAGGAACTACCGCACGATGGGCTCGGGCATCGACGCGCCGGGCACGAACGCTGTCGTCAGCATCGCTCGAAGTTTCTGACCCGAAGTCACTGACCCGAAGCGCGGCCCCCGACGCTTCACGGCCCGAGCCCGAAAACCAGTTGAGGAGAATTCACATGAGGCGTCTGCTCTCTGCCCTCGTCACAGCGTCCCTGGCGCTAATCGCCGGCGGCGCGCTCGCCCGCGCGGCGGCCGTCTACAACGCCGCCCTCGTCGGCTCTCAGACCGCCTCGTCCGAGAGCGAAGGCGTCGCGCTGCGTCTGAACGCGAGCGGCGACCTGCACGGTATGCTCCAACTCACACTCAGGCACGAAGGCGGCAACGTCACGGGCGGCAGTTGGACGCTGACCGTGCTGCCGCCGAACGCCGACGCCTCCTCCAGCGAGAAGGGCAGGCTCACGGGTGGCGTCGCGGGCGGCGCCGTGACGCTCGACGAGCACGGCATCGTCACGTCGGCCGCCTCCGTGCGGCTCACCGTGCAGGGCGGCGCCGGCGTCTACGCCGGAGTGACCGCCGGCGGCGGCACCGTCAGTCTCTCGGGCGACCCCGAAAACGCGACGAAGCTCGGCGGCCCGCTCGTCCTCGACTTCTGAGACATGAGGATTGATTCAACGGCTCATCGATTCATTGAAAAGGCCACGGCGTATTTCAATGAACCGATGAACCGATGAACCGATAAACCTGTCACCCCCTTTCCCCCAAGGAGCACACGATGTCCCCCTCCACGAAGAGCACGAAGACCTCCCGCGCCCGCAACCTCGTCCCCGGCTCCTTCCCCATGCGCCGCCTCCTCGCGCAGGCGCTGGCGTTCCTGATACTCGCGCAGGCCATCGCGCCGCCGGCCCTCGCCGCCACGGCCGCGACGACGAGGAGCGCAGCCCCCGGCTTCTCGCTCGCGGCGTTCGCGGGCGAGGCGTCGTCGAAGGTCGCCTCCGTGCTCGGCGCGCTCGGCGCGGGCGTGCGTGCGTCGTCGCCGTCGCCGCGCGCGGTCGTGGTCAAGCCCGCGCCGGAAGACTTCGGGCTGGTGCTGACGCCGCTCGGCACCGCCTTCAACGAGCACGTCGGCATCGAGCACCACCAGCCGCTGCGCAAGCTCATCGTCTCTTCAAACCACCCGTCGGGCGTGCCGCAGAACTTCGAGGCGCTCGACGCCGACGGCACGCACCGCCCCTACTCGAACGTCGCCGGCCTCACCGGCGAGCTGAAGCTGGCGACGGCGCGCGACGACGGGCAGGGGGCGAGCCTGGGCGGGTTCGCGCCGGGCGAGTTGTTCACGGGCACGGGCGCGGCGGGCGTCGTCGCGCGCGTCGCGGCCGACGGCGCCGCGGTGCAGAACCCGTGGGTCACGCTGCCGGGCGAGGGCGGCCTGCTGCACGGCGGGCTGCACATCGACCGGACGGGCGTGTTCGGCGGCGACCTCGTCGTCGCCACCACGACGGGCGGCGTCTGGCGCGTCAACGCGGCGGGCGCGGCCACGCGCGTCGCCGACCTCGGCACGCCCCTCGAAGGCGTCACCACCGTCCCCGACGACGCCACGAAGTACGGCCCGTGGGCGGGCAGGATTCTCGTCGGCGCCGGAGAGCAGTCGGCCGTCTACGCCGTCGATGCGCAGGGCAACTCCGCGAGCTACCGACTCGGCCTCGCGCCGCAGGACATCCGCGTCATCCCGGCGCACGAAAACTTCTACGGCGTCGATCCCGCGGGGAGAAAAATCTGGGGCGCGCCCGACGACGCATTCACCGGCATCATCGGCGACATCCTCGTCGCGCAAGGGTCGCCCGGCGTGCTGGCGCGCGTGCGCTGGAACGGCACGGAGTTCGAGGTCGGGCAGATCGCGCGGGTCGAGCGGTGGGAGCAGATCACCTTCTCGCCCGCCGCGCTGGCCGAAGTCGGCGGCGTCAAGCAGGTCTACGACAAGATCGCCGTCGTGCGCCACGCGCCCGCCCTGGACAGCGGGCGCGTCGAGGGCGCGCTGTGGCAACTGCTCCCCGAGTCGGTCGCGCTCGACGGCACCGACGTCATCACCTCCGACCTGCTCGTGCCCGGGCGGCCGACCGTCACGCTCGGCAGCGGCAATCCGAGCTTCGAGGGCGTCGTCGAGGGCGTGGAGAGCACGCAGCCCACCGGCTATTCCGTCTCCATCAGCAACAACGCCTCCCTGCGCCACCTCATCACGCGCACCAACCCGATCAGCCTCACTCCCGTGGCCGCGCCGCCCGCCCCCGCCGGCATGCGCGACGTGTCGCTCACGAAGGCCGGCGAGTCATACGGCGACCCGGCGACGCTGCGCCACCTCTCCATCTCCGGCAAGGCCGGCGCGGTCGCCGTCCCGCCGGGCACCTACGGCAAGTTCACGGCCAACGGCCACGCGCAGTTCGTCCTCGGCGTCGAAGGCTCGACACAGCCGGCCGTCTACAACCTGCAAGAGCTGTCGCTCTCGGGCGGCAGCGAGTTGCGCCTGGCCGGGCCCGTGAAGTTGACCGTGAGGGGCAACGTGTCCCTGTCGGGCTCGACCGTCGGGGCCGCCGACAACCCGCGCCGCCTCGTGCTTCAGGTCGCCGAAGGGGCGGTCGGCGTCACCGGCAACGGCGTCCTCTACGGCGTCGTGCGCGTCCCGCAGGGCGCCGTCTCCATCGGCGGCGGCGGCCGCATCCGCGGCACGGTCACGTGCGACCGGCTCAACATCTACGGCAACGGCGTTCTTCAGATTACCGAGAGCGACGTGGCGCCGCCCCCGATCAACCGCCCGCCCGCGGCCGACGCCGGCCCCGACCAGACCATCACGCTCCCGACGGACGCGGTGAGCCTGAACGGCACGGCGTCCGACGACGGCCTGCCCGCCGGCAGCACGCTCACGTCCAACTGGACGAAGGTCAGCGGCCCCGGCCCCGTCACCTTCGCCAACGCCGGCTCGCCCGTCACCGCCGCGACGTTCACCGACCCCGGCGTCTACGTCCTGCGTCTGACGGCCAGCGACTCTCTGCTCACCGACTCCGACGAGATGACGGTCGAAGTCGTGCCGCGCAATCAGCCGCCCGTCGTCAACGCAGGCCCCGACCAGTCCGTCGAACTGCCGAATACGGCCACACTCGGCGGCTCCGTGACCGACGACGCTCTGCCGCGCGGCTCGACCGTCACTAAAACCTGGAGCGTCGTCAGCGGCCCCGGCGCCGCCACCTTCGCCGACCCGCACGACCCCGCCGCCGTCGTCACCTTCGCCGCGCCCGGCGCCTACACGCTGCGCCTGACGGCCGACGACACCGAGTTCACCGCCTCGGACGAGTGCGTCATCAACGTCTACCCCGAGAACCAGCCGCCCGTCGTCAACGCAGGCCCCGACCAGTCCCTTCGCCTTCCGACCGCGGCCACACTCAACGGCACGGCGACCGACGACGGCTGGCCCTTCGGCAGCACGCTGACGTCCAACTGGACGAAGGTCTCCGGCCCCGGCCCCGTCACCTTCGCCGACGCCGGCTCACCCGTCACCACCGCGACGTTCGGCGCCGAGGGCACGTACGTCCTTCGTCTGACGGCCGGCGACACGCGCTTCGACGTGAGCGACGAGTGCACCGTCACGGTGCTGCCGCGCAACGCCCCGCCCGCCGTCAACGCCGGCCCCGACCAGGAGATTACTTTCCTCCAGCCGACGACCCTCAACGGCACGTCGGCCGACGACGGCCTGCCCGTCGGCAGCGTCCTCGAAGTGGCGTGGACGCAGGTCTCCGGCCCCGGCGTCGCCGCCTTCGCCAACCCCGCCGCCCCGGTCACCGGCGTCACCTTCAGCGCGCCCGGCACCTACGTCCTGCGCCTGACCGGCGACGACACGCAGTTCACCTCTTCGGACGAGGCGACCGTCGTCGTCAAGCCGCGCCCGCACGCCTCCCGCATCTACACCCTCGACGGAGACTTTAACGAGGGCGACCTCTTGAACGTCGCCCACAGCACGCCCGACCAGTTGCAGCTCGACTCGACGACGCGCAGCCTCAACTTCATCTGGGTGGCGGTCTCGACCAAGGGCACGGTCGTCAAGATCAACACCGAGACCGGCGCCATCATCGGCGAGTACCTGACGGCGCCGCAGGGGCAGCCCACCGACCCGTCGCGCACGACCGTGGACCAGAACGGCAACGTGTGGGCGACGAACCGCGCGGGCAACAGCGTCGTGCACATCGGGCTGGTGGAGAACGGCCAGTGCGTCGACCGCAACGGCAACGGGCAGATCGAGACCTCGACGGGCTTCAACGACATCCGCCAGTGGACGAACGCGGGCGGGGCCAACACGAACGGCGGCGTCACCACCGCGCAGGACGAGTGCGTCATCCACTACACGAAGGTCAACTCCTTCGGCACGCGCCACGTCTCCGTCAACAAGGACAACGACGTGTGGGTGAGCGGCACGGGCGGCCAGCGCTTCGACCTCATCGACGGCAAGACGGGCGTCATCAAGCGTTCGGAACCGTCGGTGGGCTACGGCGGCTACGGCGGCCTGATCGACAAGAACAACGTCATCTGGTCGGCCAACCCGATGCTGCGCTGGGACACGTCGAAGCCGCTGACGGGGCCGAACAACCCCCTGAACGGCATGGCGTTCACGCTCTACGGCGGCCGCG
This sequence comes from Pyrinomonadaceae bacterium, assembly GCA_036389235.1. Taxonomy (GTDB): domain Bacteria; phylum Acidobacteriota; class Blastocatellia; order Pyrinomonadales; family Pyrinomonadaceae; genus QHXN01. The sequence goes on along the minus strand of DASVQJ010000296.1, from coordinate 25,552 downwards.
CGACGTGGGACAGGGCGGGCAAGTCTTCGACCCAGACGTCGCCGTCCGAACGCGTGTGGGTGGAAGACCGGGTGCCCGAGGGGGCGGTCCCCACGGGCGACAGTGAGGGCTGGAACTGGACGGGCGCCAACCCGGCGCCCTTCTCCGGCACGCTCGCGCACCAGTCGAACCTCGTCGGGGGCACGCACCAGCACTACTTCTACGGCGCGGCCGACACCCTCAGCGTCGGCACGGGCGACAAGCTCTTCACGTACGTCTACCTCGACCCGGCGAACCCGCCGAGCGAGGTGATGTTGCAGTGGAATAACGGGAACTGGGAGCACCGCGCCTACTGGGGGCAGGACCTGATCGGGTGGGGCGTTAACGGGACGGAGAGCCGCCGCTTCATGGGTCCGCTGCCGGCCGCCGGCCAGTGGGTCAAGCTGGAAGTCCCCGCCAGCCAGGTCGGGCTGGAGGGCAGCGGCGCGAACTGGCGCGGCTACAGCCACCCGAGCTACGGCCTCTGCATCGACAGCCGGGGCAACGTCTACAACACCTCCTACGGCAACGGCACGGTGCGCAAGTTCGACCCGAACGGGACACTGCTCGCCTCCTACAACCAGGGCTCGCCCTACGCGCAGGGGTGCGTGGTGGACCGCAACGACGACGTGTGGATCGCGCACTCGCTCAGCACGAGCACGGTCGGCCACCTCAAGCCGAACGGCACCTACGTCGGCACCATCCCCGTCGGCAGCGGCCCGACGGGCGTGGCCGTGGACGGCGCGGGCAAGGTCTGGGCGACGAACTACTACAGCGGCACGGTCTCGCGCATCGACCCGGCGCTCGGCCCCGTCGGCGGCGACGGCGTGACGCGCGTCGGCGCCGTCGATTTCACGACGCCGTACCTCGGCGGCAACCCGTACAACTACAGCGACATGACGGGGAGCACCCTGACGGGCGCGCCCAACAACGGCACCTGGTCGGTCGTCTTCGACAGCCAGATCGCCGGCGCCGAGTGGGGGCGCGTCGGCTGGACGGCGCAGGTCTGCGGCGACGGCCTCATCACCGTCTCGGTCGCCACCAGCGAGAACAACGCGAGCTACACGCAGCCCCTCGTCGTCTCGAACGGCGACGACCCGGCCGTCCCGAACGGGCGCTACGTCAAGATCACCGTCCGCTTCGAGCGCGCTTCGAGCGGCGAGAGCCCCGTCCTCTACGACCTCTCCATCGGCACGGTCGGCTTCCCGCTCGACACGCCGACGAACGTCGCGCCGGGCGTGAACGCCGGGCCTGACCAGACCATCAACGGCGTCTTGAAGACGGCCCTGCGCGCCTCGGTCTGCGACGACGCGCTGCCGAGCAACAGGCGGCTCTCCATGACCTGGTCGCAGGTCTCCGGCCCCGGCACGGCCACCTTCTCCAAGCCGAATTCGCCCGTCAGCGACGTGACCTTCAGCGCGCCCGGCGCCTACACCCTGCGCATGACGGGCGCCGACTCGGCGCACACCGGCAGCGACACGCTGGCCGTCACCGTCATCCCCGGCAACCAGCCGCCGGTCGTCAACGCCGGCCCCGACCAGACCGTCGCCTTCGTCAGCGCGCCGGTCAGCTTCGTCGGCGACCTCGCCAAGTTCAACGCCGCCGCCGGCTCGCCGGCCGTGGCCGTCGACTTCGACCAGATCGCCGCCGGCACGGACATCTCCGGCCAGACCATCTCGGGCGTGCGCTTCGACCGGGGCAACGCCCCGTCGCCGAGCGCGCCGCTCGTGGTCGTGCGCGGCTCGGAGACCTTCACGCCGTCGGGCTTCTCCTCGGCCCCCAACCCGGCGAGCAATAAGCTCCTGTCCACGAGCGGCGAGAACGTGCTCTCGCCGGGCGGCACGCAGCTCGCGCCCGGCCCCAACCCGCAGCTTGAGAACGACGACATCCGTCTGAGCTTCCCCGAGCCGGTCTCGGCCGTCGGCTTCGACCTCCTCTTCCAGTCGCTCGACTGCTGCTCGTTCGTCTCCGTGCAGGTGCTCAACGCGAGCGGGCAGGTCATCTACTCCAACCCGCAGTTCCCGACCGGCTCGGGCGCGGGCGGCGTCCCCGGCGGCTCCGTCTTCTTCGGCTTCGTCTCCCGCGGCAAAGACATCTCCGCCGTCGCCATCAACGACTTCGACGATACGGCCGACTTCCCCGACTCCAACATCGGCATCGACACCGTCCGCGTCGGCAACGCCATCCCCGACGCCGCGACCGCCGTGCTCGCCGGCACGGCGACGGACGACGGGCTGCCCGCGGGCGGCACGCTCACGGCGACCTGGGTGAAGCTGTCGGGGCCGGGCCTCGTCTCCTTCGGCGACCTCCACCGGACGCAGACGACCGCCGCCTTCACCGTCGCCGGCACCTACGTCCTGCGCCTCGAAGCGTCCGACTCCGAGAAGGGCGCCTTCGACGACGTGACCGTCGTCGTCCAGCCGCGGCCGAACCGCCCGCCCGTCATCACCAGCCGGCCGCCCGTCGAGCTTTCGCTCGGCGCGACCCCGGCCGGCGCGGGCGACCTCGTGAGCCTCGCGCCGTGGACGGTCAAGCAGTACGAGCTGAGCTCGCAGCCCGACGCCGGCTGGGTGAAAGACCTGCCCACCAACAGCGTCACGCAGACCGTCAACGCCGACGCCTCGTTCCTCCTGAGCGACTTCAGCCTGTCGAACGGGCAGATGGAAGGCACCTGGCGCGTCAACACCAGCTCCGACGACGACCACGTGGGCTTCGTCTTCGGCTACCAGAACTCCGAACACTTCTACCTCTTCGACTGGAAGAAGGCCGACCAGAACGACGCGCTCGGGTTCGCCGAGCGCGGCATGAGCGTCAAGGTCGTCAACGCCCCGTCCGCGCTCACCGGCGCCGACTTCTGGCCGACCGACGGCAACGGCACACGCGTCCGCACGCTCTTCCACAACACCGTCGCCTGGAAGAGCTTCACCGACTACCAGTTCACCCTGCAATTCCGCCCCGGCGAGATCAAGATCGCCGTGCGCGAGGGCGCCGCCGTCCTCGCCGACATCACGGTCGGCGACTCGACCTACACCAGCGGCCTCTTCGGCTTCTACAACTACTCGCAGGAGCAGGTGAAGTACACCGGCTTCCGCCGCCTGTCGCTCGCGCAGGGCAACTACGTCTACGACGTGGAGGCTTCCGACCCCGACGGCGACGCCGTCACCTACTCCCTGACCGCCGCGCCCGCCGGCATGAGCATCAACGCGGCGACCGGCCTCATCGACTGGCCCGTCACCTCGCGCGACGCCGGCGAGCACGCCGTCACCGTCCGCGCGCAGGACGCGCCCGGCGCCTCCGACACGCAGACCTACACGCTGACCATCCTCAACCCGAACCTCGCGCCGGCCGTGAGCGCCGGCGACGACAAGACCATCGCCGTCAACGCCGCGGCCGCCCTGAACGGCGCCGTGGCGGACGACGGCCTGCCCCGCAACGCCGCCGTCACCTCCGCCTGGAGCATGGCGAGCGGCCCCGGCCTCGTCACCTTCGCCGACGCCGCATCACCCTCGACCACCGCCACCTTCAGCGAGGCCGGCACCTACGTCCTGCGCCTCACCGCCACGGACACCGTGCTCACCGCGAGCGACGAGACGGTCGTCACCGTCACACCGCCCAACGCCGCGCCCGCCGTGAGCGCCGGCGCCGACCTCGCCGTCACGCTGCCCGGCACCGCGCGCCTGACGGGCTCGGCCGCCGACGACGGGCTGCCCCCCGGAAGCCCCCTGGCCATCTCCTGGTCGAAGGTCTCCGGCCCCGGCACCGTCACCTTCTCCGACCCCTCAAGCGCCTCGACCTTCGCCACCTTCGGCGACGCCGGCACCTACGTCCTGCGCCTCTCGGCCGACGACTCGGAGCTGACGGGTACCGACGACGTGACCGTGACGGTCAACCCGGCGGCCCCCAATCGGGCGCCCGCCGTCGAGGCCGGGACGGGTCCGACGGTTGAGCTGAACGCCAACCAGGTTCAGAACCCCGGCGGCGACGAGCCGTTGGTCAACGGCGAGATTCGCGCGTGGACGGAGGCGGTCGGAAGCCTCTGGACGCGCGGCGTCTCCGGGTCGGGTGGCTTCCCCGAGAGCGTCAACGGCGGCGGCTTCTTCTACGCGGGCGAGACCGCGTCGGCCGAGCTGCGTCAGGACTTCGACGTGTCCGCCTTCGCCGCGACCATCGCCGCCGGCACGCAGTCGTTCGAGTGGAAGGCGTACGTCCGCTCGCGCGCCGAGACGACGCCCGACAGCGCCCGCGTCATCCTCGAATACCGCAACGCCTCGAACACCGCGTTGATCGCGCGGCTCGACTCGGGCGAGGTCTCCGCGACGACCGCCTGGCACCTGCTCGAAGACACGCGCCCGGCCCCCGCGGGCACGGGCTGGATTCGCGTCCGCCTCATCGCCACGCGCCGGACGGGCACGACCAACGACGCCTACTTCGACGCGCTCAGCTTCCGCGCCGTGACGGGCGCGGGCGTCAAACTGAGCGGCACGGTCGCCGACGACGGCCTGCCCGCCGGCGGCGCGCTCAACACCACCTGGACGAAGGTCTCCGGCCCCGGCGCCGTCGCCTTCGCCGACGCCGCGTCGGCCTCGACCTCCGCGACCTTCGGCGACGCGGGCGTCTACGTCCTGCGCCTCACCGCCGGCGACTCCGAACTCACGGGCGCCGACGAGTTGACCGTCACGGTCGAGCCGGCCAACGTGGCCCCGGCCGTCAACGCCGGCGCCGACCAGACCATCACGCTGCCCGCGACCGCCTCCTTGAGCGGCGCCGTGACCGACGACGGCAAGCCCTCCGGCGCCGCCGTCACCCCCGCCTGGACGAAGGTCTCCGGCCCCGGCGCCGTGACCTTTGCCGACGCGGGCGCCGCCGTCACCTCCGCGACCTTCGGCGCGGACGGCACCTACGTCCTGCGCCTCTCGGCCACAGACACCGAGTACAGCGCGAGCGACACCGTCACCGTCACCGTCAACCCGACGCCGCCCAACACGGCGCCCGTGGTGAACGCCGGCGCGGATCAGGTCATCGACCCGCCTGCGGCCGGCACCTCCCTGAGCGGCACCGTCACCGACGACGGCCAGCCGCCCAACAGCTCACTCACCTACGCGTGGACGAAGGTCTCCGGCCCCGGCGCCGTCACCTTCAGCAGCCCGGCGGCGACCTCCACCAACGTCAACTTCGGCGAGGCGGGCGTCTACGTCCTGCGCCTCACGGCCGACGACACGCAGCTCGCGGGCAGCGACGACATCCGCGTCACGCTCAACGGCACGAACAAGGCGCCGACCGTCAACGCCGGCGCCGACCAGACGGTCGCGCACCCCACGACCGTCACCCTCACGGGCACGGCCGCCGACGACGGCCTGCCCGTCGACAGCACGCTCACGTTCAACTGGGCGAAGGTCTCAGGCCCCGGCACGGTGACGTTCTCGGCCGGCTCCGCCTTGCAGACGAGCGCCTCCTTCAGCGAGGCGGGAGTCTACGTGCTGCGCCTGACGGCCGGCGACACGGCGCTCTCGGCCTCGGACGACGTGACCGTCCGGCAGACCTCGGCGCCGTCCATCGGCATCAGTAGCCCGGCCGAGGGCGCGACCATCACGACCCGCACGAATATCGTCGGCACGGTGGGCGAGGGGAGCGCCTGGAGGGTCGAGTACAGCCCGAACGAGGAGGGCGTCGCCCCCGTCTGGACGGCGATTGCCTCGGGGAGCGCGCCCGTCACCAACGGGCTGCTCGCCACCTTCGACCCGACCGTCCTGCTCAACGGCACCTACACGGTTCGGCTCGTCGCCACCAACGCCTCGAACCAGACCTCCGCCATCAACCTCACCGCCCTCGTCGAGGGCGAGCAGAAGGTCGGCAACTTCAGCATCTCTTACGCCGACCTCAGCGTCCCCGTCGCGGGGGTCCCGATGGAGGTGCTCCGCGAGTACGACTCGCGGGACAAGCGCGTGGGCGACTTCGGCGTCGGGTGGACTCTGGGCCTGCGTAATGTCCGCTTACAGGAGAGCGGCAAGGTGGGTGCCGACTGGCAGGGAACGGTCGCCGGCGGCTTCTTCCCCAGCTACTGCGCCCAGCCTTCGAAGTCGCACGTCGTCACCGTCACCGTCTCGACCGGGCAGGTCTACAAGTTCGAGGCGGTGCTCAACCCGCAGTGCAGCACGCTCTACCCGCTGCGCGAGACGACCGTCAGCTACCGGCCGATGGCGGGGACGAACGCCTCCCTCGCGCCCGTCGGCGACCCGACGCTCTTCGTCAGCGGTAACTTCCCCGGCTCCGTCGAGCTGCTCGACTACGACACCTTCACGGCGGCCGACTTCGACGACTACCGCCTGACGCTCCCGGGCGGCGAGGTGATGCTCATCAACCAGCAGGCCGGGCTCAGGCAGTTGCAGGACGCGAACGGTAACACCCTGACCGTCAACAGCAACGGCATCACCCACTCCAGCGGCAAGAGCATCGCCTTCACGCGCGACGCCCTCGGCCGCATCACGCAGATCACCGACCCGAACGGCGCGAAGCTCTCCTACTCCTACGACTCGCGCGGCGACCTCGTCGGCTTCGCAGACCAGGAGGGGAACGCCACCGCCTTCACCTACAACTCGGCGCACGGCCTCGTGAGCATCAAAGACCCGCGCGGGGTACAGCCCGTCCGCAACGAGTACGACGACGCCGGCCGCCTCGTCAGACACATCGACGCTTTCGGCAAGGAGATCGTCTACACGCACAACCCCGACGGCCGGTCGGAGGTGATCACCGACCGCCAGGGCCGCGTGACGACCATCGAGTACGACCAGAGGGGCAACGTCGTCAGGACGACCGACCCGCAGGGCAACGTCACGACGGCCACCTACGACAGCCGCGGCCGAAAACTGAGCGAGACCAACGCCGCCGGCAAGACGACCTCCTACACCTACGACGCTCAGGATAACAAGACGAGCGAGACCGACCCGCTCGGCAACGTCACCCGCACCACCTACGACGCCCGCCGCCAGCCGCTGACCGTCACGGACCCGCTCGGCCGCGTCACCACCAACACCTACGACGAGGACGGCAACCTGACCTCGACCAAGGACCCGCTCGGCAACACGTCGAGCTACGCCTACACCCCGAACGGCCTCGTCGCCTCCAGGTCGGACGCGCTCGGCAACACGACGCGCTACGAGTATGACGCGGCGGGCAACGTCACGAAGCAGACCAACCCGCTCGGCGGCGTCGTCACGACCACCTACGACGCCAACGGCAACAAGCTGACCGAGACCGAAAGGCGCACGAGCGCGTCCGGCGCCGTGGTGACGCTCGTCACCGCCTACCAGTACGACCGGCTCAACCGCCTCGTCAAGACCACCGCCCCCGACGGCACCGCCGCCGAGACCGCCTACAACAGCATCGGCAAGCAAGCCTCGACCGCCGACCAGCTCGGGCGCCGCACGAGTTACGAATACGACGCCATGGGGCGCATGACCCGCATCGCCTACCCGGACGGCACCGAGCAGACCGCCACCTTCGACGCCGAAGGACGCATGCTCACGGTCAAGGACCGCGCCGGCAGGGTCACGGCCAACACCTACGACGCCGTCGGGCGCCTCGTCAAAGAGGCGTACGCGGACGGGACGTTCACCACCACGACCTTCGACGCCATCGGGCGCGTCACGGCCGTCGCCGACGAGAAGGGGAACGTCACGCGCTACGAGTACGACCCGAACTGCGGGTGCAGCGGGCGCCGCTCGAAGGTCACCGACGCGCTCGGCAACGTCACCACCTTCGCCTACGACGGCGCCGGCAACCAGGTGTCGATGACCGACGCCCGGGGCAACGTCACGCGCTACGAGTACGACGGCAACAACCGCCGCACGAAGACCGTCTACCCGGACGGCACGGCGGAGACGTTGACCTTCGACCCGGCCGGCCGGCTCACCTCGAAGACCGACCAGGCGGGGCAACTGACCCGCTTCGAGCACGACGGGCTGGGGCGGCTGATTAAGGTCACCGACGCGCTCGGCCAGGCGACCCAGTACGGCTACGACGAGGCGGGCAATCTGCTGAGGCAGACGGACGCGAAGAACCGCACGACGAGCTTCGAGTACGACCAGGAGGGGCGGCGCACCGGTCGCACGCTGCCGTCCGGCTTGTCGGAGACCTACGCCTACAACGCGGTCGGCAACCTCGTCAGCCGGACCAACTACAAGGGCGAGACGACCGCCTACGCCTACGACGCGCTGAACCACCTCACGCGGAAGACGCCCGACGCGCGCCTCGGTCAGCCGCCGGTGAGTTTCACGTACACGCCGGCGGGGCTGCGCGAGACGATGACGGACGCCTCGGGGACGACCACCTACGCCTACGACGCGCTCGACCGCCTCAAGAGCAAGGCCACCCCGCAGGGCACGCTTAACTACACCTACGACGCGACGGGCAGGCTGGCGGGCATGGCCTCGTCGAATGCCAACGGCGTCTCCGTCACCTACGCCTACGACGCGCTGAAGCGGCTCTCGGCCGTCACCGACCACCGCTCCGGCGCGCGGACGACCGCCTACGGCTACGACGCGAAGGGCAACCTCGCGGGCTACGCCTACCCGAACGGGGTTCAGGCCAGCTACACCTACAACAGCCTCGACCGCCTGACCAACCTCGGCGTCAGCAGGGGCGGGGCGCTGGCGAGCTACGCCTACACGCTCGGCTCCGCGGGCAACCGCCTCTCGGTCTCCGAGCTGAACGGCCGGCAGGTCGCCTACACCTACGACGCGCTCTACCGTCTGACGAGGGAGACCGTCAGCGGCGACCCGACGGCCTCGGGCAACGGCACCGTCGAGTACGCCTACGACGCGGTCGGCAACCGCCTCAGCCGTGCCTCGACGCTGGCGGCGGTGCCCTCCTCGGCTCACACCTACGACGCCAGCGACCGCATGTCCGGCGACGCCTACGACGCCAACGGCAACACCGTCGGCTCGGCCGGGGTGACCTACGGCTACGACTTCGAGGACCGGCTGACGGAGGTCAACGGCGGGGCCGTCAAGGTCGTCTACGACGGCGACGGCAACCGCGTGATGAAGACCGCCGGCGGCGTGACCACGAAGTACCTCGTCGACGACCGCAACCCCACCGGCTTCGCGCAGGTGGTCGAGGAGATCGTCGGCGGCTCCGTGCAGCGCGTCTACACCTACGGGCACGACCTCATCAGCCAGCGGCAGTTGCTCGCCGGCGGCTGGGCCACGAGCTACTACGGCTACGACGGGCACGGCAGCGTGCGCTTCCTGACGGACGCGGGCGGCGCGGTGACCGACACCTACGACTACGACGCGTTCGGCAACCTCGTCGCCCGGACGGGGACGACCCCGAACGACTACCTGTACGCGGGCGAGCAGTACGACGCCAACGCCGGCTTCTACTACCTGCGCGCCCGCTACATGAACCCCGACGCGGGGCGGTTCCAGACGAGGGACACGCACGAAGGCAGCATGTTCGAGCCGACGACGCTGCACAAGTACCTCTACACCGGCAACGATCCCGTGAACAAGGTCGATCCGAGCGGCCTCTTCGCCGGGGTGCTGGTCGCGGGCGCCGGCACGATGGTCGGCAGGGGCGGCGAGGGCCTGCGGGCGGCGTCCATCCTGATGTGGATCAAGCTGCAACTGCTCAGACTCGGCCTCATCACCGTCATCACCGTGGCGCTGGCGGAAGCCGCCAAGCGGCTCGACCTCCCGATCCTCGTGCGTCACTACACGAACAATGCCAACCTGGCGAAGATCCTCCTTTCGGGAGGCAACATCGCCAACCCGAATCCGGGTGGGCGAAACTACTATACCTTCGACCGGTACTACACCGGCCAGGAGGCCCGCGAAAAATTGGCGACCTGTAAGCCGATGGAGGTGGTCATCCAGTTGTGGCTCTTCGTCAGGAGAGACGGCGTCACCTTCCCGCCGACGCCGGTGGCCTCTTACCCTTGCAACCCGCCGGAGGTCAACGGGGGGGGTACGGAAATGAGCACGAGCGCCGGGGTGAACATCTGGTCGAGGTTCCCAAGCATCTATCAAATACCCTGACCGGCGCGCGATGGCTCGGGCGCCGCCGACGTTGACCGGGCAGGGCCGAAAGGGTGCTTTTCGGGGGCGCGTCTCGAACTTGAGAGTACGCGCCCCCTTTTCTATCACGCGGTCGGGTTAAGGTGCCGGCGCCCGCCCACACGCAAGTGCGCGCGGCCGCGCCGGTAAAGACAACCATGGCGAATGGCTTCCACGGGACGAGGGAAGAATGGGAGAGGATGGAAGCGCCGCTGCTCGCGCTGGACGAGGCCCTCACCCGGTTCGCGCAAGAGAAGGGCGTCGAGTTAGAGAAGAACTACCACAGCCTGCCCAATCGCAGGCTCACGTGGAATCGCGGCGGCGTCACGCGCAGCATGCAGATAACCATTCAGGACGAAAACGCGCAGACGTTGTACGTCACATTCTTCGCCTGGCAGGATAAGGGCCGGGACAGGTACGGGAAGTGGGTGAGACACTTCGACGGAATCTCGCCCGACGCGCTGCGCGAAGACCTCACACGTCTTCTCGAAGAGGGCTACGAAACCCTCGCGCCCGTGTCGGAAGCCGACCTTGAGTTCTGGACACGGCTGAAGGGCTGACGGCGGTTGCGTTGCAAAGATTGATTTAAGGTCTGGAAGGCCGGGACAAACTCCGAGCCTGTGCGGCGTCGCCGCACAGGCTCCCGGCGAACCTCGCCTGCCCTCCCGCGCCCCTCCCGTCCAGCCTTTTCACCCGCCCCTTCCTCATCACGTGCATCGCCTCAATCCCTTCGATGGTTCTCTCTGCCGTGTGGAAGGGGCGGAAGCATTGCATCGCCCGCCACCTCCTGCGGATGGCGCGGTGGTCTTGCTCGATGACGTTGTTGAGGTACTCGGCGCGCCGCAGTTTGCAGTCCGAAGGAAAGACTTTCTCCTTCACTGAAGCAGCGAATGACTCAGGGTAGGAGGCGTGCTTGTCGGTGCCGATGGTAAACGGCAGCCTCCGATGATCGGCCCTCATCATCTTCTTAAAAAAGCGTTTTGCCGCGGAAACGTCTCGCTTCGCGCTCAGCATAAACTCAATAGTACTGCCGGCGGAGTCAACCGCGCTGTATAAATATTTCCACTCCCGAACCTTGGTTGAGTTTTTCGTCAATACAATATTTTTGTATACAAATCTGAAATAATGTTGTAGGGTGCTGTCGTCAACGTTCACAAAGGCGAAGTAATGTTCCGGTGAAGGGTTCTTTTCCGCTGAATTTACAACTTGTTGTAGCCCCGGAGGATTGTATATGCGGAGACTGGAAGGCGGTCTGGCTCGGTATCTCATAAACGTGTTGGCGCTGGCGGGTTTACTAATGATGGCCGCCCACTGTGTGAGCGCGACTACGTCCACGAAGACTGCCGCGTCTGCGTCTTTCGGCACGCCCTTTGAATCGGACAGTTTTACGCCGCGCGTCGGGAAAATCCTCTTCTCACGCTACAAGGACATCTATACCGTCAACCTTGAGGACGGCGAGGTCAAACGTCTGACCTACACGGAGCAGTGTGGCGGATGTTTTAACCTACAGCCCACTTGGTCGCCTGATGGGTCGCATATAGCCTTTACGAGTAATCGCGACGGCGACTTCGACATCTACGTGATGAAGTCGGACGGAAGCGACCAACGCCGGCTGACCGATATGGTGGGACGGGAGAGTTCGCCGGCCTGGTCGCCGCGGGGTGACAGCATCGCTTTCGTGAACGGCGGCGACACGACGTTCGCAGGGATGGTCAACTCTACGGAGTGCAATCAGCCGAACATCTATCTCGTCTCGGCCGACGGCGGACTTCCGGCCAAGCTCACCGATCAGGGGGCGAACACAGACCCCGCGTGGTCGCCCGACGGCAAAAGGATTGCTTTCACCAGCGACCGCGACGGCGACTATGAGATTTACCTGCTGGACGTCGGCGGCGACCGTCTCGTCCAATTGACGAAAAACGAGGGCGTTGACGACGTTGACCCGTCGTGGTCGCCGGACGGAGCCAGCATCGCTTTCGGCAGAGGTTACGCCAGGCGAGATTTTTGCCGTATGGAGGGCATTATCGAAAACCCGCTCGGGCCGGACGCGATGGCGTGGGGCGCCGACCTCTATGCCGTCGGCGTGGACGGCTCGGGGCTCAAGCGCCTGACGTTCGACGGAAATAACAGCGATCCGGTATGGCTCCCCGACGGGTTGGGGCTCGCTTTCACGAAAGGGGGCGATGCCGGTTTCGAGTTGTTCTACGTGGAGCTGGCGGGTCTTTCGCAGACGAGAGTCGCCGACGGTGCAAATTTCGATCTGTCTCCCTCGTGTACGGCCGGCGCCGAATCCGGCGCGGGAATGATAGGTACGGTGGGGCGTTGAGCGTCTTGATGAGAGAGCGCCGGCTGATTTAGTTTACGAACAGGCGAGACGTAAGGCGTCGGCAAAGCGGCACGGCCGCGGGGCTGGCAGGGCGATGGGCGTATGGCGGACGAGCGACAACTTGCTTCGGAGCCGGTTGGGGCGAGCCTCGATTTTAGCGCCTGGGCGCGCCAGTGCTGCCTCCTCGCCAGGCGGGAGGAGGACGCGGGCGACTATGAGACCGCGCGCCGCATCATGAGCCCCTTCTGGCGGAGGGCGGGCGAGTGGCCCGAGCTCGAAGGGTTGAGCGAGGTCGCGCGCGCCGAGGTGTTGCTGCGCGCGGGGTCTCTGACGGGCTGGATCGGCAGCGCGCGCCGAGTCGAGGGCGCACAGGAGGTCGCCAAAGACCTCGTCAGCGAAAGCATCTCGATCTTTGAACGGCTGCGTCTTCACGACCGTCTGGCGGAAGCGCTGACGAGCCTCGCCACCTGCTACTGGAGGTCGGGCGCCTTCGACGAGTCGCGCGGCGTCCTGCGCGCGGCCTTCGAGCAGGTCGGCGACCGCCATGACGAGTTGAAGGCGTGGGCCTTGATTCTAAGTGCCGTGGTCGAGAACTCCGCCGCGCGCCCGGGCGAGTCTTTGCGTCTGCTGAACGAGGCCGCCCCCCTCTTCGAGCGGCTCGAAAACGATTCGCTCAAAGGTCGCTTCCACGCCACTCTCGCCAACAGTCTCCAGCGGCTCGGGACGGCCGAGAACCGCACGGACTACACAGACCGCGCCCTGTTGGAGTACGCCGCGGCGAGCTTCCATTACGAGCGGGCCGGACACGAACGCTACCTGGCGACCATCGAGAACAACATCGGCTTTCTCTTCTACACGCTCGGCAGGTACGACGACGCGCACGAACACCTCACGCGCGCCCGCTCTCTGCTCGCGCGGCTCGGCGATCAACTGCGCGCCGCCCAGGTGGACGAGACGCGAGCGCGCGTACTGTTAGGGCAGGGCCGCGACGCCGAGGCCGAGAGCGCGGTGAAGGAAGCCGTCGCCACCTTCGAGCAGTCGGAAGAGCCCGCCCTGTTGGCCGAAGCCCTGACCACGCAGGCGACGGCGCTCGCCAGATTGAACTGCGTCGAGCAGGCGCGCGCGACTTACCGGAACGCGATCAATATCGCCGAACGCGCGGGCAGCGTCGAGAACGCGGGACTCGCCGCGCTATCCCTGCTTGAAGAGCTTGGCGAAAAGCTAACCGATGAGGAGCGCCGATTCGCCATTCGTTACGCACGGACGCTGCTGACGCGCTCACAGCAGCCGGAGGTCTTGGCCCGAGTCCGCCGCGTGCTCGCGTCTGAGGGGGACGCCTCGCCGGCCGAGCATCCCTCACCCGAGCGCGGGTCGGCGGCGCCCGCCGAGGCTGTCGAAGATTTCATACTTTCCGCACGGGCGCGTCACCGCAAGCAGGTGGCCTTCACCGACGAGGCCGTCGAGGCCATGCACAGCCTGTTTCTCAGCGACGACCTCAGACGTTTGGGTGAGATCATAGATCAGACCGTGGCCTCGGCCGACGACGCGACGACGATTAACGCCGAGGCCGTCAAGATCGTCGCCCTGCGCCGCACGTCGCAGGCCAACTTCGCCGATCCGTGGGCCGGCTTTACGCTTAAAGAGGAGATACGTCTCATCGAAAAGCAATTCATCGAGCTCGCACTCCAGGAGGCGGACGGGCGCGTTTCGCTGGCGGCCAAACTCCTCGGGTTTAATCATCCCGAGCTACTGAACAGCATGATTAAGAGTCGCCACCCCGAGCTACTCGCACGGCGGACACCGCGCATCCCCCGCAGTCGTCACGGCGGGAGCAGGGCTCGCCCGGCCGGAGAGAAAGATAAAAGTCTAAAGAAATCAAAGGATTAGCGAAGCAGTTCGCAGACGTTAAATTTTTTTGCCCCTTTGGTTTTGCAAGATTACTACAAGCACTCCTGCAAAAATCTTGAAAATACTCTAATACATCACCGGTGTAGTTGAAAAGACTTGGTCAGTAGAAGCGCAAGTGGCCGATTTGAACGAAATTCCCGGCCCCGTCTCGCGGCAGCTTTGAAGCAAGGTCGAAAGGAGAGTGGGAAATGTACGTCGGTCAAAGATTTTCACGTCAACTGTCGGCGCCGCTGTTGGTCGCGCCCGTGACGTGCGGCGGGAGTCCTATCGTCCACGCTCAGGCGACGGTCGAGGGGCCGGGGGCGGAGGGCGCCGCCTTCGTCTACCACACCGATCACAACCGCGGGCTCATCTCCGGTTATGCCGACGGAACCTTCCGACCCGGCAACGACGTCGTGCGGGCGCACACCGCCAAGATGCTCTCACTCGGAATCCAGTGCCAGTGAAACGCTAAACGGTTCGGGCGGGCTACGCGCGCATGACGCGTAGCCCGCCCGTCTCACCCGACCCGTCCGACGAGGCCGCGCCGCAGAAGTCTTAGGCCGCGGGCGCGTCGCCCCGAGTCTTAAAAATCGAAAGGAGATGCCCATGAAAAGGATGCTCACGTTGCTTTGTGCCGTTCTCCTCCTCGCCCTCGCCGCCCCCTCCGCGGGGACGCGCGCGCAGGACAAGGACGACGCTTCGATTCAGCCCAAGCCCACGTTCCCCTCCTACTCGGTGATTCCCATCCTCTTCAGCCCCACCGACTGGGACGTCAACAGCCCCGAAGTGCAGGAGGAGGCGACGGCCCTGCGCGCCGCGATGTCCGAGATCAGGGACTTCTACCACGCCAACCTCGGCGGGCGCACCTTCCGCCTCAACGACGTTCAGGTCGTGCAGGCTAACGGCCCGAAGGAGAACTACTGCATACGCTGGAACGGGCGGAACATCTACGAGGACGGCGTGGACATTGTCTGTAATCTGGAGGCCGAGGTCACGCAGGAGCTTTACAACCGCGGCTACCCGACGCCGCCGGGTCAGAACATGAACGGCTACGTCACGCTCATCTTCGTGAAAGGCGCGGGCGGGTGGGCCGGCGGCCGCTCGTTCGCGAACGGCGACGGCGGCTGGGCGATCCTCGGCGACTGGTGCATCGACAGCATCCAGGGCACGCTCAACGACGGGCAGTACTGGTGGTCCGGCCCGCGCAAGCAGACGGGCGCGGCGGCGCACGAACTCGGCCACGGCTTCGGCCTGCCCCACCCGGACGCCTACGGCGGCGACTGGGCGCGAACCATCATGGGCAACTGGTACGACTACGAGACCCCGGCCCTGCTCTCCGGTCTCGACCAGTGGGGCCACGACTACTTGTTGAATAACAAGTCCGCATACTTCCCTTCGACCCCGCCCTCGCCTCCCTTCAACAACGCGGCGTTCGTCTCGCAGTCGGTGCCGTCCGTGATGACGGCCGGCCAGAGTTATAACGTCTCCGTGACGGTGAGGAACGCGGGCCGGAGTTTCTGGACGGCGGCGCGCGACTACCGGCTCGGCTCGCAGAACCCGCAGGATAACCTGACGTGGGGAATCGGCAGGGTCTTCCTCCCGCACTCCGTCGGCTCGAATCAGACTGTGACCTTCTCTTTCAACGTCACCGCGCCCGCCCATCCCGGAAGGTATAACTTTCAGTGGCGCATGCTGCGCGAGTCCTACGAGTGGTTCGGCGACTTGACGCCGAACGTCGAGGTGCAGGTCGTGCCGCCGCCGCCCGTCTACGAAGGCTTCCACGACGGCGCCGACTGCTCCAACATCTTCGGCTGGGCGTGGGACAGGAATCAGCCCAACACGCCCGTCAACGTGGACATTTACGCCGACGGCGCACTACACGCCACCGTGCCCGCCAACCTCTTCCGGCAAGACCTGCTCGACGCGGGGATCGGCAACGGCTACCACGCCTTCAGCTACGCCGTCCCGCCATCTTTGCGCGACGCGCAGCCGCACTCGATTACCGTGCGCGTCGCCGGCACCAACGTCAACCTCGGCGCGACCCCGCGGACGATCTACTGCGGGCGGTACATCGACGTGCCGCCCGGCGACCCTTTCTACTACTTCATCGAGTGCCTCTCGCGGCGGGGCATCGTCGGCGGCTACGCCGACAACACCTTCCGCCCGAACAACCCGGTCACGCGCGCGCAGTTCGTCAAGATGGTCGTGCTGGCGACGGGCTGGCCTCTGCTCAACCCGGCGAACCCGAGGTTCACCGACGTGCCCCGCACCCACCCCTTCTACCAGTTCATCGAGACGGCCGCGGCGCGCGGCATCATCGGCGGCTACGCCGACGGCACGTTCCGTCCCGACACCGAACTGACCCGGGGCCAGATGACGAAGGTCATCGTCACGGCCGGACAGCAGGCTTGGGGCTGGACGCTCAACACCTCGGGCGGGCCACACTTCGTTGACGTGCCGCCCGACAGCACCTTCTACGTCTACGTCGAGACCGCCTACAACCGCGGGCTCATCTCCGGCTATGCCGGCGGTTACTTCTATCCCGGCAACAACGCCACGCGCGCGCAGGCCGCCAAGGTGGTCTCCATCGCCATGGGCTGCACCTACTAACGCGGTGGCCGGCGGGAGGGAGGACGGGGCCTGCGAACGTTTCGGCGTGCCCGTCCTTCCTCCCGCTTCAATTCCCGCGACAGCAGTTCGAGGGCGCGCTCACGCCGTCGAACTGTCATTTCGCGGCGACGGCCTTCGAGGCCGAGCCGCCGAGGCTGCTCCTGATTGTGACGTTCTGCGGGTTCGAGGGCGAGGCGAATTGCCCCTTGTACTTGCCGCCCCCGCTGTTCGTCAGCGTGCCGATGAGCGCGCCCGTCGCCGTGACGTATGCGCGCAGCGTCGCCGTCGGGTTGCTGCCGCCGGCTTCAACGCGCAACTCCCGCTTGGAGGTGTTGTAGTCGGCCAGTTGCACCGTCACCTTGTCGGCGGGTGCCGGAGTCGGCGCGGGAGTCGGCGCCGGGGTCGGTGCCGGGGTCGGCGCGGGCGTGGGCGCGGGCGTCGGGACGGGCGTCGGCGTCGGCGCGGGCTGCGTGAACGAGCCCGACAGTTTCACGACGAACGCGTCGTCGTGGTTGTTGAGTCCGCCGCCGTTCGAGCGCTGGAAGCCGCCCGCGACGGGGAAGTTGAAAGAGCCTGTGAAGCCCGTCGCGTAGGCGTCCCCCCCCGCATCGACCGCCACGCCGTGCCCCTCTTCGGAGAGGCTGCCGCCGAGGTAGGTCGAGTAGACCAGCCCCGAGCCCGTCTGATTCAGCTCCGCGACGAAGGCGTCGGAGAGGCCGCCCCCGTACGCGGGCTGGAAGGCGTTCACCGCGGGAAAGTTCGGGGACTTGGTGTCGCCCGTCACGTACGCGTCGCCGGCCGCATCGACCGCGATGCCCCAACCCCGCTCCACGTCGGCGCTGCCGCCGAGGTAGGTCGAGTAGGCGAGCGAAGAGCCCGACGGGTCGAGCTTGGTGACGAAGGCGTCGAAGCTGCCGGCGGTCTGGAACGCCCCCGCGGTCACGGGGAAGCCTTCGTAGTTGGCCGTGCCGGGGTTGTCGCCCGACTCGGTGTAGCCCGTGACGTATGCGCTGCCCGCGGAGTCCAACGCCACCGCCCAGGCGTGGTCGCGGTTGCCGCCCCCGACGCGCGCCGAGTATTCGAGCCGGGAGCCGGCGGGCGAGAACTTCGTGACGAACGTGTCGAGGTCGGACTTGGGCGTGTTGAAGGCGCCGGGCGTCAGGGGGAAGTCCGGCGAGTAGGTCGCGCCCACGACGTACGCCGAGCCCGCGGAGTCCACCGCGATCCCCTGCCCCCACTCGTCCGTGGCGTTCTGGACGGCCCCGCCGCCGAGGTAGGTCGAGTAGACGAGCGCGTTGCCCGCCGCGTTCATCTTCGCCACGAAGGCGTCGTTGTTGCCGCCGCCGTAGGCCGGCTGGAAGGCGTTCACCGTGGGGAAGTCGCAAGTCGCGGCCCGGCACGTCGTCCAGCCCGCGACGTACGCGCCGCCCGACGAGTCCAACGCGATGGCGCGGCCGAAGTCGTCGAAGCTGCCGCCGAAGCGCGAGGAGTAGACGAGCCCGTCGCCGGTCGCGTTGAGCTTCAGGATGAACGTGTCCCAGCCGAAAGGCTTCGTCTGGAAGGCCCCGCCCGTCGTGGGGAAGTCCGCCGACTGCACCTCGCCCGTGACGTAGGCCGAGCCCGAAGCGTCAACCGCGATGCCGTAGCCGGTCGCGCCGCGGACGTAGGTCGAGTAGACGACCGAAGAGCCGTTCGGGCTGAGCTTGGTGACGAAGCCGTCGTTGCCGCCCGAAGAGGTCTGGAGCGCGCCGGGCGTCGTGGGGAATTCGGCGGAGGCCGTCTGCCCCGTGACGTATGCGCTGCCCTGCGCATCGACGGCGATGGCGTTGCCGCGGTCGAACCCGCCGCCGCCGAGGTAGGTCGAGTAGGCGAGCACGGGGTCGATGACGAGCGGGAGGCCGCGGTCGTAGTCCCCGAGCTGGAAGGCGACGCGCCCCCCGCCCGTCAGGGCGTAACCGCACGCGACTTCGCTGCGGACGCCGCCCCGCTCCTGATACGCGACCGGCTTGAGCTGGCGCAACTGGCCCTCGGCGCGTTCGAGCAGCAGGTCGCCCGAGGCATCCAGGCTGACGCTGTCCGCCCCTTTGAATTCGAGCCGGATGGCCGAAGGGTCTGCGCCCGGCGCCAACACGAAGTCGTATTCGAGCTGCCGCCCGCGGCCGTAATAGACGACGTCGATGCCCGGGTAGACCTTGTTGTATCTGACGCGCGCGAACTGCGGCACGTCGGTCTGCCAGCCCGCGGGGTCGCCGCCGCCGAAGTAGTTGCTCCGGCCGGGCAGTTGGTCGAGCCCCTCGACGGCCGCCGAACTGCTCGCGCCTTCGAGCCTCATGCGCAGCACGGCGCGCGACTTCCTCCCGTCATTCCCCTTCCCGCGCGCGCGCTCCTCGTCTTCGGCGCGCCCGCGCCCCCCCTGCCCGCCGAAGGTCATCACCGCCTCGTCGGCCGTCAGGAAGAGCACGTAAGCGCCGGAGCGCGAGAGGAACTTGACGCGGCGGTCGGTCTGCCCGCGGTTCGGCTCGAAGCTGAGCGGCAACGCGCCGAGGGCTTCGGGCGCGGCGGCGGCGGAGCGCGCGGCGGCAACGCGCGGCGGCGTGCCGGCCGAAAAGTTCACCAGACACAACAGGCTCGCGAGCGACAACGCCAGACGGCCCCTCGCCCTCACGTAGCGCTTTGATCGAAACATATTCTTCCCCTCGATAGTTTGGAATGAAGGCTCCCTTCCAGTAACAGTGGGGTGCTGGGCGTGTGAAATACCGACACGCGCCCCGGGGCGGAATCTAATGAAGGTGCCGCCGCGTCGAATCCTCAACGCGCGGCCCGATGTAATGCAGCGGCGGGGCCGCCGGAGCGGCCCCGCCACTTTTTACGCCGGACTTGCCGACGGTCTCAGTTAGTCGTCGAGGTCGCCTCGATGACGCACGGCCTCAGCGGGCAATACCTGCTCGTGCAGGGCTCGCAACCGCTGGGCGGCGGCTCGTAGGCGGGCGCGACCCGGAAGATGCCCCAGATGCCTCCGTCGAACTGGAAGGACTGGAACGTGCGGTAGAGGTAATCACCTGGGACGCGGAACGCCCCGCCCGCCCCGTGCTTGAGGAGGAAGTCGAAGTGGCTGCCCGGCCCGACCCCGTACTGCGCCCCCTTCCACTCCGAGAGCGGGTTGGAGCCGAGCGCGGTCGAGTTGTTGACGTAGGGCTCCTCCTCCCAGATGTGCCCGTGGAGCATGAACACGTTGTTGCGCGCGTGGCCGCCCGGCTGGAGCAGGCGGACGCGAACGTCCTGACCCGCGGTGGCCGTGAAGACCGGCGTCTCGGGGTCGTAACCGCCGACCTGCGAGTTCGACAGCACGTTCGTGAAGTCGTAGTCGCGCGTCGGCGTGCGCCCGTCGTCGGGCTCGCCGTTGAGCGGCGTGTCGGGCGCGAAGCCCATGCGCTTCCAGAGCGGCTCCGTGCGGTAGTTGACCGCCTTCTGCGCGGAGTCTTCGGCGTCCTCCTCGCCCCCGATGTTCGGGACGGCGGTGCTCTTCGTCGTCCCGTAGTAGGCGACCGAGGTGGCGTCGGTCTTCGCGCCGAAGCCGTCGTAGCGGAGGTTCACGTCGTTCTGGAACACCATCACGAACTCGCGGAAGCTGGTGCCGTCGGGGTTGTTGACGGTCGCCTGCGAGCGCGAGCCGTAGTCCTCACTCCAGCTCGACCCGGCCGGCTCGATGATGAGCGAGCCGAACGCGCCCTTGTTCGAGTGCTTGATCGGGTCGGACGACATCAGGCCGGTCGCGCCGAACTCGATGGGCTGGAAGACGCCCGCGTTGACCGAAGTCGAGGTCACGTCGCCCGCGTACCACTGGTACTTGGTCGAGAAGCCGGGCTTGACCGTCTGCACCGGGTTCTGGCCGACGTTGACGCCGTTCGAGCGGGTCACGTCGAAGAAGAGGTTCTGCGGGTGCAGCCCCACCTCGGACGAAGGTCTGACCTGGTTGGCGTTGAAGTGCTCGACGATCATCGGCAGCGTGTTGAAGCCGGGGAGGTCGCTGGCCCCGGTCTTAATCGGCAGCCGGTTGTTGAGCGTGACCTCGATGCACTCGCCCGCCCTCGCGCGCAGCACGAGCGGCTCGCGGGGCACGCCCTTAGCCAGCATGCCCGTCGTCGGGTCGATGTCGGTCGTGCGGACGAACATGATGGCCGTCGGGTCGTGGAGCTGGCCGCCGTTCGCGGCGCGGCTGTTGTAGACGAGCGTCCCCTCGGTCAGGACTTCGCGCGCCAGGACGGCCGACACGTCGAAGGTCTGGACGGCGGCGTTCTTCGGGCAGACGCCGTTGAAGTCGCCGGGGTTGGTGAAGGGCGCGCCGCCCGTCGTGTTCGAGGGCAGCGGCTTGAGGTCTTGCCGCACCGCCTTGTAGGCGCGCATCAGACCCCAGAGGCCGTTCCACTGGTCGTCCACGCTCGCGCCCGGGCGGTAGAGGTAGTCGGCCGTGTCACCCTGGAAGTTCTTGGGCAGCTTGGGCACGACGAACTCGTAGTGCTCGCTGATGCCCATCATCTGGTTGTTGCGGTAGCCGGAGTTGTTGACCGACGCCGGGTCTTCGGGCGTGCCGGGCTCGAACTTCCACTTGACGCCCTGCACCTCGAAGTTGTGCCCCTCCTCGTGCGCGCCGACGAGGATGCGTATCTGGACGTTGTCGTCCTCGTACGCCCTGAGCAGCGGCGTGTAGGGGTCGCCGGCCTTCACGTCGGCCGTGAGCGCCGGGTAGAAGCCGGGCTGGACGTTGAGGCGCGCGTCGGCGCGCGTCGTGAGCGAGCGGTAGACGTGCGAGAGGTCCCCCGCCTCGCCCGCCGCCTGCGCGTTGGTGTTGGGGTCGCGGACGCGCAGCGCCACCGGCTCGTTGCGGTAGTTGACCGACATCGTGCCGGGGTCGGCGGCCGAGACCGCCTCGGGGCACGGCAGCTTCTCGCCGCCCGGGCAGACCTGAGCCTTCTCCACGATGTAGGGCAGGCCGACCTCGTCCTTGACGGGCGGGCTGATGGCGCGCGCCGGGTCGGGGACGGGCTTGCCGTAGGCGTCGATGCCGCCGCCCGCCTCGTAGGCGAGCTGGTAGTCCGCGAACTCCAAAAGGAACTCGCGGTAGCTCTGCGAGCGGTCGGCCGTCAGGATGTCGGCGCGCCACGTCGTCGGGCCGCCGTCGGTGCGGCCGGCGATGCCGGCGCCGCCGAAGACGACGCCCGTCTCGGGGTCGCGCCACTGCGAGCCCCGCGGCTCGATGACGAGCCCGGCGTAGAGGCCGGTCTGCTGGTGCGTCGAGGGGCCGAAGTGGTCGTGCGTAAACACGGTGCGCAGCGTCCGGTCCTTGCCGTTGTTGTTGAGCGTGTCGTCGGCGTACCAGCGCTGGACGGTCGTCTGCGCGCCGAGGACGCCGAGCGTCGGGTGCGGCCTGGCGACCGGGCAGACGAACGTGCCGTCGCGCGTGTCACCCTTGTCGAGCCCCGTGCAGCCGTTTTGCCGGCGGATGGCGTGGATGCGGTCGATGACCTCTTCGGGTGCGAAGGTGCCGTCCTCGTAGTTCCAGCCGTTGCCCGCGCCGTCCGACGAGGTCACGTCGAACTTCACGAGGTGGATGTGCTGCCCCATGATGTCGGTCGGGGTGCGCACCTGGAAGTCGTCCAGCTCGTAGTAGCGCGGGACGAGGTTGGAGTGGTGGAAGGTGATGCAGTCGCCCGTGTTGGCGCGGAAGAAGAAGGGCTCGGGCGCGCGCTTGCCGAGCTTCGTCGCCTCGACGTCGCCCCAGAGCGTCAGGATGCGCGCCTGCGGGACGTGCCAGCCGGCCTTGTTGAGCTTGAGGTCGATCTGGATGTCGGCCGCCTTGTAGGTGCGCGGGGTGCCGGTCGCCTGCTGCGCGTCGGTGATGCAGGGGTCGGCGTAGGGCGCGCCCGGCTGCGCGGGCAGGCCGTTGGTCAGGAACTTCGCCTCGGCGCCGTCGGGCGTGTAGGAGAGGTGCGCGGGCTGCTCGTGGAACTTCATCGCGGCCTGCTCCTCGGCCGTGCCCGCCTCGGGCACCGCCTGCGCGACGGCCGTCACGAGGTCTTTGGAGAAGTCGAGTCGGTTATGCACCTCGGTGAAGGTGCCGCCGGTGATGATGTGGCGCGGCAGGCCGCCGTCGTCGATGGTGTCGAGCGGCGGGTGCGGCGGGCGGTGGCCGGCGACGCCGGGGACGTAGAAGGGGAAGCCCTGGAACGTCTTGGTCGGCGCGGGGGCCATGGCGAGCGTCGGGATCGGGACGAGCGCCGGGATGGGCGCGCCGGTCTTAATCTCGCCGTCGGGGTAGGCGCGCGCGCCGTCGGCGACCGTGCCGTCGGCGTTCAGGGCCGTGCCCTCCTCGAACGCGTCGTGCGAGCGCCAGAGCTCCCACATGCCCTGCGCGAAGTGCGGGTAGAAGTGGCAGTGGAAGATCGAGTCGCCCGGCGTGCGGTTGCGGTTGCCCGTGCCGCCGTGCGCGATCTCGGTGGTGAACGAGTAGCCCGGCCCGAGGGCCTGGCTGTCGAGGTAGGACGAGTTGTCGTCGTCGGGCGTGCGGAGCCACTGGTGCGCGTGCAGGTGGTGGATGTGGTGCTCCTTCGGCCCGGCGTGCAGCACGCGCATCTTGACGTGGTCGTTCAGGTACGAGTGGTGGACGTTCGAAGGGTCGTCCGGGTAGAGCACCTTCGTCGCCAGGATGCCCTTCTCCGGGACGGACGCGTTGGCCGGGATGTCGACCAACTGCGCCGGCTCGCCGATGGCCCAGGCCGAGAGGAAGAACTCCTCGTAGTTGCACTCGGTGCAGTCCTTCATCGGGCCGACGCCGAGGCGGTTGGCGAGAATCTCGCTGCCGATGCCGGCGATGCCGTAGTTGATGGCGAAGCCGTCCTTGACGCTGTAGAGCGTGTGGCCGAGGACGGGGTCGTCGTAGAACTGGGGGAACGCCTGCACGGCCTTGACCTCGTCGTGGTAGACGACGGTGAACTCGCGGAAGGGCTGGTCGCGGTCGGGCTCGACGGCGTTCGGGCGGTAGGTGCCGGCCGGGAAGCGGCCGCGCCCCGGCCCCGTGATGATCGCGTTCAGGTCGGAGTGGACGATCTGGTTGTTGGCGTCGAGTATCTTCAGAATCGGCTTGCCCGCGCGGGGGCCGGCCGTGTAGGCGGCGTCGTAGTTGATGAGGGGCTGGTCGCCGAGCGTGCGCCCGCGGATGCCCGTCGAGGTCTGCACGTTGGCGGCGGCCATGTCTTCCCTCGTCAACTGGCTGCGGTACCACTCCGAGCCGGCGGGCTCGACGTTGACCGAGCCGAAGAGCCCCATCGCGATGGAGCCGCCGTCGCCCTCGCCGCCCGTGGTCGCCGCCGAGGAGTAGAGCAGGTGCGACCCCTCGCGCTCGGCGTAGAGCGTGTAGGTGGCGGTGCCGCCGGGGCCGACCAGACTACTCGCGTTCTGCCCGACGTTCGAGCCGTCGTCGGCGATGCCGCCCACGAGTTGGAGGCCGGCCACGTGGACGCCGGCCGAGCGCGTGTTGGGCTGATCCTCTTCGGGGCGGATGGCCGAGAGCAGGTTCTGGAAGAGAATCTGCAAGCAGTCGCCCACGTTCATACGCAGCACGAGCGGGCGCGGGCGCTTGTACTCCTTGAGCTGGACGTTGCCGGCCACGAGCCCCGAGGAGGGGTCGACGGGCTGCACGTCGTTGCGGAGGGCGAACATCATGCCGCCCGGGTTCATCGCGCCGAGCCGGTTGTAGACAATCGGCTGGTCGAGCGCCACGACGTCCGCCTTGATGACGCGGTTACAGGTCGGCCCCTCCGGCTGCGGCGGCGGCGGTTCGTCGATGACGTACTGCGCCGAAGGGGCCGGCGTCGGCGAAGTCTCCGCCGCCGTCTGCGCGCGCGCGACCCCGCCCAGCGCCAGGAGCATGAGCAGGAGCGTCGGCCCGCACGACCGGCGTGCTTTTAGGCGTCTGTTTAAGTTTTCATTTCTCATGGGCGTTCTTCCTCAAAGATGAGTGGCTCAACACGGACGTAGGCGGCGAGCCGGGCCCGCGGCCCGGGCCGCCGAACAGAGTCGGTCGATTGTTTTCATCTGTGGCGGCTCCGCGCTCGCCGCGGGGCGTCTGCCGAAGCAGTCGCGGCGTGTAGGAGCCCTGCCGATTCATCGGCTGCCCACCGGAAGGAAAACCGCTCACCCGTCTGAGGAGGCTCGCGCCAGTGCAGTGGTTCAGCGCCGACGACAAGAGCAAACGTTATGCCCGGGCGCGCGGCGGAGGAGAACGCCGTATGTCGCGCGCCGAGGCCCCGAAGACGCCGGCGGCGGTTTCAATTTAAAACATCCGCCCCCGCCCATGTTTCAACGCGCATCAGCTCAGGGTCGCGAGATGATGCGAGCGTTGCCGTCTTATTACAGCTTGCAGTTGAGTGAACCCGCGAGCGATTTAACACGGAGACACGGAGACACGGAGACACAGCCCGAAGAGGATCACTCAAGCGGCTTGTTCAGGTCGTTCCGCGCGTTGTTCAGAAGGCTGCGCGGCTTTACAGCGGCGTTCAGACGGGCGCGACCTTACGCCGGGAGCGCGGGCATCCTGCCCGCCATGAGCGCTGAAGCGCGAATACAGAGAAGCGCCGGCTCTCAACGTTGAGAGCCGGCG
>DASVQJ010000295.1:0-14382 GCA_036389235.1 Pyrinomonadaceae bacterium | reverse complement strand
CCCGGCCGTGAGCCTGTAAACCTTGACGCTCTGATTGTTGTCGGAGACTTTCCACTCCGAGGAGACCCAGCCCTGGCGCTCGAGCCGGTGCAGGGCCGGGTAGAGCGAGCCGGTGTCTACGCGGAGCACGTCGCCGGAGTTGGCCCGGATGGCCTGGCTGATGCCGTAGCCGTGCTGCGGCCCCCACTGCAACGTCTGGAGGACGAGCAGGTCGAGCGTCCCCTGGAGTAGTTCGATCCGGTCCCGGTAGCGGGTCGTCTGGGCCATGTAGATATTCTACACCCCCGCACGTAGAACGTCTACACCCTTCGCGCCGGCGGGTGGGTAGTTGCCGGGCGCGTCTTGGCCAGCGTGGTCTCTTCCCTTACCCCCGTCCCAACCGTCTCAGCTGTTACTTCACGTTCAATTTCTCCATTGACTTAGATATAGTGCGATAATATTCTGCTTCTGCTTCACAGTTATTCCCGCGCCGTCGCTATTGAGCCTTATCACGGACGGTGGTCAGTAGCGCACACATATCTACGATTTGTCTGCCATGCCTGCTCTCGCCGGAGGTCTTAATGGAAGAGGGTAAGACGCGCGATCAAGAACACAGTCTCGACGAAAGGATTGACGGGCTGCTGGCGAAGTACGTCTCGGTCTGGCTGTGGTCAATCCTGTTCGGGACCAGTATCACGCTGAGTTTCTCCTTTATTGGCTACAGGTCTCAGGATAAGTGGGGGTCTCTGGGACTGCTCTTAGCACTTCTGCTTGTCATAGGATTCTCGGGGGCAATAACCTCCCTGGTGTATCTGTTCTACTACCTGAAGGATTACCTCATCCCGACGTTCTTCCCTACGGAGACGCGATCCGTCACTTCAAGCCAATCCTCCGGAGGGGGAGATATCAACGTGACCGTAGAGAGCCCGCGGGCGCGCGATAAAAAGCCCTCCCGGGCGCCTGAGTACCTTCGTACGTCCGTAAAAGCCATGGTACTCGCCGTCATCATGCGGGCCTCCATTGTACTGATCGAACTCGTCTACTCTTCGCTTTCAGGGCAATTCTAGTGATGTGTGTGGCGCGCGTCTTAAGGATCGTCTCACTGCTGGTCTTGCTCCCTTCCGCCCTCGTCGTCACGACCTCGTGCGGCGCCGCGCCGGTCGCAAACTCGTTCGACACGTCCGGCTTTCATTCGGACAAGTATCGCGTGGTTCTGTATTTCGATTTACGTGACGACAGGCAGCCCGGGGCGGGGGTAGTGATCAACGAAAAATCGGCCCAGGGTGTCGAGCTACGCTCCCTGGTTTTGCCCTTCGGTTCCAAGAGCGTAAAACCCAACAGAGCCCTATACTCGACCTCCGGGAGTTACGAGGATGTCACCGCCATCAACTACATCCTGACCCCCGACAGCGGAGGGGCTAAGGAGATTGGGATCGTACCGACCTTCGACCCGTCGCCGGAGGGCACTTATTCGCTCGAAGAGCTAAAGGGATCGCTCTATTTCATGCGGCTCGGGTTGGAACGGAGGTTCATTTATAAATATCCCGACCAGAGACGTTCCCAGATCGAGTGGCCGGCGGAGACGCAAAATTCCGTCGTGAGTACGCCGGAAGCCATCGCCGTCGCGCTTCCGGCGTCCGCCGACCCGAGAGTCATCCGCAGCGGCAAGACCGAGATACCCTCACGCATCTGGGAAAATAAAGTCGCCGCCTTCTACCCCGCCGCCAGGGCGCAGGAGAGCGCGCTGGAAATTAAGTACGTGATTCCCCCCAACTCCGAACAAAAGCTCGTTCTTGAATATGGTGTAAAAGCCGTCGCGGCCATCCTGACCCCGCTACTAGCTCTATTCCTGCTCGGCTCCTCCGAGAATATGCAGCCGCGGACGAGAAAGATTGCTCTGGTGGTCGGCGTTCTCGTCGAGGCGGCAATCCTCATAGCCGTGTGGCGCGTGGCTATTATCGTTAGGGGCGACAGCGCCCTTAAAACGGGACTTGATCTGACCATCGTACTCGTGGGGGCACTGTTCAGCGGAATAGTGATTTGGGTGAAGCGGAAAAAGTAGGGTGATAATCAGACTTGTGAAAGCTTACCCGTCATCTCCATAGCCCGGCAGACCTTTCCGACCGAACTCATGAGCGCCGACTACCAGGTCACGTACGTCAACGACCAGCGCCGCCTCGCCGCCCTCGCCGAGTCGCTCCTCGCCGCTCCCGCCCTCGCCCTCGACATCGAGACCGCCTCGTGGTGGGACCCGAGGGCCGAGCGCGTCTCCTTAATCCAGCTCGCCTACCGCGAGGCGGGGCGCTTGAAGGTCGCCGTCGTCGACGCCCTCGCCGGGCCGGACGTGTCCGGGCTGCGCCGCGCGCTCGAATCCGGCGAGGTCGTCAAGGCGGCGCACAACGCCTCGTTCGACACCTCAAGGCTCCACCGCCACTTCGGGATGCGCGTCTCGCCCGTCCACGACACGATGCTGGCGGCGCGGCGCGCCGGCGAGCGCGGGTGCTCGCTCCGTGCGCAGGCCGAGCGGCACCTCTGGCTGCGGCTCGACAAGGGGCCTCAGCAGAGCGACTGGTCGGCGCGCCCGCTCCACCCGAGGCAGATCGCCTACGCGGCGCTCGACGCCGCGGCCACGCTCCTACTCTACGAGCACCAGACGGCGAGGGGGCTGCGCGGCGAGTACCGGCCGCGCGCGTGGGATAAGGGGGCGCAGGGCGACCTCCCGCTGGCCGGCTCGCCCGCGGGAGCCGATGAGGTCTTGCCGCCTACGCCCGATGCACGGGGCCTGCCCGCCGGCGAAGAGTTGAACGGGGCGGCGGTGGCACTCCTCGGCGTGATCGTCGAGGTGCCGTCGCGCTACGGCCCGGAGCGGCTGGCGGCGTCGGTAGGTGAGGACAGGGTCGGGCTGGCCGGGTGGATAATCGACCGCGTGCTGGGGGCCGAAGCCGAGATCGACGAGGAGGTGGCGAAGGAGGCCATCGCTCACCTGTGCGCGTCCGGGCTCATCAGGCTCACGGCCGACAGGAGGCTTGAGGCGAGCGCGGAGGGGCGGGAGGCGTGGCTCAGGCGGAAGCCGGCGTGAGGCGTGCTCGTGCGTGTGGGCCAGGCCCTATTTTGGGTCTGTGGCGCCGGGCTTGGGGAGATTGAATGGAGGCTGAGACGCCGCGCGCCGACGGTTATTGGTTAACCCGGCCGGCGAGGTTGGCCACCACCGCCACCAGTTCGTTCGGTTCGAGCGGCTTTGAGACGTGTAGGTGGAAACCGGAGCTGAGCACCTTCACGCGGTCTTCCGCCCGCACGTACGCGGTCAGCGCCGCGGCCGGTATCTGTCCGCCGTGCTCCGCCGGGAGCGCCCTCACTTTGGCGATCAGGGCGTAGCCGTCCTCGTCCGGCATCCCCAGGTCGCTGATTAAAACGTCGGGGTGCGACTGGACGATGGCCTCCAGCGCCTCGGGCGCAGACCCGGCCGTGATGACTTCGATCTTGCAATGTTCGAGCACCGCGCGAATCATCTCGCGCGTGTCCGCTTCGTCGTCGACGGCGAGCACGCGCAGGCCCTGTAGGGATGGCGGGCAGTTGATCTCCGCGCGGCCGACGGCGCCCGTGGGCAGGCGCCCCTCCGGCTCCGGCCCCCCCCTGAAATTGACGAAGGGCAGGCTGACGGTGAATGTCGCCCCCCTCCCCTCCCCCTCGCTCGCGGCCTTCACCGTGCCGCCGTGCAGCTCGACCAGTTGGCGGACGATGGAGAGGCCCAGCCCCATCCCGCCGTGCACGCGGTTGGTGGCGGGGTCGGCCTGGCGGAAGCGGTCGAAGATGTGTGGCAGGAACTCGGGGTCGATGCCTATCCCGGAGTCGCGCACCGTAATCACCACGCGCGTGCCGACGCTCGCCAGGCCGACCGCGATCTCCCCGCCCCCGGGCGTGAACTTGATGGCGTTCGTGATGAGGTTCCAGACCACCTGTTGCAGGCGGTCGGCGTCGCCGTTGATCGGCCCGGAGCGCGGGTCGAGCGCCGTCGTCAGGCGGACGCCTTTCGCCTCGGCCGCGGGGCGGGTCGCCTCGACGGCCGCCTCGATGACGGCGGTGAGTTCGACCGTGCGCAGGTCGAGCCGGAGCTTGCCGCTGATGATGCGCGACACGTCGAGCAGGTCGCTGATGAGCTGGTTCTGCGACTGCGCGTTGCGGTGGATGATGTGGAGCGCGCGGTCGTGCGCCTCCCCTTCGAGGCGGCCCGCGAGCAGCATGTTCGACCAGCCGAGGATTGAGGTCAGAGGCGTGCGCAGCTCGTGCGAGACCGTGGCGAGGAACTCGTCCTTGAGGCGGTTGGCCTCCTCCGCCTCCTCGCGCGCGGCCTTCTCGCGGGCGAGCGCCTGCGTGCGCGCGTCCACCTGCGCTTGCAGCTCCGCCTCGCGCGCCACGCG
Organism: Pyrinomonadaceae bacterium; assembly: GCA_036389235.1. GTDB lineage: Bacteria > Acidobacteriota > Blastocatellia > Pyrinomonadales > Pyrinomonadaceae > QHXN01. The sequence continues at coordinate 9,985 of DASVQJ010000295.1, read as the reverse complement.
CTCGGTCACGTCCTCGATGACGGTCAGCGTCCCGATGACGCGGCCGTCTTCGGCGATGAGCGGCGAGATGCGCGCCGTCTGCTGCATCTCCGTAAAGCCGCTCATGCCCGCGTCGGTCGGGAGCGGCAGCAGGTGTCCGTGCAGGCGCTGCGAGAGCACCCTCGTCTGCCCCTCCAGCACCCACTTGTATTGACGATCCAGCCGCCTCGTCTCCAACACGGAGTAGACTTCGAGCAGGTTCCGCCCGAGCACCTCGGACGCGCTCAGCTCGCTGTGCTCCTCAAGCCAGCGGTTCCACGCGCGTATCTTCAGATGGGCGTCCGTGATGAGGATGCCCTGCCCCGCGAGGTCGTTCATCCAACGCAGCAGCGCCGTGTTGAGCAACGTCTCTTCGTCCGGACGGGTGTGTGTCATGGTGATAATGTCCCGCGTCTCGGTCGGCCTTCAGGGTTACCCCTGCCGCTCTTCCCAGGCTTCGACTTCCTGTATCAGACGGTCGAGCGAGGTGACGCTCAAGACCATCACGAGGAACCCCTTGACCGAACTGTCCCGGATGTGGAAGGCCGTGTAGACCACCAGGGCGTACTGCGGCTCGTGCCCGTCGGCGATGAGTGAGGCGAGTAGTTCGTCGAGCGTCTCCATGTGCAGGCGCGGGACGGAGAACGAGACGCGCACGTCCAGGAGGTTGCCGAACATCCCCAGGCAGGCGTTCAGCAGAATATTCCCCACCTCGGTCAGCACCTCGCGCGCCGACTCGTCGAGGCGGCTGGAGGGGGCGCCGCCCCCGTCCGTCAGCAAGTCCGTCAGGTGCACCGCGCCGTCGTGGTTCAGGAGCAGGAGCGCGTCGCCCGCGACCGGCCCGCCGAAGACCTGATGGATGGACGCGATCTCGCCCGGGATGAACTTGGCGAGCGCCCCCGGCAGCTCCGTGGTCGGGTGGACGGAGACCTCCGGCGCGTTGAGTATGACGCGGTGGCCGGTCAACTCGGAGAGCGCGGCCCCTGTGCGCGAGAAGGCGATGTTGATTAATTCTGAAATCGCGTCGCGCTGGCGGTCGGTCAGTTCCATGTCGCTACTCCCCCCCCATCGCGGACTCGACCGCGCCGAGCACGTTCTCCGCGGCGAACGGCTTGTTGATGAAGGCGCGCGCGCCCGCCTCCTCGACCATCACGCGCGTCGAGCTCTGGATGTCGGCGCTGGCGACGACGACGCGCGCGCCGGCGTCCATCTCGCGCAGCTTGGTCAACACGTCGAGCCCGTACATGCCCTTCATCACGAGGTCGAGGAAGACCAGGTCGGGCTTCTCGATGAAATAGAGTTCGAGCGCGGCCATGCCCTCGTCCGCCTCGACGACGCTGTAGCCGGCGGTCTCAAGGATGCGCCGCAGCGTCCGGCGCGACATCGCGGAGTCGTCTACCACCATTATTTTTTTACTCACACCGCCTCCCGAATCGCCTGCGCCATCTTGTCGAGCGGCACGCTCCGGTCGCTCAGGCCGGCCTCCACCACCGACGAGGGCATGCCGTAGACCACGCACGTCTCCTCGCTCTCGGTGTAGACGAGACCGCCCTGCGCCTTGATCCACGCGGCGCCCTGCTTCCCGTCGGAGCCCATCCCCGTCATCACCACCCCGAGCACCCTCTGCCGGTAGACCTCCGCCGCCGACTGGAAGAGCACGTCCACCGAAGGGCGGTGCGGCAGGTCGAAGGGCCTCGAATCGAGGTGCGCGACCACCTCCCCGCCCGCGCGGCGGCGGAAGGTCAGGTGCCGGCCCGCGGGTGCGAGCAGCGCCACACCCGCGCGCAGCACGTCGCCCTCGTGCGCCTCGCGGACTTCGAGCGGCGACCGCTCGTCCAGTTTTCGCGCGTACATCTCAGTGTAGCCGACCGGCATGTGCATGACCATCGCCACGGGCGCGGGAAAGTCCGCGGGCAGTTGCGGAATCAACTGTCTCAAAGCCTGCGGGCCGCCGGTGGAAATCCCGATGACCACCACGTCCGCCAACTCCTTGCGCGTGACCGAGGCGGGCGACGAAGGGGCCTCCGCCTCCGCCTCCGCGGCCGGCGCCGAGATTTTGACGCGCGCCATCGGGATGCCGGCGGCGGCCTTGACCTTCTCGATCAGCTCGTCGCTCACCTCGAATATCATCTCGGTCGCCAGCGCCGTCGGCTTCTGCACGAAGTCCACCGCGCCCGCGTCGAGCGCGGTCAGCGCGGCCTCGCCCGTCTCGCTCGCGATGCTCATGATGATGATCGGCAGGGGCCGCCGCCGCATCTGCTCGCGCACGAACCCGACCCCGTCCAGCTCCGGCATGATGAGGTCGCAGGTGACGACGTCCGGGCCGAGCTGCTCCACCAGTTCGAGCGCCTCGCGGCCGTCGCGCGCCGTCCCCACGACTTCGAGGAACGGGCTGCGCGAGAGCATCTGCTTCACGACCTTGCGCACGTACGCCGAGTCGTCCACCACCAGAACTTTTAAAACTCGATCCATGAATATTCCTTCGGGGCGGGACTTCAGGCCGTGCGCGGGCGCCTCACGTAGACGAACGCGTTCCCGATCTCCTGCAACTCGAAATCCTCCGAAATCCTCAGCAGCGATTCCGAGGCGGCGACGAACAGGTGGCCCGGCGGCCGGATGTGCGCGGCGAACGTGCGCACCGTCCTGCCGACGGACTGGTTGGAGAAGTAGATGAAGACGTTGCGGCAGAAGATGACGTTCGCCGCCGCACGCGGCGCGACCTGCGCCTCGTCCATCAGATTAGCGACGCCCCACTCGACGCACGCGTGCAGCCTAGCGTCAACGCGCCACGTTTTTGTTTCGCCCTCCTGCGTAAAGTATCTGGCGCGCAACTCCGCCGGCAGGTTGCGGAACGAGCGCTCGCGGTAGACGCCGCGCCGCGCCTTTTCGACCGCAGACGTGCTGGCGTCGCTGGCGCGAATCTCAATCGGCACGCGCCCGAGCCAGCCCGCCTCTTTGAGCGCCATCGCAATCGTCAGAGGCTCCTCGCCCGTCGCGCACGCCGCGCTCCAAATCCTGAGCGGCCCGGCGCCCGGCGCGGCGAACCAGCGCGGCACGATTGTTTCGACCAGCGCGCGCACCTGATCCATCTCGCGCCAGAAGTACGTCTCCGGGACGGAGAGCGCGTTCATCACGCTCAGCCACTCGTCCTGCGCCGCCTCGTCGTACTTCAGCAGGTAGTAGTAGTCCAGCAGCGACGCGAACCCGCGCTCGATGACCAGCGGCGACAGCTTGTCGGTCAGGATGTCGCCCTTCCCGTTGTCAAAAAACAGCCCCGTGCGCTCGTGTATCAGGTCGCGCAACAACCTGTCCGCCCCGCCCGTGACGCCTAAGCTCCCCGTGTTGACACCCATTGTTCTTCAGCCCGCGGCCGACCGCCGCTGGCTCTTCCGCCTTTAGCTAACGTCTTCCGGCTTCCAGCCCTTCGTCATCCCCAGCGACTCGGCCGCCACGCGCGCGAGGTCGGGGTCGTCCGACTTGAGCAGCGGCGCGACCGCCGCCGCCGCCGTCTCCCCGCCGATGCTGCCCAGCGCCTCGACGGCCGCGATGCGAACGTGATTCGATTTGTCGTCACGCGCCAGCGCGGCCAGCGCGTCCGCGCCCTCGGCCGTCTTCAAACGGCCGAGCGAACGCGCGGCGAAATAGCGCACCCACGAATCATCGTCCCCGAGCGCCTCGATCAAAGAGGCCGACACCTCCGGGCCTTCGGCCAGCGCCAACGCGCCCGCCGCCGCCGCCCTCACCCTCGGCGTCTCGTGTCTGAGCGCGCGCACGAGCGCGGGCGTCGCGCGCTCGTCTTCGAGGAACGGGAGGTGCTCGACCGCCGCGCGACGCACGCGCTCGTCCTCGTCGCGGCAACGCTCCAACAGCAGCCCGGCGCATTCGGGATAGCCGAAGTACCCCGCGACCTTCACCGCCGATTCGCGCACGTTGGGGTCGGGGTCGCTGAGGAGCGGGAGCACACGCCCCGGCATCAGCGGCGAGCCGAGCGAGTTGAGCGCGCCGACGACCGACTGCCTCACCGCCGCGCTCGGGTCTCCGACGAGGGCGAGCAGCGCCTCGAACGCGCGCGGGTCGCCGATCTTCGCCAGCGCGTCCGCCGCCGGGATCACAAGCTCCGGGTCTTCGCCGAGCACTTCGACCAGCGCCGGCGCGGCGCGCGCGTCGCCGATGCGGCCGAGGGCGACCACCGCCGCCTTTCTGATTTCGAGGTCCTCCGACCCGAGCTGTTCCACCAACAGCTCCGTCACGCGCGGGCCGTGCCTGACTAACGCTTCGATTACCTCGCCGCGCGCGTCCGCGCGCCCGAGCAGGCGCGTCAGGGCGCGCTCGACCGCCGCGCCCTCCAACCACCCGACGACCAGCGCCAGCGGGCGCAGCTCTTCGGAACCCGAATCGTCCAGCGCGTCGAGCAGATTCCGCGCGCCCGTCGGGTTGATGGCCGCACGGCTCAAGTCTGCGATGTACGCGCCCTCGCCGTACCGCTTCTCGTAGCGGTCGTGCAGCGCGGCGAGCGCGCGCGCGACCGGGGGCGTGGGCGCTTCGGGTGCGTTCAGCAGCGCGGCGAGCGGCGCGACCGTCTCTTCGCCGCCGAGTCGTCCGAGCACGTCGGCCGCCGCCTCCCGCAACAGCTCGTCTTCGAGCAGCGGCACGACGCGCGGGGCGACGCGCGCGTCGCCGATGCGCGTCAGCGCGTCGAGCGCCGGGAAGGCGAGAAAGAAGTCGCGCGTCTCGGCTATGCCCGCGAGCGCGTCCGCGGCCTCGGCCGCGCGGAGCTTACCGAGGGCTTCGATGGCGTGGTAGCGCACGTTGGCGTCCGCGTCTTCGAGCGCGGCGAGGAGCGCGGGCGCTGCGCGCAGGTCGCGCTGCTCGCCGAGCGCGAGCGCCGCCTGTATGCGCAGGTCCGCGTCCTCGCCCCTCAGGAACTCGACGAGCGGCGAGAGCGTGTCCACGTCGCTCATCGCCAACACCTGAAGCGCGCTGTTGAGGAGGCCGAGGTGGTGATGGTTCTCGCGCACCGACGCCAACAGCGCCGCGATGGCGTCCGGCGCGGCCCGGCGCGAAAGGCCCTCGACGGCCACGCGGCGGACGCGCCAGCTCTCATCTTTCAGAGCGCCCAGAAGAGGCTGCGCGGGTTCGAGCGACTCGTCTCTGGCGAACGTCTGTGCCGCGCCGAGTCGGCCGTCCTCGTCGGCGTGTGCGAGCTGTTCGGAGAGTGCGCGCTCGCGCTCCAGGCGCGCCGTGACGTCTTCGACCGTCACGAGCGCGCCGACTACCCGCCCCTCCTCGCGCAGGGGCGCGATGGTCACGCGCTGCCGCATCCTGTCGAAGTGCCCCGAGGCGTTCGCGGGCGGGCACGGAATCAGGTAATGGTGGAAGGCCGGCGCGAGGACTTCGACGACCCCCTCGTCCAGCACCCGCCGGAAGCGCGCGAGCAGCCGGCGCTCTTCCAAGTCGGGCAGAAGCTCGACGAGCGGTCTCCCGCGGGCCGCGCCCGCGGGGATGCCGGTCAGGCGCGCGAGGGCCGCGTCCCAGATTTGGATAACGAGACTCGCGTCGGTGGTGAAGACGCCGATTGAATTGTCTGAAGGAGTCAGGTTATCCATCCCCGTGCACGTCAACGAACACGCCGAACCCGGACCGGCCGCGGGCGAAAACTCACTTCATCACCCCGACTCGTCGGGACGTTCCGGCCCGCCCGTCTCGACGTCGCCGGCCGGGGCCTGACTCTTCTTCGGGCGGCGCGGTCTCCCGTTCGTGCGCGGCCCGGCGCTTGAGCGTTGCGCCCCGTTTTCGCCCGCACGACCCGCGTTCGAGTCGTTCACTATCGCGGCGAGCTGCTGCGCCCACTCGATCAGGTTGGCGGTGCCGCTCAAGGTGGCTTTGACCCCGTGCGCGTTGCGCTCGGTGATCTGCCGGATGTCGTTCAGCGTGCCTAAGACCTGCTCGGCGGACGTCAGGTGTTGCCGGTTCGAGCGCGTGATGAGCCCGATGTCTTTGGAGATGCTCGTGGTGGCGGCCGTCATGTCGCGGGCGGCGCGTGCCTGCTCGGCTATCGCCTTGGCGAGCTGGTCGCCCTGCTGGCGCATGCTGTTCGCGGCGGTGGTGATCTGCGCCGCGGCGACCGACTGTTCCCCCATTGCGCGGCTCACCCCCGCAATCATGCGCGCCAGGCGCTCCGACTCTTTCGAGACCTGTTCGCCCGCCGTGGCCTGCTCTTCGAGCGCCCGCGAGGTTGTCGCCGCGCCGCGCCGCATGGACTCGACCGCCTGCGCGACCTGTTTGGCCGCCGCCGCCTGCTCGCCCGAGGCTTTGCGCACCTGCGTGGCGACCGCGCTCGTGCTCTGCGCGGCCTTGATGATTTCGCGCGCGGCGCGCCCCTGCTCGCCCATCGCCTGGCTGACCTCCTTCGCGGTCTTGCGCATGTGCGCCGCCGCCCTGACGATCTCCTGCGCCGCTTTGGACTGCTCGGCCGTGGCGACCGTCGTCTGCTTGGCCTGCGTCGCGGTCGTGTCGATGGCCGTCACGAGGTGCGCGCCTGCGCTCAACTGCTCCTCGGTGGCGCGCGCGATCTGGCCGACGATCTGCGAAGTCTCGCCGATGCCGGACATGATTCTTTGCAGCCCGGCCGACCCCTCTTCGGCGAGGCGGCCGCTCTCGTCCGCGACGCGCACGCCCTCGCTCGACGCCGCGACGGCCTCCTGCACCACGTCCTGCAACGCCTTGATGATGGCGGCGATGTCCGCGGTCGCCTGCGCCGAGCGGTCGGCGAGGTTGCGAATCTCTTCGGCCACGACGGCGAAGCCGCGCCCGGCCTCGCCCGCGCGCGCCGCCTCGATGGAGGCGTTCAGCGAGAGCATGTTGGTGCGCTCGGCGATGACGTTGATGGTGTTGACGATGCCGCCGATCTCGTTCGAGCGTTTGCCCATCTCGCGGATGACGGCCGCCGACTGCTCCATCGAGGTGCGGACGCGCCCCAAGCCTTGAATAGACTTCTGCGCCGCCGCGCCGCCCTGCTCCGCCTCGCGCGAGACGCGGCCCGCGACCTCCTCCGCGTGCTTGGTCATCGCCGCGACCGAGCGCAGCGAGCGATCCATCTCGGCGGCGCTCGTCGCCGCGCCCGTCGCCGCCTCGGTGATCTTCTCCGTGTTCTGCGCCACGCCCTGGATGGAGCGCGCCATCTCCTCCATCGAGGTCGAGACCTCTTCGACGGTCGAGGCGAGGTTCTCGGACATCGCCGAGACCTCCTCGACGGAGGCGGCCATCTCGTTGATGGACGAGGCGGTCTCTTCGGCCGAGACGGTCAGGTCGTCGGCGCTCGCGGCGAGGCTGTCGACGGAGCGCGACACCTGCTCCATGCTGACGGCGGTCTGGTTGACGGACGCGGAGAGGGCTTCGGTGTCGTCGCTCACGCTCTTGATGGAAGCCGCGATCTCGTTCATGGCGCCCGTCACCTCCTCGGAGGAGGTCGCCATCTCCTGCGCGCCGGCGGTGACGCTCTCAATCGAGCGGGTGGACTCCTCGATGGAGGCCGCCGTCTCGTTGATGGAGGCGGCGAGGCTCGCCGAGTTCGCGCCGACCTGCTCGATGGAGGCCGCCATCTCGTTGACCGACGAGACGAGTTCTTCGGTCGAGGCCGCGATGGACTCGGCCTGCGTGGCCGTCTCGCCGAGCGACGCCGTCATCTCGTTGGCGATGCTGACGGCGGAGTCGAGCGAGCGCGTCTGCGCCTCCGCCCCTTCCGTCACCTCGCCCGCGACCCGCGCTATAGCCTGCGCCGCGTCCGACACCCGCGCCGCCTGTTCGCGCACGGCGCTCGCGTTAAGGGCCGTCCGCCCGTCCACAATCTGTGCTGCCATGACCGTCTCCTCTTAACTACCGACTTCAGACCGTCGGCTGCTGCTCGCCGAGGTCAATCACTTCGTCCAGGTCGAGGACGAGAATCATTCGCCCGTCGATGGTGGCGATTCCTTCCAGGTACTTCCCGCTCAGGCCCGTGAGCGCTTCCGGCGGCGGCTCGATGGCCGCGGCGGGGATGCGTACGAACTCGCGGGCCGTGTCCGCGATCAACCCGATGGTGCGCCCCCCGCTGCTGACGACCACGAGGCGCGCGCGCAGGTCGTACGGAATCTTCTCGAAGCCGAAGCGCACGCGCAGGCTCAGCGCCGGGATGACCTGCCCGCGGGCGAGCACGACGCCCTCGACGGCGGGCATCGCGTTCGGCACGGGCGTGATGTGCTCGACCATCTCCATCTGCTGCACGAAGCGGCTGCGCACGCCGTAGGTGGTCCCGGCCAGCTCGAAGAGGACGAAAGGTTCGGCGTCGTTCGTGGTATTCGACATGATCGTTTAAGCCGCCCCGTTCCCGGCGGCGCGTCGGCCGCCGGGCGCGGAGTGTTTGAGGGCGGCCACGTCGAGGATGAGCACGACGCGCCCGTCACCGAGGTCTGTCGCACCCGCGACCCCCGCGACCTTGACCAGCGGGTCATTCAGCCCGCGCACCACGACCTCCCTCTGCCCGAGGGCGCGGTCCACGGCCAGCCCGACGGCGCCCGCGCCGCCGCCGATGACGAAGACGTGAAAGGCGCGCCCCCCCGTCTCTTCGAGGCCGAAGAGACGCGCCAGACGCACCAGCGGCAGCACCCCCCCGCGGTAGGGGACGATCTCGTTGTTCTCCAAAACCCTCACCGCCGAGGCTTCGACTTCGATGACTTCGCGCACCACCGTCTGCGGGAGGGCGAACCGCTGGCCGCCCACGCTGGCGATGAGGGCTTCGGCGATGGCGAGCGTCAGGGGCAGCTCGACCGTGAAGCGCGTCCCGCGCCCCTTCTCGGTCGCAAGCGTGAGCGTGCCGCCGAGTTCCTCGATGGTGCTACAGACCACGTCCATCCCGACGCCGCGCCCGCTGGCGCGGTCGGCCTCGTCGCGCGTCGAGAAGCCCGGCGCGCAGATCAACTCCAGCAGCAGCGCCTCGTCGAGACGCGCGTCCGCGGCAATCAGGCCGCGCTCGCGCGCACGCGCGGCGACGCGCTCCGCGTCGATGCCGCGCCCGTCGTCCGCGATCTCGATCAGAACGTTGTCGCCCGAGGTCGCGGCGCGCAGGGTGATCTTGCCTTCCGGCGGCTTCCCCTCCGCGGCGCGCTCCTCCAACGTCTCCAGCCCGTGACTGACGGCGTTGCGGACGAGGTGGAGCAGGGGGTCTGTCATCCGCTCGACGAGGAACTTGTCTATCTCCGTCTCCTGCCCCAGCAGTTCGAGCCGAATCTCCTTGCCGCTCTCGCGCGTGAGGTCGCGGACGACGAACCTCATGCGCTCGAAGATTTCGCCGACCTGCACCATCCGCACGCGCATGACGCCTTCGCGCAGGTCGCGCAGTTGCCGCGCCATCGCCAGGCTCGTCTCCTGCAGCGCGCACCACTCGGCGGGCGCCACGCTCCGCCTCAAATGCTTCAGCCCGTCCTCCATGCGCGCGCGGCTCGTGACCAGCTCGCCGATGAGCCGCATCAACTCGTCCAGCCGCGACAGTTCCACCCGCACGACGTTCGACGGCGCGAGCATGGCCCCGCCCGTCGGGGCCGGGAAAGGCGCGGGGCCGTCGCCGGCACCGGCCGCGTCTTGAGACGCGCCCGCCCGCGCCGACGGCAAAGTCTCCGTCCCTGCGGGCTCTTGAATCGGCGAGTACGTCAGGTTGTCTTCGCGCCACACGGCGAACGCGGCCTCGTCGGCGTCGGTCGCGACGACGAACTCGAAGACGATTACGCCCTGCTCCCTGACGTGCGGGGTGGCTTGCAGTATCTCCCCGACATCCTGCAGGCGCGCGCGCACGCTGTTGACGTTGACGCCCCGCTCGGAGAGCGCCGGCGTCGGCACGAACTCGAACCGCAGGGTGCGGGCGGCCCCGGCGCGGCGCGGGGCGGGCTCCCCCGCTTCGGCCGCCTCGGCCTCCGCGTCTCCGCCGCCGGGAGCG
>DASVQJ010000294.1:0-6665 GCA_036389235.1 Pyrinomonadaceae bacterium | reverse complement strand
AACGGGCCGTCTGTCGCCCCTCCGGGGCTCCAGTCATTTATGCATGCTGTTCCGGGGGCTCGCGTCGGCGCTGCGCTGCGCTCCGCGCCTTCGGCTCACCCCCGGCTAATCTCCCGCGTCCCTCCGGGGCTCAACGCCTATGGCTCAATGCCTACTGCCTACTGTCTACTGCCTACTGTCTACTTCTACTGACTACTGTCTACTGCCTTACTTCACGCGTTGACGGTGGCGCCGGGGTAGTCTGCGCCGAGCTTGGCGCGGTCGCCCTCGGCGAGCATGTTGACGAGTTCGTGGTCGAAATAGTCGTAGCGGCTCGAAACCTCCGGCCGGACGCGCTTGTCGTACATCTGGCGCGAGCGGTCGATGTCTTCGCGCAGGCGCTCGTAGAGGTCGGAGGCGTCGCGCCCCTCGCGCACCTTCTGCTCGTTGTAGAGCTTGATCTCGGAGACGAGCAGGCGCGCGAAGCGGCGGGCCTCGTTGTGGTAGCGCTTCTCCTCCTCCGTCACTTCGACGGGGAAGTCCATGTCCATCGAGCCGTAGCGGCGCGTGCTGCCCAGCGGCGAGACGGGCTGCGCCGCGGGCTCGGGCGCGGCGGGGGGCGTCGCCGTGAACGACTCCGCGTGCGCGGCCTCGGGCTGTGCGCCGAAAATGGGCGGCGCCTCCGGCGCCGAGAACGAAGGCTCGGGCGAAGGTTGGGGCGGCGGCTCTGACCTGAACGAGGGCTCGCGCTGCGCCTCGGCGACGATAGGCTGTGGCTCGAAGCCCGTGGGCTGCGCCTCGAAGGAGGGCTGCGGCGTCTCTTCGCGGCGCGGCTCTTCGACGCGGGCCGGTTCTTCACGCCTCGGCTCTGCGGCGCGCACCGGCTCCTCACGCCTCGGTTCAGGGGCGCGGGGCTGCTCGGGCGGCGCCGCGGGGCGCGGGGCGGGCGCGGCGGCGGGTCGCGCCGCCCCCGCTTCGGCCGGCGTGCGGCGCGCGGGCAGCAGCTCCACGGCCATGCCCGCGACGCGGACGAGCGTCTCGATGGCTTCGAGGTTGACGGCGTCGGCGTCCTGGCCGGCGCTGTCGGCGTAGAGCACGGCGACGGCCTTCTCGCGCGCGACCAGGGGCACGGCGACGATGCGCTGCGGCGGGTCGCCGCCGAAGTGCTGGTAGATGGTGTGGTCCTCGGCGTGCGACCCCGGCTCGCCCGCCCACGTCGAGCGCGCGCGCACGACCTCGCCCAGGAGCGTGTCCGACGTGATGGCCAGCGACAGCTCGCGCACCGAGTCGTCGCCGACGGTGCCTTCCAGCCCCCGCGCGCGCCAGCCCGTCGCGCGCTCGCCCTTGACGACGAAGAAGGCGACGCGGGGCGCGAAGGCGGCCGCGCGGTTGACGAGCGCGTTCAAGACCTCGGCCTGCGTGTGCTGCCCGTCCAGCTCGTCCACGGCGGCCTTAATCAGCGCGATGTCGGAGGAGGCGCGGGCGCGGGAGGACTCGGCGGCCGCGGCCTCGATGCCGAGGTTGCGCGCGTTGCGCAGGTGCTCGGCGACGGCGACGGCCAGCGGCGCGTCGCCCTCGGCGGCCGGCTCTTCGAGCCGCTCGCCCATCCGCGCGAGCGCTTCGTTGAGCTGCGCGCGCAGACGCTCCAGCTCCTCCTTCAGACCGCTGGTGCGCTGCGCGACGTAAGACTCCACGTCGGCGCGCAGGCTCTTTTCCAAGTCAACGCTGGACACGTTCACTCTCTCCTTTGTAGGCGTGGTTGGGTTCGGCGCGGAGTCGAGGCGCCGCGGGAACGGCTTTCAGAAGGGGGGCGCGTCTCGCCCGGCCCGAGGCCCGGCAAGGCCCGCGGCGCCCGCCGAAAACGCCCGGGCCGCGGGCAGTTCGGATTATGGACGCCGCCACGGAGGGGTGTCAAGAGACTCATTTTTGGCCGTTTCGGATTTGCGATTTTCTATTTTCGATTTATCATTTGTGCCCGAACGCCGGCCGTGCGCACGCGGCGCGCGGCACGCTCTCCCGGACAACACATTCAGGTGGGATTCCCGACGATGCCCGAGAGCATTCTCATCGCCGACGACTACGACGACAACCGGGAACTCCTGCGCCTGATGCTGGAGGGCGAGGGCTACCACATCCGCGAGGCGCGCAACGGGCGCGAGGCGCTCGACGCCGCGCTCGAAGCGGCGCCGGCCGTCGCGCTCATCGACCTCTCGATGCCCTCGCTCGACGGCTGGGGCCTGCTGCGCGAGATGCGCGCCGACGAGCGCACGCGCGCCGTCCCCTGCGTCGCCGTCACCGCCTTCGCCTCCAACCAGGACAGACTCCGCGCGCTCGAAGCGGGCTTCGACGCGTACATCTCGAAGCCCTTCCGCGCCAAGGAGCTGATCGAGCTGGTCAACAGCTTCGCGCGCCGCGGCGACGGCAACTCTGACGGCGGCGGCCCGACCGGCGCCGGCCGGCCCTCCTGAAGCCTTACCCGCATGGCAGAGAGCGACAGACCCGAAGCGGAGGAGGTGCCGGAGGCCGGCGTCATCCTCGTCGCCTTCGAGAAGCTCTTCGGGGGCGGCCGGGGCGTCCGGCGCTTCCGGCAGTCGGGCCTGCGCCACGTCGAACTCCCGCACGACTGCATCCTCATCGAGCAGAACCCGAAGAAGTCGAGCGAGTGGGCCGTGCTCGCGCGCTCCGGCCGCCGCGTCGCCTGGGTCATGCGCGACGGCCGCTACCTCGCCCGCGTCGTGGACGGCGAAGTCACCTTCCTGGGGTAGTAGGCGGTAGGCAGACGGCAGCGGGCAGTTGAAGGGCAAGAGCGTGGCGGGAATGGTTGAGCCCCGGAGGGGCGTGGGAGATTAGACGGGGGTGAGCCGAAGGCGCGGAGCGCAGCGCAGCGCCGACGCGAGCCCCCTGAACAGCACGCATAAATGACTGGAGCCCCGGAGGGGCGACAGACGGCCCGTTCGTCTGTCGCCCCTCCGGGGCTCCGCCATTTTTATCGACGTCAGACCGGGGGCTCGCGTCGGCGCTCGCTGGCGCTGACGCCTTCGGGTCAACCCCGGCTAATCTCCCACGCCCCCCCGGGGCTCACCACTACATGCCGCCGTCTCGCCTTTCAACCGCCTGCTGCCTACGTCATCGTTTCAGGCGCGGCGTTCGAGGACGAGGCGCGCGAGGCCGCGGAGCATCGGCGTCGGCCTGTCAACGGGGTCGAGTGCGGCGCAGGCCCGCTCGTAAACTTCCTGCGCGCGCAGGCGTGCCGCTTCGAGCCCGTAGAGCGCCGGGTAGGTCGCCTTCTGCGCGCGCGCGTCCTTGCCCGGCGTCTTGCCGAGGTCGGACGCGCTCGCCGTCACGTCCAACAGGTCGTCGGTAATCTGAAAGAGCAGGCCGAGGTCGTGCGCGTAAGCGCTGACCGCCTCCACCTCCCTTTCACACGCCCCCGCGACGAGCGCCCCCGCGCGCGCCGCGGCCGCGATGAGCGCGCCGGTCTTGCGGCGGTGTATGCGCTCTAGCTCTTCGCCGTCCACGTCCGCGCGCGCCTCGGCCGCGAGGTCGTGCGCCTGTCCGGCGACCATCCCTTCGGGAGTCCCCGCGGCGCGCGCAAGCTCCGCGACCAGGCGGACGCGTAAGTCTGCGCCGAGCGCCTCGTCCCCGGCGATGGTCTGGAAGGCTAAGGTCTGGAGCGCGTCGCCCGCGAGGATGGCGGCGGCCTCGCCGAACTTGACGTGACAGGTGGGCCGCCCGCGCCGCAGGTCGTCGTCGTCCATCGCGGGCAGGTCGTCGTGGACGAGCGAGTACGTGTGCAGCAGCTCGAAGGCGCAGGCGGTTCGGAGCAGGTTCTCGCGCGAGGCGCCGAACGTCTCGCCCGCGGCGCAGACGAGCAGGGGCCGGAAGCGCTTGGCCGGCGCGAACAGGCTCCAACGGATGGCGGCGTGGACGGAGGGCGGGTCGGCGGACTCGGCCGGGACGATGCGGTCGAGTTCCGTCTCGACGGCCGCGCGCACGCGCCCCGCGTAGGCACGGACTTGCTCGGGCGCGGCCTCGCGCGGGCCTCCGAGTTCCGCGGCGGCGGGCGCGTCAGAAGACGGTGTCGTCATCCCCGCCCTCGTCGCCCTCGATCAGCTCTTCCGACTCGAACGGGACGGCGATGGTCGCGCCGTCGCCGCCGCGCAGCAGCACCTCGATACGCCGCTCGGCCTCGTTCAGGCGCTCCTGGCACTCGCGCGAAAGCTTCACGCCCTGCTCGAACAGGTCGAGGCTCTGCTCCAGCGGCAGGTCGCCGCGCTCCAACTCCCTCACGATGCGCTCTAAGGTCGCGAGCTGCGCCTCGAAGCTCGACGGCGCCGCGCTTTTCACTTGTTCTCGTTTCGGCATCTCTTTTTAAAGTGATGAGTGATAAGTGATGAGAAGAACCACGGGCCTTGTTTTAGTCTTATCACTTATCACTCATCACTCATCACTACCTGTTTCCCCTGCGGCGCGGCTGGTTCTGCGGCTGCTGCGGCGGCGCCGCCGCGGGGGGGAGGCTCGCGGCGAGGCGCGTGGCGATGTCGGAGGCCAACTGCGGGTCTTTGACCGTGACGAGCTTCCAGCGCTCGCCGTCGCGGCGCATCGAGAGTTCGACGGGGCGCTCGCCCGCCTTGACGCCGACGGTCGCGGCGTCGCCGCGCTCGACGACGGTCGCCATCTGGCGCACGCCGAGCGCCTTGACGAAGAAGGGCAGGTTCGAAGAGTCGTTCTGCGAGAGCCCCTTCATCGCGCGCGCGATCTCGTCGCGCATCGTCTCGCGCACGCGCGGGAGCAGCGCGGGCAGCGTCGCCGTCAGGGACGCGCGCGCCTGCGGCGGTATCGGCGAGCCCGCGCCCGCGAGGTGGTCGATGACCTGCGGGACGAAGCCCTGCGCGATCTGGTCGGCGTCGATCATCGTCTCGACCGCCTGCACGTCGTCGTGCTGCGCCGCGTCGAGCAGGAGCGCGAGGCTGTAGGGCGGGCTCTTCTTGAAGCCCTGATACCACGTGTACGAGCCGACGACCAGGACGAGCAGGGCGCCGACGACGACCAACCCCGTCACGCCCAGCACGCGCCCCGCGCGGCCGATACGGCCGCCCCTCTTCTCGCGCGCCTCGGCCTGCGCGCGGTCAACGTCGATGACGATGCGGCTCCTGCGTCCCTGCGCCATCAGCCCTCCCCTAAGCCCCTCGTTCTTCAGTTCCCGGACTTCTCTTCGGCCTCTTCCACGCGGCAGCGCAGAGAGCCTTCGGCGAGACGCACGCGCACCGCCTCGCCCGCACGCACGCCGCGCGCGGAGCGCAGCACCCCGCCGCGCGCGTCCGTCGCCAGGGCGTAGCCGCGCCCGAGCACGGCCAGCGGCGACATCGCGTCGAGCGAAGCGACCGCGAGCCCCAGGCGCCTGCGCGCGTCGTCGAGCCGCGCGCGCGCCGCCGTCTCCAAAGCCGCGCCGCCCACCGCCAGACGCACGCGCGTGCGCGAGGCCGACGCGGCCATCCCGGCGGGCGAAAGCCTTCCCCTCACCTCTTCGAGCCTGCGCCGCGCCGCGCGGCTCAAATCCCCCGCGCGGTTCTCAAGACGGCAGCGCGCGTCGTCCAACTCCTCGCGCGCGACGCGCAGCCGCATGCGCACCTCGTCGAAGCCGGGCGACATCGCGGCCTCCTGCACGCGCGCGCGCCCGGCGAGCACGCCGTAGCGCGCCGAGTTGACGAGGCCGTGCGTGAGGCGCTCGACGTAGTCGCCGATCTCGTCCTCGCGCTCGGCGACGATCTCGGCGGCGGCCGTCGGCGTGGCGGCGCGCACGTCGGCCGCGAAGTCCGCGATGGTGAAGTCGGTCTCGTGCCCGACGGCCGAGATGACGGGGACGACGGACGCGCGGATGGCGCGCGCCACCTCCTCCTCGTTGAAGGCCCAGAGGTCTTCCGCGGAGCCGCCGCCGCGGCCGACGATGATGACGTCGACGCGCTCCTCGGCGCGCCCCTCGGCGACGGCGCGCAGGTGGTGCTCGTTGAGCGCCTGAATGGCGCGCGCGACCTCGGCGGCGGCGCCCTCGCCCTGCACGCGCGTCGGCGCGAGCAGGAGGCTGACGGTGCGCGTGCGCCGCTCGACCGTGCGGATGATGTCGCGGACGGCCGCGCCCGTCGGGCTGGTCACGACGCCGACGCGGCGCGGGAGCACGGGCAGGTCGCGCTTCAGCGCCTCGTCAAAAAGCCCCTCGGCGGCGAGCCTCTCCTTCAACTGCTCGAAGGCGACGCGCAGCGCGCCGGCGCCGACTGGGTCGAGCGCCTCGACGATCATCTCGTACTCGCCGCGCGGCGCGTAGACGGTCATGCGCCCCCGCACGCGGACGAGCAGCCCGTCCGAGGGGCGGAAGCGGATGCGCGAGTTGACGCCGCGGAAGCAGGTCGAGCGCAACTGCGCCGCCTCGTCGCGGACGGTAAAGTACCAGTGACCCGAGGCGGCCTGCCTGAAGTTCGAAATCTCGCCCTCGACCCACACCGACGCGAAGCGGTTCTCGAGCGCCCCGCGCACCTGCGAGGTCAGCTCGGAGACCGACAGCGGCCGGCGCTCCGTCTCGTCGAACAGAGACATGAGTAAGGGGCGTGACATCGTGACGGGAAGGATGAAGGATGAAGGATGAAAAGGCAAGAGGGCAGTTTTCAGTTTTCAGTTTTCAGTCAGGGCTT
>DASVQJ010000293.1:0-3570 GCA_036389235.1 Pyrinomonadaceae bacterium | reverse complement strand
CTCGGGCCCCCCCCCCCGCACTCTGTGCCTCTGTGGTTAAGCTCAACCGGCGCGGGACTCAAGACGATTTACAACCCGCACCCCGTCAAGGCTGCGGCGCGGGCGGCGGGAGGGTGTCGCGTTTGATGTCGAGGGTGACGTGGACGAGGTGCTTGTCGTGGTCGGGCCTGACCTGGCTGACGACCTTGAGCGCGGGGAGGGGGTTGCCGGCGCGCGCGGCGTCGCGCTGGAACTCGGCCACGCCCTTCTTGACGAATTCATCGACGTAGCCCTCGTCGTAGACCTCCCTGTGCAACAGCCGCCAGCGGCCGCGCAGGTTGTTGGTCGCCGCCTCGTCGAGCCCGTTGATGGTGAGGTCGCCCATGTGGTACTGCGGCCCCTCGGTGATTTGGAAGCGGTACGCGACGCTGCGCGCCGTGTCGTCGAACACCGTCTCGGGGCGGACGCGCGCGGCGATGTAGCCCTTGCGGCCGTAGGCCCTGCGCACGGCGTTGAGCCCCTTCGCGATCTTGACGGCGTTGGCGACCTCGCGGTTCTTCATCCCCAGGGCGGCGTCGAGCTCCTGCGCGGTCAAGCCCTCGGCGCCCTCCCAAGTGGCCTTGTCCCAGACGTAGATCGAGCCCTCGTCCACGGTCAGCGCGACCGCGACGCCCTTGCACTCGGGCGAGAGTTCGGGCGCGACCCTCGGCGGGCCGAAGGCGGCGCGCAGGTAGCCGCGCTCGTGGTAGAGCGGGAGCAGGTTGCTCTCGACGAAGCCGCCCACGTACGCGCGCGAGTAGTCGTTGTCGAAGATGCCGCCCGACTTAATCACGAGCTGCTCCTCGGGCACGGCGCGCGCGCCCGCGTAAGTAATCTTGCAGACGCGGAGGCCCGGCCCCTTGACGCTGTAGAGGTGTTCGACCTTGTGAGTCGAGGGGTTCTCCGAGAGCGTGTACTCGACCGAGCCCTCTATCTTGCGCTCGCCCAGGAGCTCCGCGAGCGCCTGCCTGATCTGCTCGGCGACGCCGCCGGCCTCGGGCGCGGTGCCGTCGAAGGCGGGGAGCTTGCGGCGGACGGCCGCGTTCAGCTCCTCGTCCGTGAACCAGACGAAGTTGTCGAACGAGACGGGCATCGTCCACCTGCGCTCGACGACCTCGAAGGTGAGGAGCGCCTTGTCGGTCGTCCCCTTGATCTTGTAGCTGAGGTTGGTGAAGAGGCCGGACTCCAGCAGGCGGTTGGCGGCCGCCTCCACGTCGTCGACGCTGACGGTCTGGCCGACCACGAGGGCGCTCTTCTCAAGCGCCTCCGGCTCCTTGACGCGTTCGAGTCCCTTGAACTCTATCCTGTCGAGCTTGAGCGACTGCTGAGGCTGTTGCGCGCGCGCGGCCGGCGCGGGGAGCGCGAAGAGGCACGCGGCGAAGAGCGCGGCGGCGAACTGCACACGACGAGGCACAGACAGGGGCACGGGGTTTCTCCGTTTGTCGTTCGGGTTTATCGCCGGGGAGCGAAGCCATTTTAACAGCCCCGCGCGGCAGAGAAAAAGAGATGTCGGATGTCGGATGCCGGATGTTAGTTAAAGGCAGTTACCAACATCTGGCATCCGACATCCGACGTCTCCGCTTAAGACTTCGCCTCTCTTATCCTGGCGCGCATCTCGCGGACGGCGTCGGCGAGGCCGTGGAGGACGGCGCGGGAGACGACGTTGTGGCCGATGTTGAACTCGGTGATCTCGGGGATGGCGGCGACCTCGGTCACGTTGCGGTAGGTGAGGCCGTGGCCGGCGGCGACGTGCAGGCCGTACTGCGCGGCGAGCATGGCCGCCTCGCGCAGCCGCTGCAACTCGGCCGCGGCGCGCGCGCGCCCCTCGGAGTGGACGGCGCGCCCGCCGAGCGTGGACTCGGCGTAGATGGCCGTGCACAGCTCGACCTGCTGCGCGCCGGCCCTGTGCGCGGCCTCTATCTGTTGCGGGTCGGGGTCGATGAAGAGGCTGACGAAGAGGCCGCCCTCGCGCAGGCGGTCGACGGCGCCGCGCACGGTGTCGAAGTTGGCGACGGCGTCCAGGCCGCCCTCGGTCGTAATCTCGCCGGGCGTCTCCGCGACGAGCGAGACGGCGTCGGGGCGCGCGTCCACCGCTATCCCGATCATCTCCTCGGTGGCGGCCATCTCCAGATTCAGGTAGGTCGAGACGACGCGCCGCAGCGTGTAGATGTCCTCGTCCTGTATGTGGCGGCGGTCGCCGCGCAGGTGGACGGTGATGCCGTCGGCGCCCGCGTCCTCGCACATCAGCGCGGCCGCCGCGAGGCTCGGCTCCGGCGCCCGCCGCGCCTGCCGCACGGTCGCCACGTGGTCGATGTTGACGTTGAGTCTCGCTGTCATAAGTGTAGATGTCGGATGTTAGATGCCGGATGCCGGTTTCAGTCTTAAACGACATCCAGCATCTAACATCCGACATCTGTTTTCAAATTCTCTGCCCGGCGAGTTCGGGCGACACGTCGGTCTCGACGTCGGCGTCGGCGGCCAGGCGCCGCCGGTTCTTGACCCGCTCGGCGGCCTCGCGCGCGCGCGCGACGGCCGCGTCGTAGAGGCCGCGGGAGGCGTTGCGGCGGACTTCGTTCAGCTCGCCGAAGCCTTGCAGGCCGGTCTTGAAGCTGACGGAGCCGCCGGCCACGTCGTCCCAGCGGACGGGGTATTCGAGCATGCGCAGGCCGGCGCGGTGCGCGATGAAGAGCAGTTCCACGTCGAAGCCGAAGCGGTCGATCAGGGCGCCCTCGACGACCGGGCGGCACACGTCCATGCGGAAGGCTTTGAAGCCGCACTGCGTGTCCTTGAAGGGCAGCCCCGTCAAAAGCCTCATCACGAGGTTGAAGACGCGGCCGCTCTGCTCGCGCGTCCAGGGCTGGTGCGTGCCGATGAGGCGGCGGTCGAGCGCGCGCGAGCCGAAGACCACGTCGTACTGCCCCGAGCGTATCGGCTCGACGAGCTTGGGCGTCTCGGTGACGGGCATCGAGAGGTCGGCGTCGAAGAAGGCGGCGACGGTGTGGCGCGCGGCGAGCAGCCCCGTGCGGACGGCGTTCCCCTTCCCCCGGTTCGGCTCGACGCGGATGACGCGCCCCTCGACGCCGTTTAGCGGGCGCTCGGCGAAGACGGAGGAGGCGGCCTGTGACGTGTCGTCCTTCGAGCCGTCGTCCACGACGATGACCTCGCCGCCGCCGGGCTGGCCTTCGAGGTAGGCCACGATTTCGCGCAGGGTCTTCCCGATGCGCGCCGACTCGTTGTAAGCGGGGATGACGATTGAGAGAGAAGATGGAGACATCGGTTAGGCAACTTCCGGGTCTGATACCGCCGAAAAAATATAGCAGAAGTGGCCGGTAGACAGTAGTCAAAAGGGGAGCAGGCAGTAGGCAGACGGCAGTAGGCAGTCGCCCCGCGTGGATGGAGTCGAAGGGTTAAATCCGAGTTCCCGCAACTAAAGCTCTTAACTGCCTACTGCCGTCTGCATACTGCCTACTACTCACTCCCCGTGATAAAATCCCCTCACGCGCGCATCAACGCGCGGACGGCAAGGGGAGTTCGGGGGTTACAATCCATGAG
>DASVQJ010000292.1:0-5386 GCA_036389235.1 Pyrinomonadaceae bacterium | reverse complement strand
CGCCGACGCGCAGCGCGCTCGAAGTGTTGACGACGCCGTCGTCGATCAGGCGCGACAGCGTGTAGGCCGCGCGCAGAGAGCCGCCGGCCCCCCGCCCCGAGAGCTTGAACCTGCGGCGCGCCTCGACGCTGAGGCCGTGGTCCTTACTTATATCAGGTGAAAAATGTATCGCATGTGAACTTGCGAGGATTTGCCTGCCCTTCGTAATCAGCACACCCTTAGACATGTCTCACGTTACCCGAGTGGGATGTCGGTGAGCATAAGGTGGACTCCGCGCTGCTACCCAGTGATCCTTAAAATACTTCCACGGCTAAATGCAGGGTGTTAAAATCCAAGCCCCCCGAAGTCCTCTCACGCCGTGGTGGTTTTTGCCTGTGCAAGGAGAGCCTCACAATGCATTTACGCGAGAAATCTCAAATCCCGTTCGAGAACCGAATCCTCGGCACCCTACCCACCGGGGAGTACGCGCGCCTCGCCCCTTACCTGGAGGTTGTTCGACTGCCCGCGGGGAGGGTTCTCTGCGAAGCTGGCGGCAGCATCAGGTATCTCTATTTCCTAAAGGGCGGGATGGCTTCTTTGCTGTCGCTTACGGAAGACGGCCGTAGCGTGGAAGTAGGAATGATCGGGAACGAGGGTGTGATAGGGCTGCCAGGGATTTTAGGGATCGACGCCGCGCCTTATCGAGTAGTCATGCAGCTTCCGGCTAACGCTTTACGCATTAGGGCAGGCGTGCTCAGGGCGGAATTCGACCGGGGCGGCCGGCTTCAGAAGATGTTGCTGCGTTACATGCACACGCTCCTCACGCAGATATCCCAGTCGGCCGCCTGTAACCGCTACCACACGATGAAGGCGAGGCTGTGCCGGTGGCTGCTGGTCAGCCTAGACCACACGCATACGGACACGCTCCGTCTCACGCAGGAATTCCTTTCCCAGATGGTAGGGGCACCCCGCACGCGCGTCACGATGGTAGCCCGCGACCTCCAGAGAACGGGGCTGATTCGCCACAGTCGGGGCAAGATTACCATACTCGACAAACGCGGTTTGGAAGCCAGGTCCTGTGAGTGCTACAGGATCGTCAGAGAGCAAATCAGTCACTACCTGGCAGCTTAAATCCCGCCTACTATTTTTTCAGAAATGTTACGTTTGTAACAGACGGACGCTCGCCAATCGCTTACCTTGTCGCGGTTCTCGCTCGTGCAAGAGCTGGTCGGGCGGGCCGCCGTCCCGACTTCTCCCACTCTTGCGCCTTTAGGTTAAATGGCCTCACCGAGGTCAACTTTCTTCACGCATCTAGCACAACGAACACGGACGTAACTCACGGCTGATTTGCGCCGCTTTGCGCCGTCTGCCGGGCAGGGCTCGAACTACCGAACAGGACGGCCTTTGCGGGCGCGGGAGCGTCCCTGTCGAAACAACACATTACGGAGGAGTTCCCATGTTGAAGAAGAAATGGTTGGGAGTAGTGTGCATGATGACGTTAGCCACGGGGGCGTTTGCATTCAGCGGGCAAACACGAACCAGGTTGGCCGGCCTCATCGCTAAAACCAGTGACGCATTTTCCACGTCGGCACAGGGCGGACGCGCGTCGCTTGCCGGACACGCGTCGCTCGCCGCGGCGATCCCGCAAAGCCCCCAGGGCGCGCCCGAGATACCGCAGTTCGCGGTCTACAGGGAGTTGTTTCGCCACTTCGTCTTTCTGAAAGAGAAGGCCGCGGAGAAAGAGAAGCGTGGGGAAGACGGCTCCGCGTTCCGCGGGTTTTATAAGCGGAAAGCCGGGCTCGACGAGAAGCAGGTGGCGGCGCTCGACCTCATCGCCAGCGAGACCGACGACGCGGTGACGAAGCTGGACGACCGGGCGAAGAAGATCACCGACAAGATTCGCGCCCAGTACCCCGAAGGTAAGCTCCCCCGCGGACAGCAGCCGCCGCCCTTCCCCGAGGAACTCAAGGCAATGCAGAAGCAGCGCAACGAGATCATCCTCCGCGGCCGCGACCGGCTGCGCGAGGCCCTGGGCGCGCAGGAGTTTCAACGCTTCGACGAGTACGTGCAGCAGAACGTCGCGAGCAGGATGAAGCCGATTAACTTCGACCGCCCGCGCCCCGCCTTACCCGGCGGCCCGCAGCTCAACGTCGGGCCGCGCAAAGGGGGCGGACAGTCCGGCCGGTAGGCCATCCGTGACCGGGAGGAGTGAAATTAAATGAGAACATCGACAATCTGCGCATTTTTTCGCCGTGCTGTGCCTCTGCGTCCTGCCGCAACAGGCCAGGGCGCAGTACGTCTACGGCACGTCGGCCATCGGCTACGACGACAATACCAAAGAAGTCTTCGGCTACTCGTCCACTGAGTTGGACTACTACGCCGGCTACTACTACGACCCCTACGTCGAGGGGTTCATGTACGACCAGTACAACTACAACCCCATCAGCTCGGGCTACAACCGCGGCTTCGCCTACTACTGGCCGGCGGAGGTCG
This sequence comes from Pyrinomonadaceae bacterium, assembly GCA_036389235.1. Lineage (GTDB taxonomy): Bacteria > Acidobacteriota > Blastocatellia > Pyrinomonadales > Pyrinomonadaceae > QHXN01. The sequence goes on along the minus strand of DASVQJ010000292.1, from coordinate 2,914 downwards.
GCACCTACCACTGGCCCGCGCTGGCCGACACGGAGTACGACGTCTTCAGCGACCACTACGTGATCGCGGCCTGGAGTACGAGCGTACAGGTCTGCGACGACTACTACTTCTCGGGCTGCTGGGCCGACTACTGGTACGACGCCTGGGGGTACGGCTTCCTCGGCGGCGGCGACTACGGCGCGCCGTGGTGGTGGTGGGGCAACTGGTACGGCGGCTACGTGCCGGAGAGGACCTACTACCTCGGCACGACCGGCGTCTACATCATCACGCCGGAGCCCGAGCCCAGTTGCAACGTGAGCATGCGACTCCGCTCCGTCACGCCCCACCGGCCGGAGGCGGGCGACCTGAGCGGCCAGACCCGGACGGCCATGCTCGGCGCGGAGGTGCACCTGACGGCCGACGTGACCGTCAACGGCAACCCGGTGAGCGGCGAGTCGGGCACGGGGTCGTGGTCGTGGTCGGCCGACGACGGCTTCAGGAAGTTCCAATCGCAGGTTAACCCCTCCAAGTACTTCATCGTCTGGAACACGGAGGGCAACCACAACGTCTCGGTCACTTACACGTCACCGGAGGGGTGCAAGATCACCAAGTCCATGACCGTGAACGTCACCGTCCCGACCGTCACGCAATACACGGCCGACCTCGTGCCGGAGCGCCTGACCACCACCAACGCGAATTGCAGTGAAATCCCGGGCCGCGACCTGTTCACGCTCGGCTGCGCGCACCCCGACACGGCGACGACCGAGCCGGGCATCACGTTCCGGGCCAGGGCCAAGATTCCCGACGACTCCATCTCCGACCCCACCCAGAGCAAGATCAAGTTCGTGCAGATCGTGAACTTGTATCGGCGTCAGGTGACGGCATCGGCCGGGACGCAGTGCATGACCTTCCGCACCTCCACTGGCGACGATTCCCCCTCCGCCTGGCGCGTCGATACCCAGGACCCGTACCAGAGTGAGTCCGAGCCGACGCGGTCGGGCGTGCCCTCGAAAGGCACCAACCGGTTCGGGGAGGACTTGATATCCGACATCGAGACGCGGGACTCGCCCGGCCATTCGCTCTCTTTCCCGGAGCAGATTTTCCAGTTGGATATTGATGAGCGCTTCGAGATGCTGGTCGAGTACTTCGCCGGCTCGTCAAACCCGCAACAGTCCACGCCGGGGACCACCCAGATCATCGGCACGCTGGCGTGGGACTGGGGCGGACACGCGACTTACCTCCCCTCCGGCGACTCGTACAACTACAGCATCGCCAACCCGGCCGGCAGGCACTACATCGGGGTCGGCACGCGGCAGGTGCGTGGGTTCGTCAACGTGCCCTACAATCCGCGCACGGACCCGAACGCCTTGCACGCCTGCCCCGACGGCGGCCCGACGCCGACGCCGACGCCGACGCCGACGCCGTTCCCGACCCCGACGCCGCCCGGCGGCTGTTCCGGCGACAACGCCGAGTTCGTCTCCCAGTCGGTGCCGACGACGATGGACGCCGGCGTGAACTACAACGTCTCGGTCACGATGAAGAACCCCTGCGGCTCGACGTGGACTTCGGACGTTTACAAGCTGGGGTCGCAGAACCCGCAGGACAACTTCACCTGGGGCTTCAACCGCGTGCTCCTGCCGTCCGGCACCAACGTCGGGCCCGGCAACACGTTCACCTTCAACTACACGGTCACGGCCCCGCCGTCGCCCGGCTTTTACAACTTCCAGTGGCGGATGGTGCGCGAGGGCGTCCACTGGTTCGGCGACTTCACGCCTAACGTCGTGGTTAACGTGGTGGGCAGCGGGTGCGACGCGTTCGCCGAGCAGGACTGCTATTACAACGGCGGGGACTGGTTCGACCCCGGCTCTTGCACCTGTCACTACCCGCCGCCCTGCTACAAGTGCGACTGGCAGCCTGTGTACTGACCACGGCGCGGGGGCCTGCGGGTCGCTTCGCACCCGCACTGAACAAGTAATAGACTTAGGAGCGGCCGCCCGCGGGGCGGGCGGCCGACAAGGAGAGTAGCGATGATTAAAGTGATTGCCTTGTTGTCAACCGGCCTGCTCGCGTTCGCCTTCGGCGGCGGGGCGCAGCGGCCGCAACAGACGCCGGACGCGGCAGCCGGACAACAGCGGACGGCGACGCATGAACCCACGCCGCCCGGCCAGCCTGACCGCGCCGAGAAGGCCGCGCGGGCTCATGAAAAGATGGAGAAGTACGTGGACGTGAAAATCACGCCGGTCGTATACAGGGACGTTCCATTCAGTGGCGAGACTTCGGGCTACGTGCCGACGCAGACCTTCAAGGTCGGCGGCGAGGTGGCGGTCGCCGTCTCGATGACGAACCGGTCGGATCAAGCCCTGAACGCCTTCAACCTGAGCAGGTTCCTGCACAACCGTCTGCGGCTCGTAAAGGACGGCGTGCCGGTACGCTACCTGAGTGACGTGCCGGTGAAGATGAAGGCCGTGGAGGCCAACGCGGGCATCGTCGTCTCGACGCGTGAAGTCACCTTAGAGCCCAACGTGGAGACGAGCTACGATCAGTTCGACCTCCGCGACTGGTACGGCACCCTTCAGCCGGGGCACTACGAGCTGACGCTCCGGCACCGGTTCCGGCAGGGTGGCAAGCAAGTCGAGTCTAACACCGTCACATTCGATGTCGTCCCCTAGCAGGGGGTGACTCCCGACGCTGGACGAGCACGCCTCCCATCACCGGGGGCGTGCTCGTCTTTTACAGGCGTCTTATGCCGGAACATGTTCCCGGCGAAGTTGACAGCCTGCGCGCCTCGCCTCCTTTAAAACTCCAACCTCAGCCCCACACGCACCGACCGCGGCCGCATGGTGCGCGTCGGCACGAGGAAGGTGTCGGCGAAGGCGCGGCGCTGCTCGGCGGTCGCGCCGGGGCGCAGCGCGTTGAAGTTGATGAATTCGGCGCC
>DASVQJ010000291.1:0-23751 GCA_036389235.1 Pyrinomonadaceae bacterium | reverse complement strand
AGGCCACTCTCGTCCGGCCCCCGCGGGACTTGGGGCGTTGCGTCTATGAAGCAGGCGGTGTGCGTCAAGTGAATTTGGCGCACACTCGCCTTCGAGGGTGTTGATCGATCATGCCTTCGGTGCTCTTGCGGGCTGTGTTCTATGAAAGGGGCATGTCAAGAGAAGACTTCGCCCACGCCGGCTGCATCCGCACTTTTCTTCGGCAGCCAGCCCTCAACTTGCCAGGCGGGAGAGGAGACCTGCCAAAGCGGTTGACTCCCGGCTGTTCGCTCCACTCACAGTGCCGTCTGCTCCCTGTTCCGATTCAGGCACGCGCGGTTTGACCCGAGGTGTCAACCAGTGTTCTATCTCAGACTCCGGCCTCAAGCAGCCTTCGCCTACGGCTTTCTTTGGTTATCCGAGGTGGCATAGCGTCGCAACAGGAACCTTTCATAATGCGTTGCGAAAATTATATACGGACGCAGAAGGTCACTGGCGATTCTTTCTCAGGCGGCGGTCTGAAAGAGCGAAGCAACGAACTTCGCCTGCCCCATCGCATCGCTTCCGGCTATAGCGGCGTTCGTGCGGGTGCGACCTCACGCCGGGAGCGCGGGCATCCTGCCCGCCATGAGCGCTGAAGCGCGAAAGCCGTCAGACTTTAAATCTCCACGTCGAGGGAGAGCGCTACACGGTGAAGCGTGCTTCAGCACGCTTCGGCGGGCAGGATGCCCGCGCTCCCGGCGCGGCCGTCGCGTCCGTGTGAACGCCGCTATAACCTTTTCAAAAGTATGATCCCCGAAGAGTGATGGCTGAGCTGAAGGGCGGATTATAAGCTCACAGACAGTTCTTGCAACAATGCCGGGGAACGTGCTGGACTCACGAAATGAGCAGGAAGGGGTCAAAAAGGGAGCCGCAGGGCAAGACGGGCGTCCCCTCTGAGGCGCGCGGCGCGGCAGTCGGCGCAGAAGAAGAGGCGAACGGCCGTCAGCTCGAAGTTTTGACGTCCAGAATGCTGTCGAAAGCCAGGCCGCTCGACCCCTCGCCGCGTCCCGTCTGTTTGCGCGCGCCGAGCCAGATGAACACGCCTCCGTCGCGCCAACGCGTGCGTTGGAAGGACTGCGACACCTGTACGCCCGCGCGCGGCACTTCCTCTTCGTGTAGGTAGTAGGCGGCCTTCTGCGCCTGGTCTAACCCCTCGCGCAGGAGGGAGGTGCGGGGCCGCACCTTCCTGATTTGCGGGTCGCCTTCGATGACGCGCGGCATGGCGGCCCGCTGTAACTGCGTTTCGCGGTTGTCGCCCTCGACGTGAACCGGAATGAAGGGAATCCAGTTCTCCGGCACGGTGCTCATCACCTGGTAGCGAATCTTTGCGTCGTTCGCGATGAGGGTGCCGGGGGCGGGCGGGGGTGGATCGGCGGCGGCCAGCTGCTTGTAGAAGCTCAGCGTTTCGGCGGCGGCCTCGCGCCCCTGTTTAGTGTCGCCGCTGGCGAGCCGCACGGTCTTCTCAATCCCCCAGACCATGTTCGCCATCTCGTCGCGGATGAGGACGACCGTTTCGAGCGGGGGGCCTTCCTGTCCCTTGGGCACCGTGGGCAGCAGCAGCAGGCTCGTGTCCACGTTCCCGCCCCCGGTGTTGAGCGTAAACATGCCCCAACGCTGCCAGGCCGTCCCGGCGCCGCGCCCCGCGGGCTCGACCCAGACGCGCTCGCCGAAGACGTTGGTCACGGCCATGCCCCTGACCTTCGCGATGCTGCCGACGGGGAGGGCGAAGGGGAGCAGGAACCAGTCGTTGGCGTAGACCAGCCCGAATTCGATCAGCAGCAGCTTGGCGAGGTCGGTCGTGTCGGGCTTGACGTCGCCGAAGTTCGTCTGGCGGTCTTCGAACGCCCACCAGCGTGTGTTGGGCATGCCGTCGAAGACGACCTGCGTGGGGATGAGCGTTTGCGTGACCGTCGCGCGCGGGTCGGGCGGGGCTTCACCCGCGGCCACGCCGAGGCCCGGCGACCGCGAGTCCGCGTCGAAGTTATACCAGTCGAGACGCCCCTGGTAATACTCTTCGGCCGTCAGAACCTTCTCGCCCGCCGCGTCCGGTGCGGAGCAGGCGAAGCGGTATTCGAGTCGCGAAGGCTCCCAGGCGTTGCGGTCGGCGGGCTGGTAGAGTAGCTTCTCGAACCACGCGACGAATCTCGCCCCCAGCTCGTCAACGGCGTCCTTGTCGGCGGCGAGCACGGCCACGCCGTCGGAGGCGCGGGCCGAGGCGTCCGCCTTCAGGTGGAAGTAGAGCGCGGCCCCGTCCATCAGCCGTCCCGCGGCGGCGGCGAAGCCCTGCCACACCTCCTGGTGCGCGCAGAGCGGCGCGTCTTCTTCCCTGGTCGGGTCGGGCTGTTCGACCGGGTACTTGTCGGTGAACGCACGGGCGTAGTTGCCGACCTTGCTCACCAACTTAATCCACTGCCGCCCCATCAGCAGCCGCAGGTCGAGCGCCACGTTCTGCCCGCCGAGGGCGAAGGCCACGGGGCGCTGCTCGACTCTGGCTTCGAGCGGGACGCCCGCGTCGAGGAACTCGGGGGGCTGGTCGCCGCCGCGGTACTTGGTGAGCCGCGTGCTGGCGAGTTGCGCCTTCGCGAAGACGGGCGTGCCGGCGTCGTCGCCCGCGAACTCGCCCATCTGCCATTGCTTCGTCAGCATCCACAGCGCGTCGCGCACCTCGGCCCTGAGCGCGCGCGCGAAGTTCTCGGTGCGCGGTCGCCCTTCGAGGCGGTTCCAGAGGGTGACGGTCGGGAACAAGTGCTGCGAGAGCGCCTGTCCAAGGTTAGGGATTGAGAATATGCTGCCCATCGCTCACTCCGGCGCCGAGAGAAAGTTGTTGTTCGCCGAAAGGTCGTTGGCGATTGAAATCTGGTAGAGGGTGGCGGCCATGACCGTCGCGGGCAGGAAGCGTGCGTACGGCGTCGTGTCCACCTGCGCGGGCTCGACCGCGCGCTTCTTCGCCATCTCAAGCGTCTCGTTGACGGCGTCCAGGATGTCGCCCCACGCCCACGCGCCGCCGGGGCCGGGCGGAGTGACCAGCAGCATCGTCTGCGGCGGCTCCGAGTTCGGGCGGTCGAAATGGAACGTGAGCCCCGTGGTCTCTTCGCCGCCGGGGATCACTTCCGTCCACTCGTCCAGCAGCAGCCCGCACTGGCGCGCGGCCTTGTCGAACGGCGCGGCGTAGTGCGCGGTGTAGAGCAGCCGGTCGCCCGCGAGCTTGGCTCCGGCGGGGAATTCGAGACCGAGCCAGTGGTCGTCGGGTTGGAAGGGCAGTTGCGCCGGGGCGAGTTCGGGCTCGGTTCTCCCGAAGGCGCGCGCGAGCATCAGCACGCGCTCCCAGTGGGAGAGCTTCTCGCGCACGCGCGCGAGGCCGTAGAGCCAGTCGTCGAGGGGGAAGTCTGACTTAAGCGTCTGCCTCTGGTGCCGCAGCAGGCCGTTGGGGTCGGCCCCGGCGTTCAGCGACTTCTCCCACTCGTCCCCCTGCGCGGCCCCGACGCCGAATTCGGGGACGAGGCGGAAGTCGTCGCCGAGCAGCGTCACGGCCGCGCTCTCAAGGAGCCGCGCCCTCTCGGGCGCCGCGGCGGCGGCGTCGTGCGCGTCGAGCAGGGCCTCCGAGTCGTTCAGGCGCTTGCCGGTCTCAACGGCGACCGCTACGGCCCGCGCGTTCAACTCCTCGGCGAAGTGGGCTATCCGCTCCTCAATTTTCGTCAGGTCGAGGCCGACCGGGTCGAAGGCGACGACCGGCAGGAGCGCCTTCGCGCTGTTGACGAGCGTGTTGAGCGAGGTCGTGTTCGCGCGGAGCACTTCGTTCTCGAAGCGGTCGCGCCGCGTCACGAACTGGTTGAGCTTGGCGTCGAGCACGGGCTTGAAATCCGGCGGGGTCGCCGGCAGCGGCGCGGTCGGCTGGGTGGAGATGAGCCCCTCGGCGCGTTGGAGCAGCTCGAACAACTGCGCGGCGGTCGCGCCCGCGGGCGGGTTCTCGTACCGGGCGACCAACGCGTCGTATTCGCCGAGCCGCTCGTCCCAGCGCGCGACGAGTTCGCCGACCGCCCCCAGCACGCCGCCGAACGCGAGCCGCTTCCACTCGTAGAGCCAGCCCCAGCCGGTCTGCGGGACGCCGACGCCGCTCGCCCCGGCCAGCAGCGTCGCCAGTTGTGTGATCGCGGCGTCGATGTTCGACGGCGCGGCGCCGAAGCTGTTGAGCCCCGAGTGGAGCGCCGCGACGGCGGCCCTGGCTGCGACGACGCGCTGTTTGTCTACGAAGACGGCTTCGTCATGCTCCTGCCGCGACCCGGTCTGCAAGGCCACGTCGCTGGCGCGCAGCGGGCGCGAGCGCAGGAGCAGCGAGCGCAGGCTCTCGACGAGCGGGGTCAGCTCGAACACGCTGACCTTGCCGTCGGCCCTCAACATGTATTTGATCTTGAGTTCGGCGTCCGGGCGCGGCCCGACGGCGTCTATGACGCGGCGCAAGACGCGGTCGTCCAGCTCGGCCATCGCCTGCTGGCCCTCCGTCCGCAGCAGGTAGAGCACGTCGATGGGCTCCAGTTGTAAGTCCTGCAAGGTGACCTCGTGGCCGGCCTGCGCCTGTGCGGCGGGGTCGAAATATTCGACGCGGCAGAAGACGTCCGAGAGCGCGGGGAGCACGCCGCCCAGCCACTTGTTGAGCGCCGGCTCGGCCTGCGCCCGCGGCGTGCCGGAGGGGGCGAGCCCCGCTTCGAACTGGACGCCGACGCGGTGCGTCAGCGCGACGCCGCTGCGCGGCGTGCGCACCACGTCGGGCTCGGGCGGGAAGTTGCCCCTGCTGTACGCGTCGAGGGTCGAGGAGGCGCGGTCGTAATTCCCCTGCACGGCCTGGTGGACGCCCTCCGCGAGCGCGAGGTCGGCCACGGCTTCGTGCGTGTCGAGCAGGCGGTCGGCCTCGGCGTTGATGGCGGCGGCCTGCGCGGGGTCGGCCGCCGGGAGGTTCTTGCCGAAAGGGTACGTCCGGCTGCCCGTCTTCTTGACGTGCTCGACGAAGAGCAGGCCGTCCATCACATTCCGGGCCTCGATGGCCTCGATGGAGACGTCTTCGTCCTCGACCTTCGTGTTGCTGAGGCGGTTGGCGCGCAGCGGGAACGCCTTGCGCAGCCCGAAGATGAACCGGTCCACTTCCGCCTGGGCGTGGCGGTCGTGCAGGCCGCGCTCGAATTGGTAGCCGAGCAGCGCCCCGAGGCTCTGGCCGCCGCGGATGCCTTCGAGGACGATGAGCGCGCGCCGCACGCGCTCCGAGGAGAGGTTGACGGAGAGGGTGCCCGGGTTGCCGGGGGACGCGTTCGCGAGGTAGCCGTTGCGGAGTACGGCCGCCGTGACCGCGTGGTTGAGTGACGGCGCGTGGATGTAGCCGCCGTTGGTGTTGTCGCGCAGCAGCGGCGCGTCGTTCTCCCGCTGGAACTCCGCGCGCTGTTCCGGGTCGAGGTCGTTGACCGGCGTCAGCACCTTGTTCTCCGGCCGCACGTCTTCGAGCCAGCCGTACGCGCCGAGGTAGAGCCCCTTGCGCGCGACGACCCCGTCCTGCCCGCGGCCGTAGCGCATCGCGGCGAGTTGGTAATGCACCAGCCCGAGCCGCCACGCGTCGAGCCGGTACGAGCAGCAGTCGATGTGTTCGGCGAAGGCGCGTTCGAGGCGGGCCGTCGGCGCGTCCTTCAGGAGTTCGAGCGCGCCGACCTGTTCGCTCAGGTAGCGCGCGGCGGGGGCGCGGAAGAGGAGTTGCGGGATGAAGTCCGCGACGAGTTGCGACTGGCTGTTGGTGATGCGCGGCTCGGGCTTGTAGAGGCGCGCCCAGCGGCTCTCGCTCTCCCCGCCAGCCGCCTCGACGTGGACGAAGCTCGGCTCGCGCCTGGCCGAGGGGGGGGGGTGCAGGTCGGCCTCGTTATGCAGGCGCAGGCTCGTGTCCCAGTAGCCGAGGACCAGGGCGTGGCGCAGCATCAGGTGGAGCAGCGCCGTCGGCGGCTTGTTATCCTTGAAGCCCTGCTGGCTGCGGATGGTTTCGAGCGAACTCTTCGCGGCGTCGATCAGCCACTGGATGTAGTTCCGCCGCTTGGCCTCGTCCGCCTCGTCCGTGTACTTGCGTATGCGCTCGGTCTCCGACGGCGGGCGGTCGTCTATGACGGGGCCTTTCAGGAGGTTCTGCGTGGAGAGGAAGAACCTTTTCATCATGTCGGCGGGCGCGTCCCCCGCGTAGCCGAGTTTGGCGAGTAGCTCCTTGCCGGCTCGGTAGAGGCCCGCGCCGTCGAGGCCGGTGAGGAAGTTCCTCCCGAACCCGTAAAGGTTGAAGAAGTTGAAGAGGTGTTCGAGGCTCTCGGCGTAGCGCTGGTGAAACTCGACCGAGGCGGGGTGCAGGCCGACTATGTCGAGCAGCATCTTGTGCGCGTCGCTGCCCGGCGGCGGCTGCTTGCCGACCGCGGAGACGCGCTCGGCCATCCGGGCCCAGTCCTCATCCATCTTCCCGAGCAGCGCGCCCAGACTCTTGAGGAAGGCTCGGTAGCCTTCGGGGTGGTCGAGGCCGGGGGGCGGCGCGAGGCGGGTCGAGTCGAGCCACCCCAGCCGCGAGAAGGCCGTCGTCGGCAGGATGCCGTAGGGCTGACTGCCGATGCGCACGGCGGGGATGGCGCCGCGCCCCGAGACGAAGTTGTTGAAGAACCAGCGCGTCTTCTCGACGGTCGCGTCGTCGAAGACCGGCTGCATCATCGTCTCCATCATGTAGCCGAGCGTCGCGGGCCAGAGCGCGACGTTCATGGCGCGCGCCTCGCTCTGGTCTGTGCCGTCGGCGTGGCGTACGTGACTGAGTGCGTCCGGGTCGATGCCGAGGTATTCCGCGAGCCACTGGCCGTCCCTCTTCTTCGACCACTCGTCCGGCCCGACCGAGAGGTCGCCGGCCGGCGGGCCGAAGTTGTCGTCGTAGCTGGCGTCGGCGTCGGCCGTGCGGGTGAACCCGGAGCCGGCCTCCTCCGTGTTGTTCGTCGCCGTGCCCTGCGGCAGGAGGCTCAGGCCGCTGCGCCCGTCCCGGTGGTGCCGGAAGAGGTCTTCGACCAGCTCGCGGGCGTCGCCTTCGTCCGCGCTGAAACGGAGGCCAAGCGCCACGATGCGGTCGAACCCGGCGCGCGCCTGCGCGGCCGTCAGGTTAATTCTGAACCCCATCCCGACGTCGACCGCCCGCGCGAAATCCGTCATCCAACGCATCTCTTCGGGGATGACGAGGTCGCCGCCGCTCTGAGCCAACTGGTCGGCCGGGTCGGCGTTCGGGTCGGGGCCGACGACGAGCGGCGAAGGTATCGGGTTGCCCACGGCCTCGAACACGACGTTGTTGCCGGAGTAGCCGACGAGCACGAAGCGGTCAGGCAGCACTCTGACCTTGGGGGACTGCGACCACGCTTGCTCCTTGGTCGGCGTCGCCTCGGGCGGCGGGAGGACGGCGGTGAAGACGCGCACGGCGACTTCGCTCTTCTTGAGCGGCTTGCGGGGCTTCGCGTCCAGGTTGAAGGGCTTGTACTGCTCCGCGAGTCGGGCGGCGCGCGCGGCGTCCAGCGGCGGGCTGCTCAAAGCGCCGAAGGCCGCTTCCACCTTCACCCTGTCGCCGTCGGCGAGCCACACGTCGGCCCAGAAGGTCTCAAGGCGCTGCCGCTCGTCGTCGCCCAAAGGCTGTTCGGTGACGATGACGAGGAACACGTCGTCGGGGCGGTCGCCCTTCGGCGGCTTATCGGCGGCGTTGAGGGGCCGGTAGTTCTGGACTATCCAGGCGGCGCGCCCCGGCCCGTGGCTGGCCACCAGCCCGCGCCACGCGGCGCGCTCCGCGCCCTCGACGACGCCCGCGCTCCAGCTCTCGGCCCAGTAGGCGCGCGCGCTCCTGACCTCGTCGCGCGAGAGTGTCGCCTCGAAGCTGTCGACGGCGCAGTCGTCCGGGTAAACGCGCGCCCAGAGCTGGCGCTGCGTGCTCGCCCCCTCGGTGACGGTCTTGAAGCGGGTCTCGATGCGCACGGGCAGGAGCAGGAAGGGGAAGTCGGCGCTGAACTGTTCGGCCTGCTGGCGCGGGTCGGTGAAGACGGCGAAGTCGTTGAAGAGGCCCGACTCGGCGTCGCGGAGCGCGGCGAGCGAGTCGGAGTGCTTCTCGGCCTCGGCCGCCGCCTCGTCACGCGCGCGTTCGAGCCGGCGGCGGCGGGCGAGGTGTCCCTGGTCGTCCCGGTTGAAGACGCGGTCGAGTTCGGCCTGCTCGGTGTCGAGCTGCCTCAGCCTTTCGCGCGCGTCGGAGAGCGCCTGCCGCGCCCGCTCCTTCTCGCCGCGCGCCGCCCGCAGACTGTCCCTCGTCTCACTGAAATCGGCCATATGCCTTCCCCCGCGGCGCGCCCCTTACTTAGGCAACATCTCCGAGGCGTGAACCGCCACCAGCACCGGGACCTGGTAGAGCACGTAGGCGAGGTCGGCGGAGCTGGAGTCGCTGTCGAATTTGACGAACTTGTCGTCGTCGTACTGCTGCTTCTTCTCCTGCACCTCGGGCGCCGCCGGCTCGACGAGGTTGAAGGAGGTGTGGCCGCCGACCTCGATGAAAGAGCTGCCGGTCGCGCGCGGTATCAAGTCCTCCCACGACAGGTCGTTCCAGACGTTGAGGGCGCCCTCGCGCGTCAGGTCGAGGCCGAACCGCGGCTCGCCGGGCCGCTCCTTGATGACGAAGAACCAGCCGGGCTTACTCTTGTCGGGGTAGTCGCCGGTGTCGCCGCGCGCCTCGTCCACCGTGAGGTCGAAGCCGAAGAAGTAGACGTCGGGCGCGACCTTCGCCTTGTAGAGCGGCGTCTTGACCCTGTCCCGCGGCGGCTGCGCCTCCTCGGCCGCGCTCGGCTCCGCCAGCCTGCGCTCCTTCGTCTTGTCGGCCGAGCCGTCGGCCTTCTCCTGCCAGCGTGCTTTGTGCGCGTAGATGACGGCGTTCGGATACCTCTTCAACAACTCGCCGCGGATCACGAGCACGACCTCCTCCTCCTTCGCGCCGCCGACTTCGCGGTTGTCGTGCTCGCCCAGCTCCGAGGAGCGCGACCACCTGTGCAGCTCCGGTATGTCGCGCAGTTTCTCCCGCAGCTCTTCGTCGCTCGGGCCCTGCGTGCCGAGGAAGGTGCTGACGTCCCAGAACTGGCGGAAGTAACTGCCCATCATGTCGGTCGGGTATTCGCGCCAGAGCAGCTCGCGCGCGAACTCATGATTGAGCCCGACCATGTAGGACTCGATAAACTTCTGGTTCGTTTCGAGCAGCGTGATGCTGTTCTGCTCGATGAGGTTGATGTTCGGCAGGAACAGCTCGGAGGAGATGTCGGCCAGCGGCTCGTACATCGGCGACTCAATCCTGGGGTAGGCCATCACCTCGCGGAACCCTTCGCCCAGCAGCGCCGCGATGTGCGGCGGCAGGGTGATGGTCTGCCAGGTGCGGCCGGGGATGGTCACCTCCGGGTCGACGGTCTGGAGGGTCGTGTCGGCCAGCACGGGCAGGTCGAGCGTGACCCTGTCCGGCGGCTTGCCGGCCTCCCCGCCGGCCTTGAGGAGGATGCCTACGTCTTTGAGCGCCTCCTTGAAATTTACGGCCTCGACGCCGTCGGTCGCGCCCCGGGTCGGGGTGACGCCCGCGCCGGGCTCCGAGACGGTGAAGTCGGGGCTGCGCGGCAGTCCGTCCACGTTCCCCTCGGTCTGATTCTCCTCGCTCCCGGAGTCCGAACGCCGGACGGCGTCCGCCCAGCGACTGAGCAGCCGGTAGAGGTAGGCGAGCGCGGCCGGGATGACCAGGCCGGCGACGAGGAGCGGCGTTGACGCGCCGAACAGCAGCGCGAGAATCAGCAAGACGAGCAGCACCAGGAGCGCCAGCGCCAGCGGCACGTAGACGAGCCACGGGTAGCGCCTGAGCAGGTCTATCAAGGGGGCTGGCGCGTCCTGCGGCGACACCGTCGCGACCGCGTCGTTGACCGTCACGACCCCCGGCGGAACCACCTTGGGCGGCGCGGCGCTGACTTCGCCGTCGTTGATTCTCGAAAGCAGGTTGCCGGGGCGGACGGCGTCGCCGAAGGGCAGCCCGCGCGCGAGGCGCGCGCCCGGGCGGAGCACGCGGCGGAGCGGGGCCGAGACGGCGGCGGGTTGGAGGTGGCTGCTCTTCACCTGATGGTAAACCGTCAGCCCCTGCGAGACCACCCTCTTATGCACGGGCGCGGCCAGCAGGATGAACTTCTCCACGTCGGCGGCGCGCAGCGGCTTGAGGTGTCGTTCGTGCCAGACCCACGAGACCTCTTTGGCGAGCTGCGAGGCGCGGATACGCCGGTTAGCTTCGAGCACCTGGCCGACCTGCTCCCAGGCGGCGTTCACGTACTCTTCCTGCTTGTCCTGCACGACCTTCGTCCCGAACCCGGCGGGCACGCGGTAACGCGGGTCGAGGTTCAGCTCGTGCACCCAGTTGCGCCTCAAGGCGACGGGGCTGCCGTCGCGTTCCGCGAGGAGCCGCCGCGTCAGAGAGTGCCAGCGCCCGTAGAGCGGTGGCGTGATTAAAGGGTCGGGGTCGTCCTCCACCCCCTCCAGTCCCGAACCGCTGTTGGCCTGTGCGGCCGGCTCGGCCGCGTAGTCGTCGGCGAGGTTGATGAACGAAGCCAGCGCGGTCTGGAACGGGTGGGGGTAGGGGTTGTCCCAGTCGTCGAACTTCTCGGCCTCGGCGCGGTCGACCGCGCTCATCGCCTCCTCGGGGACGCGCAGCGCGCCGCCGAGCCGGAGGACGCCGCCGAGCGCCGGGTCGCCGATGCCGGGTAGGTTCGGGCCGGGCCGCTGCATGTCCATCTCGCGCCTGCCCACGCGCCTGTCCACGGGCTTGGGCTTGAGCAGGCGGACGAGGTACTCGAAGTCGCCGACCGTGGCCGTGCCGAACCGCCAGCGGTAGTAGACGGGGTAGTGCGAGCCTTCGAGCGCGGCGCGGCCGGCGTAGTCGCCCCACGCCGAGTGCGTCGCGCTCGGGGCCTTGGTCACGTCCAGCCCGAGCCCCGCCAGCCGCCCGCTCTCGAAGGACGGAACCAAGAAGGCGTGGTAGGAGGAGTTCTCTTCGAGCTTGCGCGGGCAGACGATGCGCGAGTAGGCGAGGTCCGGGTTTTCGCGCAGCACGGCCTGGAAGTTGGGCAGCACCACGTTCATATCCGACGAGACGACCGAGGCGGCCAGGCCGCGGTTGACGTGGACGTGGGCCCAGGCCCACAACTGCCCGGCGGGCGGGAAGAGGCGCGGGTCATCCACCTTGATGTAGGGCAGGGGCTTGTCCTTGACGTTCACGCCCTCCTCGAATTCGCCCTCCTTCAGCACCACGAGCATGATCCAGGGGCGCAGGCGAGCGCCCGCCGCCGCCGCGGGCGTGTAGCGCCAGGGGAAGTCTTCGTCGTAGAACTCGATGTGCGGGAGGTAGTTCGTCTCGAAGTCTGGGACCCAACTGCGCGGCTCGACCTTGACGACGGCGCGGGGCTCGATGCCGACGATGTCGCCGGGGCCGTACAACTCCACGTCGCGTTGGATGGGCTCGGCCAGGGCGCCGCCCACACCCTCGCCCGCGAGTTCGAGGTGCACGGGCACGGCGGCGCGAATCTTGACGTTCGCGGGCGAGTCGGCCGCGGTGATGCGGTTGGCGATACCCTGGCGCAGCCAGGGGAGGAACGAGTATGTGGAGATCGGTGTGCTCATGCCGCCCTGTTGACCTCGTACTGCGGGATGACGTGGAGCGAGTCGGCGAGGGTCGGGTCGCGCGCGACCTCCCGCCGCATGTAGTCCTGCGCCTGCGAACGGCTGGTGAAGGAGGCGGCCCCGGCGCCGTGCGCGCGGTTGTCGCTGTTGCGGGCCACGACGTAGGTCTCGGGGCCGACCTTCACCTTCTCGTCGAAGGGCTGGAGCTGCCGCTGGTGGTGGCGCGACAGGGCGGACTGCGAGACGGCCCCGCCCGCCAGGAAGTGGTTGAAGAGCCCCGCCGCGAAGAGGGTGAAGCGCCGGATGAAACGTTTGAAGTTGTTATCGACGATGATCTCTTCGTAGCGGACGACGCGCTTGACGGACTTGGCCGACGCCAGCCCCTGCCCCTGCACGCTCAGTTCGAGGCCGCCGTGCATCGGCTCGTAGCCGGACTGCGACAACTTCGCCGCGTTGTCCATGTCGCGGAACTGCCCGGGCGCGAACGACTCCTGCACGTCGCCGACCTTACTGAACCCGCCCCCGCCGACGACGCGCAGCGTAAACCGCTGCGCGTCGCTCGGCTTCTGGTTGCCGACCTTGTCGAGGTCCAGGTCGAGCGGTACGGCCTTCTGGCTCACGCGGAGCGAGCCGACGGGGTGGAGGACGAGGGCGCCGGCCTCGCCCGCGGCCTTGCGCAGCGAGACGAGCAGGTTGGTCGAGGAGGGGAGCATCGCCGCCCAGTTGCCCGCCTTCTCGAACTCGGCCTTGAGCAGCGGCATCACCGCAATCGGAGGCAGCGTGGTGTTGCGCGTCTCGCCCCACGTCACGTCGAAGGAGGCCGAAATCTCGAAGAAGAGGATCGAGATGGAGCCCTCGCCGCGCGCGCGCCAGGGCGTCGCCCCTTCGAGCGAGAAGCGCAGGCGGATGCTGAAGAGCCCGACGCCGAAGGCTTTGAGCGAGACCGAGGCCGAAATCTCGATGATGAAGTAGAAGGGGGAGAACTGGAATAGCGCGTCGAAGGCGATGTGCCCCTGGACGCCGAAGTCGTCGGTGCCGTAGACCAGTTCGGCGCGCGCGCCGAACTGCGCCGTGTTGCTGGTGACGGCGAAGTAGCCCTCGACGCGGATGCGGCAGACGGGGGAGTTGGCGATGTTGACCGAGACGCGGCGCGGCGCGGGGAACGGCAGCGGCGGCGGGTTGTAGCGCGGGTGGAAGCCGCCGACCGAGACGACGAAGTTCGCGTCGTCGCCGAAGGCCGCGAGCACGCCCATCTCGCCCTCGATGGTCATGAAGAGCACGCGCGACTCGAAGATCGCGGCGAAGAAGAAGAAGCGCTTCTTGTCGAACTCGATGGCGCCGATGAAGCTGACCTGGAGGACGAGCAGGGCGGCGTCGGCGTCCGGCAGCACGAGGCGCAGCACGCCGACGATGGCGATGTTGCCCGGAATCTCGATGATGACGCCGAGCGCGAGGGTGATGAGCGCGGGCGTGCCCCACCCGAGCTTGGCCATCGGGCCGATGAGGAACTTGCCCTCCTCCGGCGGGAAGAAGGTGCGCAGGTCGCTGATGATGCGGGGCGCGTTAGCCACCACGTCCCGCGGGAACATGATGCCGTTGACGGCGCCCGTACGGACGCCCTCCGCCAGCGGCTGAAGCCGCATCGTCCGGTTGAGCCCGATCAGGCCGCCCACGCCGAGCAGCGTGAAGCCGAAGCCGAGCTGGATGCCGGCGCCGAACTCCGCGGTGATGATGATGAGCAGCGAGAAGCCGCGCGAGCCGTCGGGCATCCGCGTCGTAATCAGGCCGATGGCCTTGAGGTTGATGAACCCGCTGAAGACAAGTTCGAGCGCGCCCGCGTACTCCTCCCGCTCGAAGTCGAAGAAGAGGTAGCCGCCGCCCTTGACGACGCCCGCGTCGAGCGAGAGGCCGACGCCGTTGGGCGGCTTGAAGGAGACGTCGAGGTCGGCGGGCCCGAGGTTGCCCCCCCGGAAGAGGAGCGCCGCTCGCAGCCCGATGTTCTCGACGACGGCCTTGAGCGGGCCGAACTCTAATTTCAAGACCGCGCCCGCCTCAAGGCCCAGGCGGTCGGCGGCCGGGGCCAGCGTGAACCTGAGCCCCTCTATCTTCAGCGGCCCGAGTTCGATGTGCGTGGTCAACTCAAGGGCGAGCCGGCCGCCGCCGCGGAAGGTGAAGCCCGACAGCAGGGAGAACCCGAGGCCGAAACTGGCCTCGGCCTCGACGCGCACGCCGGACAGAATCTTCTGGAGGAAGCCGTCGCCCTCGCCGCCCGCGATGACCAGCCGCAGCGCCCGCGCCTCGCCCTCCATCCCGACGTCGAGCTGCCCCTGCGGGTTCTGCACGAACCACTTGACGCCCAGGCCCTGCAAGGCCAGCCGCGTGCCCCCGCGCGAGCCGATGAGGATAAGCTCCTCGGTCTGGCCCTGCCTCTCGCGAATCTGGACGGAGGCCCGGAAAGCGCCCGTAAGGTTGAGGACGCCCTCGGCGTTGAAG
Organism: Pyrinomonadaceae bacterium; assembly: GCA_036389235.1. Lineage (GTDB taxonomy): Bacteria > Acidobacteriota > Blastocatellia > Pyrinomonadales > Pyrinomonadaceae > QHXN01. Next base: position 9,534 of record DASVQJ010000291.1, on the reverse strand, counting down.
GGCGGACGCAGGACGACGCCGACGCCCTTGATGTCGGCCGTGGACTGGAAGACCAACTCGCCTCGGTCGCAGACGCCGAAGCCGAACTCGGCGGCGCCCACCAGGTAGGGCAGCAGCGCGATGCCTTTCTTCTTGCCCGGCTTCTGCTCGGCGGGCGCGAAGGTGATGCCGAACTGGCTGTAGGTCTCGGCGGTGAGTCCCCGCTGAAAGAGGGGGAAGCGCAGCTCGCGCAAATCCGTCGAGGTGTTGCCGAGCACGGTGCGCGTGGTGTCGGCCTGCGGGTAGAGGCCGCCCGGCGCCGCCGAGGTGCGCATCAGCTTATCGAGCCGCGCGAGAAACTTGTCGGCGTCGAAGTCTGTGTTCCAGCGGTAGACGTCGTCCGCGATTCGCTGCGGCTCGGTGATGAAGCGGCCGAAGCGGTTCCAGTTGATGACCCTCGGGGGCTGCCCCGCCGCGGGGGTCGGCTCGTGCTCTATCAGGCCGAAGAGGTGCAGCGCGGCGTGGAACTGCGGCCGCTGGCGGTCGAAGAAGTCGAGGATGAGGAAGTCGGTCAGGCGGCGGGGGAGTTGGGCGAGGTTGGCCGCCGCGGCGTCGGGGCTGGACTGGAGCTGCGCGTGCAGGTCTGCGATGGCGTCCACGACCATGCCGAGCCGCGCCAGCAGGTTGACGACAGCGGCCGCGACGGCCGTGTCGCCGCTCGCCTCGACGAGGCGGCGGACGGCCGTGATCAGTTCGCCCGACTGCGTCGCCAGCGCGCCGAGCGCGCCGCCGAACGAGCCCGGCGAGAAGTCGTAGCCGAGCTGCCGGAAGAGGGCGACGGCCCGCTCCGGCGTGTTGACGCTGCGCAGGGGCGCGATGGCTAGCGCGGCCTCGGCGAGGATGGATTGGAGCGCGTCCTGTTGTGGCATGACGTTGACCTGGCGAACGGCCCTTGTTGGGTCAAGGCTCGAAATTGAGATGGCTGTTGTAATCGGGGTGCGGGCAGGAGGCCACGGCCGTCGGGCCGGGGTCGGCCGCGAAGACCATCATGGCGAACCGCCGCGCTTCCCTGTCGCCGGGGTGCAACGCCCCGATGGTGTTGCCGGCGGGCAGCGGGTCGGCCCACAGCAATTGAGGCCACTGCCGGTAGGCCGCGTCGGCGTGCCGGTCGAGCACCACCAGCCGGTTGCGTCTGACGTTGACCCTGTGACCCGCGACCATCTGTTCCTGCGTGGCGAAGATGAAGACCGGGAGCCCCGCGTGCAGCATGTAGTAATAGATGCCGGGGTCGTTGGCGTCTTCGATTCTCTGCCTGACCGCCGCCATGAAGGCGCGCACCTGCGCCAGGTTGTTCGACTCGATGAACCGGATGAGCGCCGTCTGGAGGTCGCGGACTTGATTCTCCGTGGGCGAGGCGGGCGCGGGCGTGATGGCGAACGCCTGGCTCAAATCCTGATTGATCTGGCTGAGCGCCTGGTAGAGCTGCCTGAGCCTCGCGGCGTCCGTGGCGCCGCTGACCTGCGCGAGCAGGTTCGGGCCGTAGCCCCTCAGTTGGTTGGTGACGAAATTGTGGCGCGCGTCCAGATCGGCCCCGGCGGGCGGGACGGCGGCGGCGACGTTGAAGAGTTGGCGAATCCTGTTGAGGGCGTCCCTGAAGTTCATGGCCGCAAACCCGGCGAGGCCGGGCGTCTGCAAAGGCAACTGCGGGAGGTTCGCGCGCCAGTCCATCAGGCTGAACCGGATGACTACGCCGTCGGGGGCGTCGGCCACGAGGTCGAGCCAGAACAGCTTGTGCGAGGGGTCAACGAGGGAGCGCCTGGCCCAATCGGCGAAGCCGCCCGCGATGTCCGCGGCGGTCGTCTCCGCCGTGTTCGTCAGCAGCAGCGTGCGGATCGCCGCGTTGTCCGTCGGGTTTGAATAGGCGCAAGGGCCGAAATACTGAAACCAGCGCGGGGCGCTCACGTGCGGGCGGGGGTCGTTGGCGCCCAGAACGTCGTTAGGGTCGAGGACGTGCTCGCGGCCGAAGAATTCACGCACAGCGCGCAGGTAATCGCTGTCCTCTCCGGCGCGGCACCCGCGGATGTCTATCCACGAGTCCCTGTTGAAACGCGCCTTGACCAGGTTCAGCTTGCCGCGGAAGTCGGCCCGGATTGCGGCCGCCGCCCTCGCGAGGACGGGGAAAGGGTTGATGTTCCCGGCCGCCACGGCCACGTTGAACAAGCCCACGATGTTGAAGACGGGGCGCGGTATGTTGAGTACGGCGGTCCGCAACTGATTGAGGTCGGCGGCGGTGACGACGTGCGTGCCGATTGTCGTACCGACGATGCGACTCGACGGTCGCTCGATGAGGGCGGTAATCGCGTCCTCCAATCGCGCCCTACTGGGGTTCGGAATGTTAGCGTTATTCAACTGTACCTGGTTGCCGGTTACCCACAGCAAGTCGGCAATGTGAAAGATGAACTCCCGCAGGTCGCCGCCGGGCGTCGCGGCCCCGAAAGGCCCGAGCGGGTCACCCGGCTGGGCGCGGAGGTGAGCCTCGATGCGGTGAATGCTCCACGGCGCGAAGTGGCGACTGCCGAGCGCGCCGAGGACGGCGAAAACCCCTGCGGCGTCGTCCTGCGCGAACCCCCGCAGGTAGTCTTTCATGGCCTTGAAGGTGTTGTCGTTGTCGAACATGGCGACGGCCATGTTATCCGGGGTGGCGTGCGTCACGATGCGCATGCGGGGGATGATGCCGACCGAGCCGGATAAGATTGTGAGCAGGTGCTCGATGGACCTGATCGTCTGGGGCTGGAGCCCGCAGTTGGCGTGGTAGGTGTTGGCGCCGTCTATGAAGTCGTCGGGGTTGCTGCGGGGCTCCACGATGAAGGTGAGGGTAGGCACGGGCTCGGGGGTGCCGTCGAAGCGCGGGGCCGGCACGGGGGCGGGCGCGGGGCCGGGGCCGGGCGCGGGCCCGCCGCGCAGCGAGGGGCTAGGCTGCACCCCAAGCACGCGGCCCACGGTGGTCGGCGGCGCCGGGGCGTTTCGCTTACTGTCGCATGATCGGCCCATGTTGTTTTGGCGGGCGATCCGGCCGGTCTCCCCGCCCGGAGGCTTCAGGTTCTCGTCAACGGCCCCTGGCGGTAGTGCGTGGTGATTCTCACCGCGCGCGTGCCCGCCATGCCCGTCAGCACGTCGTTGAAATTCGTCCCGGCGAAGTAGCGGTCGCGCAACCCCTCGACGATGCGGCCGCACTGCGTGATGTTGCTCTTGGGGAAGCGTGCGAGGTTGAAGAGGTCGAGCCGCGTGTTCTCGTTGAGCGCGGCGAGGCGCTGACGGAGCTGCTCATCGGCGAAGGCGCGTTGTGAGGCGGGCTGCTCGGGTAGCTCAGTCCAGTCGAGCAGGGCTGCCGGGCTGCTGGGCGTCTGCGGCAGCGTCATCGCCAGCAGCGCCAGCCGTATGCCGCACACGCCCGCGCCTTCCGCGGCGAGCGTGCCGAAGTCAGTCCCCTGACCGTTGAGCGACGCCGCGAGCTGTTCGAGGTGCTGCTTGCGGCGGGCGGAGGTGCGCTCCAGGACGCCCTGAAACACGAGGCCGAAGACGAAGCGCTTGAAGGCGTCACCGCTCTCGGGTGTCCGCGGCTCCAGCGACTGGTAATAAGGGTTGTGGTCGTTGACGAGCTCGCGCGCCACCTCCGGGGCGGCGATGCCGGGGCCGGGCTCGTCTCCCGCGGCGTTGATGAGCCCTTCGAGTTCCGCGTTTAGCGGGACGGCCTCCTGCTCAAGCGTGACGCGGGCCTGCTCCGAGTTGCCCGCGCCGAGGACGCGGACGACGACGTCGAGACTGCCGACGGCCTGCGGGCGATAAGCGACTTCGCCGTGCTGGGTGCTCTGGATGTTGGGCGCGCCGCCGTTCTCCGCGAAAGACCACTCGAACGACTGCGCCGCCGCGGCCAGCGCCCCGTCGGTCACGAACAGGACGTAAACGTTATCGCGGTTGACTGCGAGCGGGGAGGTGATGAACGAGATGAGTTTGCAGCGCCCGTCGCCGGCCTCGACGGCCTGGCCCAGGTCGTGGGGCTGGAAGTTCTCGGGGAGGCGACTTTCCGTCTTGCGGACGCTCATAAGAGGCGCTCTGTTCGAAAGGGCGAGCGCGGGCGAGGTGGCTTGGTGAGACCGCGGCCGTGCCACACACAGCCCGAGCGGCTGTCGGTGCGGGTGCGCACGGCGTGGAAGGCGCCTTCTTCAGAGGGCGGTCGGCAAACCCTAAGCTAACATCTCGTGCAGGTCGAAAGGCGTCTGGCCGTCCACTCTGGACTTGCGGCTAAGCGCTGCCGGGGCAAGTCAGCTTATGTGACTATGAGACGCTGACGGATAATACTCGTCGGCGGATGCTGGTAACGGTTCGGCAGCGGAGAAAGTATGCCCATCGCGTGCAAATGTCAATATTTATGTTAGCTGACCGCTTATCACTTTTAAGAGAGGAATAATGAAGGGTTCACCGCCCCGTGGTAGAAGTTCGGGTGTCGAAGCCTAACTCTTACCGGATACAGAGCCATGAACCCGCCCGGAAGATACCCCGTCCTCTCCTCTTTGTTAAGGCCGTTCCGCCGCTCGCAACAGAAGACCTGCGCCGCCATCGTCGCCGCGCTGTGTCAGGCGGCGCAGGCTTCGAGCTTCGCCATCGCCGGCCAGCCCTCCTGCCTCTCGGGCGTGCAACTCGGCAGCGCCCTCAACCGCCTCTACCGCTCCCTGCGTAACGACCGCTTCGACGACTGGTCGCTCACCGAACAGGTGCTGCGCCTGCTCGGCCGCGGCCCCGGCCCACCGCTGCTGGCGCCCGACTGGACGTGCTGGCAGGACCGGTTCAGCCTGCTGACGGCCTCAGTCTGCGCGGGCACGCGCGCACTCCCCGCGGCCGCGGCGGCCTGCACGGCGCGCAACCTCTCGCGCTCGCAGAACCTCTTCGAGGAGACCTTCCTACGGCTCTGCGTGGATCGGCTCAGGGCGGCGACAGTCTCGGCCGTGTGGCTCTGCGACCGCGGCTCCCACCGGGTCGGCTGGCTCAAGCTGATGGTGGAGTGTGGGCAGCACTTCGTCGTGCGCCTCAAGCGCGACGTGACGGTGCGCCTGCCCTCGGGCTCCTGCCTGCTCAAGAGTTTACAGGTCGCCGAGGGGGAGCGGCGCGACTTCGGCTTCGTCGAGTTGCGCCGGGACGGGGCCGTCAGGGTGCGGCTCATCGGGGTCTGGGCGAAAGGGGCGAAAGAAGTCTGGTGGCTGGCGACTGACCCGGAGAACGCCGTCTCGAAGGTGGTGAGTTACTACGACAGAAGGGTGGGCATCGAGGAGCAGTCCCGCGACGCTAAAGGAGTGCGCTTCGGCCTGAAGCTGAAGTGGACACGGCTCACGCGCCCGGAGTTCGTCGGGCGGATGTATCTGCTGGTCGGCGTGGCGCTGCTGCTGTGGACGAGCGTCGGGCGAGCAATGGAAGAGGCGGAGCCGAAGGTGAGGCTTGAGAGCAGGACGAAGGGAGCGCGGCTGTCACTGGCGCGCGTCGGCTCCTACTACCGGCGGGAGCTGAGCACACGGCTCAGATTGACGGCTCAGTTCGTGCGCGGGCACCTCCCGCCGCCGCGACTCAGGATGTTCAAGTGGCTGATGGCTCCCCAAAAGTGATAAGCGGTCAGCAGTCAAAGTTATTGACATTATTGTTGACCGCCAGTATATTGCGGGCCATCCAACGGTAGTTTGACCCCGGGTGACAGGTTTTCACCAGTTTTTTAACCGCGCCTCATCTGTCGCATCTCAGGAGCCTCTGGTGTTTCTCGCCGGCCCTCCCATTCCGTACTCAACCCGAAACGAGCCGTCAGCTCGTTAACCGCAAAGCCTTAGTCCGTGCGGCGAGTCCGTCGTCTTTACACATTTGAAACTCGCGGCCACGCCCGAGAGAGTCAGTTCAACCCGTCCATCTTTCAACCGTAGGCGCACGCCGACGCGACGCGCGCCCGCGCCCGGCCCTTTGGATGAAGCGCCCTCAACAGAAGGGAGACCGTGATGGGACTCGTGCGATTGATTTCGGCGTCGGCGTTAACGCCGTTGCTGCTCGCCCTGGTGGTGGTCGTGTTCGCGCCGACTCCCGACGCAACCGTACACCGCGACTCGGTGGCGGGGATTCAGAGCGCCGCCGCCGATAGTGACGGCGTCAAGCTCAGTCTGAACGCCGAGGGGGACTTGCCGGGCATGACCAGCGTGGCGCTGCGTCGCGACGGCAATAAAGTGACCGGCGGCGAGTGGACGTTAACCATCTTCCCGCCGGACGCCAGCCCCACCGCGAGCGAGAAGGGCAAGCTGAAGGGTACCGTGACCGGCGGGACTCTCGGCTTCAACGACGACGGCGCGGTTACTCGCGCTGAGTCGCTTCAACTGACCATCCAGAGCGGGACAGGCCAGTACGCCGGGGTGAAGAGCGGGACGGGGACGCTCGACCTTTCGCCGCACGCCGAGAACCCTTCGCAACTGGTCGGCACGCTCACCCTTAACTTTTAGGCCATGCACGGCCCGGGTCACCGGGCACGCCCGCGAGTAAGAGAGCGGGCCTCCGCCGCCCCGGCGCGGGTAATCACAAGCCTGCGCGTCATCTCACGTCACCCGCGCGCGCCCTCCAAAGTCACGCGCCGCACGGCCAGGCCGAAGGAGACTCTCCCCGTGTCTAAGACGGATGCCCGCCCCTCGTTCATGCGTCAAGTCGTCGCGCAGATTCTCCTCCTTGCGCTGCTAGGCCAGTCCCTCACCCTGCCGGCCGGAGCCGCGGGCCATCAGCCCGGCGGGCGTGCCGCCGTCCCCGTGTCGAGCTTTGCCGGCGGCCTTCTCGAAGCAGGACTCGATGACTCGGAGAGCCCTTCGGCAGACAGCGCCAAAGGCGCAGCGCCTCAAGGTGTTTCGTGCCCGGGGGCGGGCGCGCGCCCGGCGGCGACCGGGTTGACCTACACGGGCCGGTCGGGGGCATCCTGCGGCGAGCCGCTGCCGGTCTCGGCGCGGCTCACGGACGAGTGCGGCAACGCCGTCGTCGGGCGTGAGGTCAGCTTCACGGCCGGCGGGGTGACGGCCTCCGCCTCGACCGACGGCAGCGGCGTCGCCTCCACGTCCCTGGTCCCCCCGGCCGCGGCAAACGCCCTCTCAGTTAATTTCGGAGGCGACGGCGACTACGCCCCGGCGCAGGACACGGCGGCGTTGCGCGTCACGCGCGTCAAGACATCGCTCCGCTACGCGGGCGGCACCACACTCGCCGCGGGCGTGGGCGAGATGGTCAGTGCAATCCTGACTGAGTCGCTCGACGGCAGCCCCGTCCCGGGCGCGGTTTTGACTTTCGAGGTGGGGCCGGTGCGTGTCTCCGTGACGACCGACGCGAGCGGCGTCGCCGCGGCGAGCATACAACTACCCGACGCGGAGACCTTCGAGCGCGCGCCGCTGAAGGTTACTTTCGCGGGCGACGAGTGCCGCACTCCCGCGTCCGCCACGGCCGAAGTCACGGGCTACCTCCGCACGTCTTTCGTCATCTGGGGCGGCAACGCCGAGCGCCTGCGCCTCGGCCAGAGGGTCAACTTCTGGGGGCACTCCTGGGCGAAGCAGGTCACGTCCGGCGACTACAAGGCGCACGGCGACTTCAAGGGTTACGCCGACACGGTTCGACAGTTCCAACTCTGCCAGACGAACGTGAGGACGACGAGCGCGCCGCCGCTCGATGATTCGTGTTGGGGCACGAAGCCGGGGCAGAGCTTCCCGCCCGTGAACCTGCCCGAGTACATCGGCGTCATCGTGACGACGAGCGCCGACAAGAGGGGCGCGCCCGACTTCGGCAACACCGCCGCGCTGGTCGTCGTCAAGGTCGCCGCGGAGCCGCGCTACGGCGGCGACCCCGGCAAGCCGGGCTTCGGCACCATCGTCGCCGTCATCGCGGACGGCGAGGGCCTCTTCCCACAGCCCCCTTCGATCAACGCGACGCAGGTTCAGCCCGCGACCGTGCTCCCGGCACAGTCCTTCAACGTCAACGTCGCCCTCGTTAACAGCTCGACCTCCCCGGCCGCGAACGTCTCAATCGGCGAGAGCTTCGCAGGCGTTTCGCCTCCCACAGCCACCGCGCAGGTCGGCACGCTGCCGGCGCGTGAGGGCCGGACGCGCACATTCGGCGTGACGCTCCCGGCGCTGCCTTCGCGCCGCGAGGGCGAGTCGAGCCGGGACTACCAGAAGAGGCTCGGGGCCGCGGACGGCACCGTCTACTCATCGGAGGGCGTGGTCAGTTTTCAGGACGCGACGGGGCGGGCGCTGCCGCCCGTCAACGTCTCCTCGTTCAGCCGTCTCCAAATCCCGCGCATCGCCGTCGGCATCTCCGCGACGCCGTGCGTGAGCCCGGGGGCGCCGATCCCGTACGTCGTCAAGCTGACGAACGTGGGGCACGCCGCGGCCGTCGGCGCGTCGGCCGTCGTCACCTTCCCCGACGGGACGACGACGCGCGTCGAGGTGCCCGGCCTCGAACCCGGCAAGGAGTTCTCCTCGACCGTCAACTGGGCGGTGCCGCCCGTCGCGGCGAAGGGTGCCTCCGAGCCGGACGCGGACTACCTCGCGCGCCTCACGTCGTTCGACGGCAAGTCCCTCAAGGTCTCGGCCTCGGTGACCTGGAATGACGCGCTGGGGAACGCGTACGGGGCCATCGAGCAGGAGTGCGCGAGCGTCCTGCGCGTGCCCGTCCTGTCGCAGACCGCGCAGCCCCCCGCGCCCATGCTGCCCGGCCAGAGGGTTACGGTCACGCCGGCCGTGCGCAACGCGGGCAGCGGCAACGCGCTACAGGTGCGCCTGCGCGTCAACAACCCCGACGCGTCGGTCTTCGACGCCCCGCCCTTCGCCCTTCAGGCCGGCGGCTCCGACGGCGTGCCGGCGACTCTGACCGCGCCGCCCGTCCCCGCCAAAGGGCCGGACGAGACGGACGACGCATACCGCGCGCGCCTCCAAGCGTTCGACGACAAGCCGATAGACTTCTCGCTCGCGCTGGAATGGGCGGACGCGCAGGGCAACACATACGGCCCGGTGTCCGGCCTCCTGCGGACGACCGAAGTGCTGCCGATCCTGCTCCTGACGCTCGGGGCGCGCGAGACGGTCGAGTCCGGCGAGGCCGTGACCTACCGCGTGACGGCCGAGAACGTCGGGCACGCCGAGGCCGTCGGCCTCAACCCGAGCCTGACGCTGCCCGACGGGAAGGTGCAACCGGTCACGCTGCCGGCCGCGACGCTCGCGCCCGGCGGTAAACAGTCGGCGGTGGTTGACTTCGCCGTCCCGGCCGCGCAGCCCGAAGGACAGTTGGCCGCGCAGGCGAGCGTGAGCTGGAGAGACGCGGCGGCGAACGGCTACGGCCCCGTGTCGGCCGCGGCCGTCACCAACGTCGTCAATCCGAACCGGCCTCCCATCGTCAACGCGGGGCCGGACCAGACCGTCGTGCTCCCGGCCGCGGCCAACCTCCCCGGCACGGCGACCGACGACGGCAAGCCCGCCGGCTCGACGCTCGCCGTCCAGTGGACGAAGGTCA
>DASVQJ010000290.1:0-4936 GCA_036389235.1 Pyrinomonadaceae bacterium | reverse complement strand
CCGTCGCGCCCACGCCTGCGGGCGTCTGTATGGACTGCCCCGTGAAGATCGTCTCGCCACTCCTGGCGCCGGCGCCGTTGACCGAGACGGGGTTGTTGCCACGCGTCGTCAGCCGCCCCTGCGCGCCGCCCTGCGGGGCCGCCGCCTTCGCGATGAGGCGGGCCGAGGCCGCACGCACCAACTCCGCGCTCAGGCAGACGTGCGTCACGGTCAGCGCGAGGGCGAGCGCGGTCGCCTTGATGATCCTGCTCTTGACGGTACTCATGGCGTTTGTCCTGTCGAGGCTTCGAAAACTTTCATGGCCGCGGGCGGATGAGACACAACCTCCGAGGCTAAACCGCACCGAGTCTAGAACCCCGGCCGGTCACGGTCAATACTCATAAGGGCTAGTTTTTTGGCATTTTAAGGGGTTGCGCGGCGGCGGCGACGGCCGCGAGCGCCAGCGCCGCGAAGGCGTTCGAGGGCACGTGGAGCCCGAACTCGACGAGGCTGTGGACGGCGACGCCGCAGAGCCCCGTCAGCGCGCCCAGGCAAGCCGCGCGCGCGAACGGGCTCCCCGCGCGCAGGCGTGGCGCGGACTGCCTGACGAGCAGCAGGAGGAAGACGAACACGACGGCGGCGCCGAAGACCCCGCCCGAGGCGAGCACCTCCAGGTAGTCGTTGTGCGCCTGCTGCGGGACGAGGCCGCCGGAGCCCTCGTGCCGCCCGCTGACGGCGACCCAGTAGCCGCCGAAGCCGACGCCCGCGAGCGGGTGCGCCGCGAACGTCCTCCACGTCGCCGCCCAGATGTCCTTGCGCCCCGAGTGCGTCGCGTCGTTCGTCCCCGCCGACACCTCCTCGCCCACAGACGCCACGCGGTCGGCGACCGTATCCCCGCCCAGCCAGACCACCCCGACCGTGATCGTCAGGAGCAGCGCGAGGACGAGCCCGGCGCGCGCCGCCTTCGAGCCCGCCACGCGGTCGAGCGCCGGGGGCGTCGCGTCCGGGCCGTCGGACGGATTCGTCCCGCGCACGCCGCGCGCCCGGGTCACGCCGAAGGAGGCGCCGAGGAAGATGACCTGACAGAGCATCGCCAGGATGCCGCCGCGCGAGTTCGAGAGCACGAGCGCCGCCCACGGCGGGAGCGCGAGCGCGAGCGGCACGAGCGCCTTCGCGCGCCCGACGCCGCGCCCCGCGACGAGCCCGAGCAGCACGCCCAGCGCCATCTCCGCCAGGTACGCGAAGTGGTTCTTGTTGATGAACTGCGCGTAGCCCGCGCCCGGCCGCAGGTATTCGAGCAGGAAGCCCTCCGCGCCGCGCTGCGCCGTCTGCCGCGCGATGCCGAAGAGCGCCGAGGCCAGCCCCGTCAAGACCACTGCGTAGAGGAGCGCGCGCATGCGCCGCTCGGTCTCCGTATAACGTAAGAGGAGCGCGAGGTAGGAGGTGTACGCGAAGAGGAGGAGCGCGACGAGTCGCGTCTCGTAAGGGTCGTAGCTGACGGCGCCGCCGCCGAAGTCGAGCGACTGGAGCAGGGCGTATGCCGCGAGCGCGAGGCCGGGCAGAGTCAACGCGTGCGCGCGCGACACACAGCGCCCGGAGAGCGCGCCCTCCAAAGCCCAGAGCACGGCGAGGAGGAAGACCGACGCCTCGAAGACGGCCGCCCACAGCGGCTCGACCGAGCCGTAAGGCACGGACGAGAGCGGCACGACGGCCACGAGCCCCGCGAAGATGAAGGCCGAGAGCCCCCTCGCCGGGGCGCCCGCGCGCCCCTCGCCCGGCAACTCCCCGCGCGCGGCGGAGTCCGCGCTGCTACTTCGGTGGGATGACACGGCGTCAGCGTTTCGGGACCGGCTGCGGGGTATAGCTCGGCCCGCGGAGGCGCGGCCCCCGGGGCGTCCATTCGAGGCGGTCGATGCAGAGCTGTCGCACCTTCATCGCCTCGTCCCAGGCGTGGTAGACGAAGTAGTCGGTCTTGCCGTCCGGCCCTTTAACGATGCTGTGGTGGCCGGGGCCGCGCACCTTGCCGGGGACGCCTTTGAGGACGCGCGCCTCCGTGCCCTGCCCCGTGTAAGGGCCGGTCACGTTGTCGGCGACGGCGTAGTCCACGCCGTAGCCGGGCGTCTGCCAGTTGGAGCCGCTGTAGAAGCAGTAGTAGCGGCCGCCGTGCCTGCGCACGAACGCGCCCTCGATGGTGTGCCAGTCGAAGGTGCGGCCGTAGACCTCCATCCGCCGGTTCGCCTCGTAGAGCGTCCACGGGTGGCGCGCGCGCAAGACCACCTTGCACTCGCCCGCGAGCTTCGTCATCCCGACGAGCCTGTCCACGACGAGCGCCGTCCCGGGGTGCGCGCCGCCCTCCGTGTCCGGGAAGTTGCGCGCGTAGAACATGTACCAGCGGCCGTCCGTGTCTTTGAAAGGGTGCGCGTCTATCGTGAAGCGGTTCTCCTCGCAGTCGAGGAGTTTCACGCCCGCGTCCTTGTAAGGCCCTTCGGGCCGCCGGCTCGCCGCGACGCGCAGCTCGAACTTCTCCTCCTCCTTGCCGCCCATCGCGTAGAAGAGGTAGAAGGTGCCGCCCTCGTACGCGACCTCCGGCGCCCAGAATTGATGGTCGCGGTCGGCGGTCGGCTCCGCGAGCGCGCCGCCCAGCTCCCGCCAGTTGACGAGGTCGTTCGAGCGCAGCAGAGTGAAGATGCGGCCGTCCGACTTGCGCTCGTTCCCCGTGGTGCCGAAGGCGTAGTAGACGCCCCTGTGTCGGAGCACGAACGGGTCGGGCATCGAGCCCGCGTAGACGGGGTTCGTGTACGTCCTCGGCGCGTACGCCGCGGCCCCGCCGAAGTCTCTCTGGAGGAGCGCGCCCGCGGCACACGCGCCGGCCGCCAGCCGGGTCAGAAACCTTCTGCGCGAAACGTTCGTCGCGGTCAACTCACAAGCCCTCGGCATACACGGAAGTGTCTCCCCGCTTCGCCTTCGAGACGGACTCGGCGCGCCCCGACTGCGGTATGATGTCGCACGCCCCGGCGCGGACGCGGCGGGCGTTGCTCGCGGCCCGCGAACTTATATCACACTCGCGGGGGCCGCCGGCCCTCACGCCCTCGCCGCCGGGTCACGACGGCGCGCGACGGACGAGGAAGAAGCGGGGAGGTGTCAATGCAGGTTGAAGGTCTGACGATACGGCGCGCGGAGCCGGACGACTATGCGGCTCTCTACGAGATGTTCACCAGCCCGAAGCTCTACGCGAACACCCTACAGTTGCCCTACCCTTCGCGCGAGGCGTGGCGGCGGCGGCTCGCGGAGCCCGGCGAGGGCGCGCACAACCTCGCGGCCGTCGTCGGCGACGAGGTCGTGGGGATGTTCAGCATCCACACCTTCCCGCACAGGCCGCGCAGGCACCACGTCGGGACAATCGGGATGAGCGTGCGCGACGACTGGCACGGCAAGGGCGTCGGCACGGCGCTGATGCGCGCCGGGCTCGACCTCGCGGACAACTGGCTCAACCTCACGCGGCTGGAGCTGGAAGTCTACACGGACAACGAGCCGGCCGTCCGCCTCTACGAGCGCTTCGGCTTCGAGCGCGAGGGCCTGCTCCGCCAACACGCCTACCGCGACGGCCGCTACGTGGACGCCTACATGATGGCCCGCCTGCGGGCGCCCGCGGCGACGGCCTGATTCACTCACGGCCTTTATCGACGCGTCCACTTCAGCTCGATCTCAAGCTCCTCTTCGTCGCCTTCGCGCTGGTACTCGAACTCGACCGACGCGTGCGGGGGGACGCGGACGCGCTCGCCCGCGACCTGTATGTCGAAGGTCCTCCCCTCCTCCAACGCGTCCGCCAGGCGCCGCAGCTTGGCGGCCACGCCCTTGTTCGGGTAAGACTTCTCCACGTCCTTTTCAATCCCCATCGCCGTCCTCCTGAAAGTTGAGCCCGCCACGAACGGAAAGATTCTCGCCTAAATCCCCGCGCGCGTAAAAGCCCCGCGGGTTAGAATGGGGCTCGAACTTCCGGAAGCGATTCTTACAGACGGGGGGCTAATCGTGCCGCGTGAGGTGACGGACGGGGAGGGTGTGACGTGGGCTTGCGTGCAGGCTTACGGTGGTCTGAGCGACGGCGACGAGAACGAGGAGGCCGCGCGGGTGGAGGGCGCGGGCGAACTGTTCCACGTCGTCTGCACGCCGAGCGGGGGCGCGCAGACCGTGCGCCTGAAGCTTGAGGGCGGCTGGGGGGAGGGCCTCTCGGACGAAGAGTTGTTGGGGAAGATCGAGTCGGCGCGGCGGGCGGGGTGAGGCCGCGCGCGTGACGAAGAGTTAGGGCAGAGGCTTGCCGCCGGTGACGCCGATGACCTCGCCGCAGACGTAAGAAGACTCCTGCGAGGCGAGGAAGACGAAGACGGGCGCCAGCTCGGCCGGCTGGCCCGGGCGCTCTTCGGGCGTGTCCTTGCCGAACTCCTCGTACTTCTCGTGCGGCATCGTCGAGGTGATGAGCGGCGTCCAGATGGGGCCGGGCGCGACGACGTTGACGCGCACGCCCGACTTCATCGCCTCGGAGGCGAGCGCCTTCGAGAAGGTGACGATGGCGCCCTTCGTCGCCGCGTAGGCCAGCAGTTCAGCCGAAGGCTGGTAGGCTTGAATCGAGGCCGTGTTGATGATGCTCCCGCCCTCACTCATCCGCGGGAGCGCCGCCTTGCAGAGGTAGAACATCGCGTAGACGTTCGTGCGGAAGGTGCGGTCGAACTCCTCGGTGCTGATCTCGCCGATGTCGTCGCGCACCATCTGGAAGGCCGCGTTGTTGACGAGGATGTCCAGGCGGCCGAACTCCTCGACGGCGCGGCCGACGAGCGCCGCGCAGTGCGCCTCTTCGCGTATGTCGCCCGCGACGCGCACGCAGCGGCGCCCCGCAGCCTCGACGGCGCGCGCCGTCTCCTCCGCGTCGCGCTCCTCGGCTTCGAGGTACGAGATGAGCACG
>DASVQJ010000289.1:0-93624 GCA_036389235.1 Pyrinomonadaceae bacterium | reverse complement strand
CGTTCGCCGCACTCGCCTGCGCCGTCTTCGGCGCGGCCGCCTCGGCGCGCCCGTCCGGCGCGCGGCAGCAGCAGCCGCAGCAGCAGCCGGCCGCCCCGGCCGCCGCCCCGCGCCAGACGCCGACGCCGCAGCGCGACGAGGTCGAGGAGGGCGTCACCACCCGCGTCGTGCGTGTGCCCGTCACCGTGCTCGACAAGAAGGGCGTGCCCGTGACGGGGCTGACCAAGGAGAACTTCTCCGTGCTGGAGGAGAAGCGGCCCGTCCAGTTCGACTTCCTCGGCGAGATCAAGGAGCTGGAGAAGCTGCCCATCTACGTCGGCGTGCTGATGGACACGTCGGGCTCGACCGCGGGCAAGCTCGGGTTCGAGAAGGAGGCGGCCAAGAACTTCCTCTACACCGTCACGCGCACGCGCAAGGACCACGCCGCCTTCGTCACCTTCGACGACGAGGTGAAGCTCCGGCAGGACTTCACGCGCAACCTCGATCTGCTCGAGCGCGCCATTGACGGCGTGAAGAAGCCGGGGACGCAGACCTCGCTCTTCGACGCCGTCTGGCAGTTCTGCGACGAGAAGATGCGCGCCGTCGCGAGCCCGCGCCGCGCCCTCGTCATCATCACCGACGGCGACGACACCTACAGCCGCGCGCGCATCGAGGACGCCATCTCCATCGCGCAGAAGACCGACACCATCATCTTCGCCATCTCGACCAAGGGCGGCTTCACCGGGAGCGCCGTCCCCGGCGTCGAGGCCGGCACGGTCAAGGACTCGGGCGACAAGGAGCTCTCGAAGATGGCCGACGAGACCGGCGGCCGCTCCTTCTACACCGGCGACATGCTCCAGCTGGAGCGCGCCTTCAAGAAGATCGGCGAGGAGCTGCGCTCGCAGTACCTCCTCACCTACCGCCCCGACCCGCCCTTCGACGGCGGCTACCGCCGCATCGAGGTCAAGGTCAACACGGGCGAGAAGTACAGGGTCAACGCCAAGCGCGGCTACACGGCGGACAGGGATTTGATAAGGAAGTAAATGGTGAACGGTAAACGGTGAGTAGAAAATTGCCTTAACCCATTCACTATTTGCTATTCACTATTCACGGGGGAAGAGATGTTAAGCCAAAAGAGATTCGCGTTCGTCATGGCGCTGTTGCTGGCCGCGTCGGCGTTGTCGCCGGCGGGGGCGGGGGCGCAGCAGGCCGGGCCGCCGCGGCAGCAGCAGCCGCAGCGCCCCGCGCCGCAGCGCGACGACGCGATTGACGACGACGACGTGGAGCGGGTCGAGACCGACCTGACGAACGTGCTCTTCACCGCCGTGGACAAGAGCAAGCGGTTCGTCACCACGCTCAAACAGGAGGACATCCGCGTGCTCGAAGACGGCGTCGAGCAGAAGGTCTTCACCTTCCAGCGCGAGACCGACCGGCCGCTCTCGCTCGCCATCCTCATCGACTGCTCGGCCTCGCAGGAGCGCACGCTCCCGGAGGAGAAGTCGGCCGCCCAGCGCTTCGTCGACACCGTCATCCGCGCCGCCAAAGACGAGGTGGCCGTGCTCACCTTCACCGGCGACGCGACGCTCGAACAGGGGTTGACGGGCTCGGCCGCGCGGGTGCGCCGCGCCATCGACCGCGTCGAGTTCGTGCCGCCCTCGGGCTACATCGGCGGCGGCGTGCTCGTCGGGACGCCCCCCATCTCGGGCGACAACCAGGCGCGCGCCGGCTCCACGGCCATCTGGGACGCCGTCTGGGTCACCTCGCGCGAGGTGCTCTCCGAGTCTTCGGACAAGACGCGCCGCGCCATCATCCTCCTCTCCGACGGCGTGGACACGTCGAGCCGGCTCAGGCTGCAAGATGCCGTGGACTCGGCGCTGAAGGCCGACGCCATCATCTACTCCGTCGGCGTCGGCGACAGCTTCAGCTTCGAGGGCGTGGACGAGGGGAGCCTGCGCAAGATTTCGGAGCGGACGGGCGGGCGCGCCTACTTCCCGCGCAACGAGGACGACCTGCGCTCGGCCTTCGCGCAGATTCAGGAGGACCTGCGCTCGCAGTACCTCATCGCCTACTCGCCCTCGAACAAGACGAAGGACGGCTCCTTCCGCAAGGTGCAGATCGACCTGGTCAACCCCGAGCTGAAGAAGCAGCAGCTCCGCCTCACCTACCGCCAGGGCTACTTCGCCCGCAGCGCCGTGGACGGCCGCCCGCGCAGCAGGCAGTGAGGAAAGAGTAGACAGTAGTCAGTAGTCAGTAGAAAAACGTAGGCGGCGTGCCCGGCCGATGGCCGAGACGCGCCGCCTCTTTTCTACTGACTACTGTCTACTGACTACTGTCTACTGTTTCTTGATGACAACCCCGCTAAAGCTTTGTTATATTCAGGCTTGCCCCGCGTTTGCGGGCGCGTCCAAGGGGACGAGAAGAAGCCTCAGACCGTAAAGCCCCCGCCTCTCGAATTCTTCCGCAAGCGCCGCCGCCCCGAGACCGATGGGAACCAGGGCGACCGCACCACGTTTCGTCACCCCCGACGGGAGAACGCTCTCATGCCCCTGTCCGAAATCTACCCCGGAGAGCACGAGGCGCCCGAAGAGTACCTGAGCGCGTCCGTGCGACAGCTTGAGGCTCTGACGGCGCTGGCCGCCGCGCCCGCCGGCGACGGGCGGGCGCTCGAAGAGTTGTTCGCGGGGCTGGCCGACACCATCACAGACCTGACCGACTACCGCACCTGCCTCGTCGTCCTCTTCGACGAGGACGGGCGCACGCGCCGCATCGTCTCGCGCTCGTCGAACATCCCCGCCGAGTACGTCGCGCAGGCGGGCGAGCGCCCCTACCCGCGCGAGGAGGTCGCGCGCCTCGTCGAGCGCGGCCTGCGCATCGACGTGGGCGCCCTCGGCTACGCCGCCTACTACCCGCCGAGCCACTACCACCTGCTCGAAGCCTTCTACGCGCGCCGCTTCAAGTCGGGGCTGCCGCGCCCCGCCCCCGCCTACGGCGCCGACGCGTGGCACGACGGCGACGAGCTGTTCGTCCCGCTCGTCGCGCACGACGGCGGGCTCGTCGGACTCATCGCGCTCGACGACCCGCGCTCGGGCGCGCGCCCCGACCGCCGCAGCGTGCTCCCGGCCGTGGCCTTCGCGCGCCAGGCGGCGCAGCTCGTCGCCCGCCAGCGCGACGCCGAGAAGCTGGCCGCGCAGGCCGAGCGCGAGGCGCTCATCAACCGCATCACGCGCGCCGTCCGCCAGTCGCTCGACGCCGACGAGGTCTTCCGCGCCGCCACCCGCGAGCTGGGCGTCCAGCTCGGCGTAGACCGCTGCTCCGTCTACATGCTCGACCCCGAGGCGGGCGTGGCGCGCGCCGCCGCCGAGTTCGTCGCGCCCGGCGTCGCCCCGGCCGCGAGCCAGTACCCGCTCGAACTCATCGCCCGCCTCGTCGAGCGCATCCGCGGCGACGGCGCGCTCGCCTTCGGGGACGTGGAGCGCGACCCGGAGGCGCGCCACCTCTACGAGCACATCCTGAAGCACCTCGGCACGCGCTCGATCATGTTCGTCGCCATCCGCGTGGGGGAAGACCTCCCCGGCTGCTTCGTCATCTCCACCGTCCGCGGGACGCGGCGCTGGCGGCCCGAGGACGTCTCGCTCGCCCGCGCCGTCGCCGACCAGACCGGCATCGCCGTCCGGCAGGCCGGTCTCTTCCAGCTGGTCGAGCGCGCCAAGCGCACCTGGGAGACGACCTTCGACGCGATGTCGGACGGCATCTTCATCTTCTCGAACGAGCGGCGGCTTCTGCGCGTCAACCGCGCGGGCGCGGGGCTCGAATCCGCCGAGCCGCACGAGCTGCTGGGGCGGCGCTGCTGCGACATCCTGCGCCCGGGGCGCGGCGAGGGCTGCATCGTCGAGCGCGCGACGGCCGAGCGCCGCCCCGTGACCATCGAGTACACGCCCGAGGCTCTGGGCCGCACGCTGCTGGTGACGGCCGAGCCGATGGCGGAGGAGTCGGGCCGGGTCGGCGCGGTCTGCACCGTGCGCGACCTCTCGGAGCTGAGGCAGATCGAGGCCGTCGCGCGCGAGCAGCAGTCGCTCTTGGAGCACGTCCTTGAGAGCGCGCGCGAGAACATCGCCGCCACCGACCCCGACGGCCGGCTCCTGTGGATCAACAGCGCGGGCGCCGCCATGTGCGGCTACGCGAAGGAGGCGCTCATCGGCCGCCACTTCAGCGACCTCATCGAAGAGTCGGAGCGCGCGGCGGCCGAAGAGCGCTTCCGGCGCACGCTCGCGGGCGAGCCGCAGACGGTCGAGCTGCGCCTGCTGCGGGGCGACGGCGAGATACGCTACACCGTGACGGACTCGACGCCGCTCGTCACCGACGGCCGCACGACCGGCGTCCTCACCATCACGCGCGACGTGACGGAGCAGAGGTCGGAGCGCGAGCGCGCCGCGCAGGCGGACAAGCTGCGCGGCCTGGGCCAGCTCGCCTCGGGCGTCGCGCACGACTTCAACAACGCGCTCGCGGCCATCCTCGGGCGCGCGCAGCTCCTCCGCCGTTCGGCCGAGGGCGACGAGCGCCTGACGCGCGGCCTCGACATCATCCTCACGGCCGCCGAAGACGCCGCGGCCACCGTCCGCCGCATACGCTCGTTCGCGCGCCAGCTCCCGGGCGAGGGACTCGCGGAGGTGCCGGTCGTCGGGCTGCTGCGCGACGCCGTCGAGATCACGCGCACGCGCTGGGAGAACGACGCGCGCGCGCGCGGGCTGCGCTACGAGGTGACGGTCGAGGGCGACGAGTCGCTGCACACGCGCGGCAACGCTTCGGAGCTGCGCGAGGTCTTCGTCAACCTCGTCGTCAACGCCATCGACGCGATGCCCGCGGGCGGCCGCCTCCGGATCAACTGCCGCCGCCGCGGCGAACGCCTGAGCCTGCTCTTCAACGACACGGGCGCGGGGATGGCCGACGAGGTGCGCGCGCGCATCTTCGAGCCCTTCTTCACGACGAAGGGCGTGCACGGGACGGGGCTCGGCCTCTTCGTCTCCTACGGCATCGTCGAGCGCCACGGCGGCCACATCTCCGCCGCCTCGCAGCCCGGGCGCGGCACGACCTTCACCATCGACCTCCCGCACGCCGAGGCCGCGCGGCCGTCGCCGCCGCCCGCGCGCGGGCGTGATAAGCCTTTCCGCGCCCTCTCCGTCCTCGTCGTGGACGACGAGGAGCACGTCCGCGAGACGCTGGCCGAGATGGTCGAGGCGCTCGGCCACGCCTGCACGCGCGCCGACGGCGGCCGCGCGGCGCTCGCCGCTTTAGACGACGGCGAGTTCGACCTCGTCTTCACAGACCTCTCGATGCCCGAGATGGACGGCTGGGAGGTGGCGCGCGCCGTCCGCCGCCGCAGCCCGCGCACGCGCATCGCCGTCGTCACCGGCTACGGCCGCGACGCCGCGCGCACGCAGGGCGACGCCCCCGCCGACACGGTCATCGGCAAGCCCTTCGACTTCGCGCAGGTCGAAGAGGTGTTGGCGCAATTCGGGGGGTGACGCTCGAAGGAATGGTGCCGGACTTCCAATCTTCCGGTTACTGCTTCGCGGTCGCGTCCGCGTAGGCGGCGGCGAGCCCGGCGCCGAGGACGTAGCTGTCGAAGACGTCGCGGCGCACGCGCGAGTCGCCGACGAACAGCTTGCGCAGCTCGCCGAGGTTGACCGACCTCCTCACCTGCTCCAACGTCTCGCCGCGCGCGGCGGCCGCCGCGACCTGCTGCTTCATCGAGCTGAAGAGGCGCGACATCAGTTTCACGTAAGAGTCATCGCGTAAGACCGGGCCGTGGCCGGGGACGATCAACGTGTGTTTGAGCGCGAGGAGTCTCTCCAGCGTCTCGCCCCAGTCGCCGGGGTGCGACTGCGGGTTGCCAACGTACGGGACGGGGTGGATGACGAGGTCGCCCGCGACGACGATGCCCTCTTGGGGCAGGTGGACGACGACGTCGCCGCTCGTGTGGCCGCGGCCGAGGTGGAGGATGTCTATGCGGCGCGCGCCGCGGTAGAGCGTGAGGCGCTCGCGGAGCGTGACGGTGGGGAGGACGACCGCGGCCGACGGGTTCTCGGCCATGTAGCGCTCGGCAATCTTGATGTCGCCGGCAAGAACCGCGCGCTCCTCGTCGTCTAAAGGCCCGCCGAAGACGCTCTCGTTCCTCTCAAGCCGGCGCTTGAGTGAGTCGATGAACCCGGGGTAGCCGCCCGGGGACATCGCCGTCCGTCGATTCTTCAACCCGGTCGTCGGCAGGTACTCGCGCGTGTTCTCGTGCGCGATGAAGTCCGCGCCGGGGAACGCTTCGCGGTAGGCGACGTTCCCCATGATGTGGTCGTCGTGCCAGTGCGTGTTGACGACGTAGCGGACGGGCTTGTCCGTCAGCCTGCGCAGCGCCGCCAACTCTTCCTTCGCCGTGCCGGGCGTGAGCGTGGCGTCGACGACGACCACGTCCTCTTCGTTGACGATGAAGACGCTGTTGGCGTTGACGGTCAGGCCGGGCGGCTCCGTGCGGCGCGCGACGTAGACGCCCTCGGCCAGCTTGACCAGCTCGAAGTTGCCGGCCTGTCCCACCTGTCCGAAGGCCGCGAGCGGCGCGGCCGCGAAGAATATAAGAAGGCAGAGTCGGGCGAGAGACATTTTTGCGGGCTCCTTCTCACGGGGTCTTATAGCGGCGTTCGTTCGAGTGCGACCGTGACAGACGGGTCAGAACCACCCGCGGTAGCGGGTGGTTCTGACCCGCTTCGCCATCCGCCGGTCGCATCCGAACGCACGCCGCTGTAAAGGCTTGAGGTCAGCAACCCTTACGGCGGGCGGGCGGTTTAAGTTTCGGCGTGCGCCGTAAGGGGTGCGCGCGCGTCCGCGCCGTTGGAATATGCACAAAAACCCGTACTTTTAAGGCTTTTCCCCGCTTGAGGCCGACTTGAGCTGACGGCCTCAAGTCCCTCCTAAAACCCCTCAAGTAATTCTCAACCCGCCTCCCCTACTCTCTCCAAAGGATGCGACAGTGGCGCTCTTTCAGGGGGGATTCAAAACCCTGCCGCCCTCGTCAAGCCACGAACCGGTCGCAGAAATAATTACAAAACGGAGATGAGTAATGAGAATGAATAACCCCAGAGTTAACTCTTCCGCCGCGCCCCGTCCCCGCCTACGAATGCTGAACGCGGCGCTGGCGCTCGTCGTGGCGGCCGTGTTCGTCGGCCCGAGCTTCGCGGGCCTCTTCCGCGCGCGGGCCGCGGGGCTGGCGCGCTCGGTCATCGTCGAGTTCAAGGCCGACCCCGGCGCCGTCTGGAAGGCCAGGCTTGAGAAGTCCGGCCGGAAGGTCTCGGCCGAGCAGCTCCAGCAGTACCGCGCCTCCGTCACCGCGCAGCAGGACAGCTTCCTCGGAGAGCTGAAGTCGCGCGGCATCTCTTTCACGGTCGAGGGCGTTGACCTCAAGGACTTCGCCGGGAACGTCGCCGGCCGGGCCGACTACCGCTTCAACCTCGTGATGAACGGCATCACCCTGAACGTCCCCGGCGCGGCGATTAAGACCATCGAGGCGATGCCGCAGGTCAAGCGCGTCGTCAACAACGCCGTGCTCAAGCTCGACCTCAACAGCAGCGTCAAGTACATCAACGCGCCCGCCGTCTACGGGCAGGTGCCGGAGTTGACGCCGTTCGACACGGCGCGCGAGGGCTACGAGGGGCAGGGCGTCTACGTCGCCGTGCTCGACACGGGCATCGAGTGGCAGCACCCGATGTTCGGCGGCGACCCGACCCCGCCGCGTCTCGGCTTCATGCCCCCCACGGCCGCGCTCAACACGAACCAGAAGGTCGTCTACTACATGTCGTTCTCGGGCGGGCTGGTGGACGACTTCGGCCACGGCTCGGCGGCCTCTTCGAACATCGCGGGCTATCTCGCGCAGGCGCCCGGCGCCGACGGGCTGCCCGGCACGGCCGACGACGTCAAGCTGCACGGCGTCGCGCCGCAGGCGAAGCTGATGGGCTACAAGGTCTGCACGGGGACGGGCTCCTGCGTCAGCGCCTCGACCATCCTCGGCATCGAGGACGCGGTCTCGCCCTTCTCCGTGACGATGCAGCCGAAGCCGGTCGCGCACGTCATCAACCTTTCCTTAGGCGGCGCGGGCGGCCCCGACGACGCGACGGCGGTCGCGGCCTCGAACGCCGCGCTGCTCGGCACGACCGTGGTCGCCTCGGCCGGCAACGAAGGCCCGGGCGAGGGCACCATCGGCTCGCCCGCGGCGGGCCGCCACGTCATCTCCGTCGCCGCGACGACGCACCCGGGCGCGGCCAACTCGAACTGGTCGGTTGACGTGCTCAAGGCTTCGGCCGTCGCGCCGAACGCGGTCGGCGCGGTCACGCCCGCGAAGGGCCTGCCCGCCGCGGACGGGTTCAACCGCCTGAAGCTCTACCCGATGGCGGGCACGCCCGACCCCGCGGCCGGCTCCGTCGCGCAGCGCTACGTCCTCGTCAACGACCCCGCGGGGCCGTACCCTTCGGCGGTGAGCGGGCGCATCGCGCTCATCAAGAACTCGGGGCTCGCCTCCGCGACCTTCTTCGACATGGCGGCCAACTCGGCCGTCGCGGGCGCGGTCGGCTGCATCCTCATCAGCGAGACGACCAACCCGACCGCCGTCAAGGGTCTCATCCCGTGCGCCATCGCCTCCCCTTCTGACGGCGAGGTGCTCGTGGATGCGCTCTCTTCGACGGACGACAACGCGGTAGACCCGGAGAACGGCGCCGTCTCGGAACTCCCGATTCGTTTGAACCCGTACCTCGACGACGTCTTCTACGGCACGACCACCGCGTTCAGCTCGCGCGGCCCCGTCGAGGGCCTGGGGCAGATCAAGCCCGACGTGACCGCGCCCGGCATCAACATCCTGAGCGCCACGGTCAAGGTCGGCGGCGGGACGGCCACCGTGCCGCCCAGCACGATGTTCGACCCTTCGGGCTACACGCTCGCCACGGGCACCAGCTTCTCCGGCCCGCACGTCTCGGGCGTGGCGGCGCTCCTGAAGCAGGCGCACCCCGACTGGACGCCCGACATGATTCGCACCGCGATGATTAACACCGCGACGAACATGCGCTCGGCCGCGGGCGTGCCGCGCACCGACGGCGCGCAGTCCGACTCCATCATCGACCAGGGCGGCGGCCTCGTGGACGTGAAGGCGGCCGTCAACACGAAGGCGCTGATGGGCGTCGCGGGCGACGGCATCGACGCCCCCGGCATCCTCGGCAGCCACTCCTTCGGCGAGTGGGCCGTGCTCAACAACCGCGTCGAGAACGCGCGCGGGGTGACGGTCACCATCCGCGACCTCTCGGGTCAGGGCGGCACCTACGACCTCTCGACGGCGAACAACCGCGCTCTCGACCTGCCGGGCTTCTCGGCGAGCGTGACCCCTTCGAGCGTCACCGTCCCCGCGGGCGGCGAGGCGACGTTCACCGCCGGCATCACGGTCGACGGCGACGTCGCGCGCGACACGGCCATCAGGCAGCTCCAGTGGTACGTCGTCGCGCAGCGCGCGGGCTCCGCGGAACGCCTGCGCATGCCCTTCTACCTGAAGGCCACGCCGAGCCTGCCGTCGGACGAAATCTCCGGCACGGAGACCGAGACGTTCACGGGGACGGTCACGGCGGGCGACGCGGGCCTCCAGCGCGACAACGAGGTCTACGCCGCGTCGGGCGTGACCTACGTGGACGTGCCCGTCGAGGTGGACGCGGCGACCCTGAAGCTCGACGCGACGCTGACGTGGGACTACACCGACGTGCCCGAGGCGGGCGTCGGCCTGCCCGACATGGACTTCCTGCTCTTCGACCCGAACGGCAACCAGCTCGACGACTCGGCCAACGGCAGCGGCCCCGAGCACGTCTCGGCCGACACGACGGTTCCGGGCACCTACGTCTACCGCGTCTACGGCTGGGCCAACGGCCCGACCGACTTCCAGATCGCGAGCACGAAGCTCAAGGGCAGCGCGCCGCCGGTCGTGCGGCCCTTCGCCGCGGACTTCGTCGGCGGCCCCGAGCGCTTCGACTTCGACGGCAACCTGACGCTCGAATGGGAGCCGCAGGGCGCGGCCGAGGCTTACGAGATCGAGGAGTCCGCCGACGGCGTCAACTACGCGGTCGTCCGCACCGTCCCGGGCACGGCCGCGAGCGCCGAGTTCGCGGGCGTCGCCGACGGCGCGCACAGCTACCGCGTCCGCTCGATCACCGCCGGGCTCGTCGGCAGGTACGTCACCGACCCGAGCAACACGCAGAGCGTCACGGTCGCGCGCCGCACGGCCGTGGACGCGACGGCTTCAATCGCGCCCGTCAACAAGACCATCGTCTTCGGCGCGGGCGTGACGGACTTGACGACGGCCCTCAAGAACCAGTCGTCCACGGTCTTCTACCCGCGCGCGCGGCTTGAGATCGTCTCGGTCGAGTCGGGCGGAAACTCCGTGCGGGTCGCCAACGCCGACAACGGCGGCGACGGCGTGACGCAGAAGGCCCTGTTCGACTACTCGCAGCTCGTCGGCGCCGACCTACAGCCGAACGAGGAGACGGCGACGCGCGGCCTGCGCTTCGACAACCCGAACACGGTGCTCTTCAGCTTCACGGCGCGCGTCATAGCGAGCGTGCCGGCGGCCGGCGGCACGACGGCCAACTCGACAGGCCCGACGGGCGACACGACCGGCGGCTCGGCCGGCGCCACCTCGTCGTCCGGCGGCTCGACGACGGGCACGGGGGGCACGCTCGCCACGACGACCAGGCTCCTCAAGTTCACCGTCAACCCGCTGACGAAGACCGTCTCGGTCTCGCCGCTCCGCTAAAGCGGTTTTCACCGGGATGGGTCTGAAGTGAGCTTTCGACACGGAGACACGGAGACACGGAGACACAGCCTGAAGCCTTATGACTTCGAAGCTGTGTCTCCGTGTCTCCGTGTCTCCGTGTCTAGAGCTTCCTGAATCCGCGCCGCCGCGTGAAACCGCTACCCGCTCGACTCCTCTTCCGGCCCCGGCCGGATGACGGCTTCGAGCAGTGCGCGCGGGGCGCGCAGGAACGTGCGGACTGCGACGGGGTCGAACTGAGTCCCGGCGCAGCGCTCCAGCTCGGCGGCGGCCTCTTCGTAGCCGACGGGCGGCCTGTAGGGGCGCTCGCTCGTCATCGCGTCGAAGGCGTCGGCCACGGCGACCACGCGCGCGTTGAAGTCTATCCGTTCGCCGCGCAAGCCCGCGGGGTAGCCGCGGCCGTCCCAGCGCTCGTGGTGCTCGGCCGCCACGCGGCACACGCCCTCCGAGGCGGCGACGCCGGCCAGCAGTCGCGCGCCGTCGAACGGGTGCTGCCGCACGGCCTCCCACTCCTCCGCCGTCAGCCTCCCCTCCTTGTGTAGCAGCCCGCCGGGGATGAATATCTTGCCGAGGTCGTGGGCCAGCGCGCCCAGGCTGAGGACGCGCAGTTGCGCGTGTGTGGCGATGCCGCAGGCGCGCCCGAGCAGAAGGCTCAGGCGCACCGTGCGCAGCGAGTGGCGGTACGTGTACGGGTCGTGCGCGCGCAGGGCCGACAGGAGCGACCTGACCGTCGGCACTTCGACGTGGTGGAGGGCGTGAGCCCGACCCGGCGCGGGTCGGGCTTTTAGACTTCGCATGGCTTCCCCCAGGGCATTTGCGTGTGCCCGCATCGGGGGAAGCGCGGACAGGCGCGTACTCAATGCTATGAGGCGAAGGGCAAGAGGCTGGGGCTCGTCGGGACTCTTAGTAAAACACTAAAGCGTACGGATTTCCAGTGTCATGCAGAACTTTCGGCCTAACGCCGGAAACGGCCTGATGACTTATTACTTCGAAGCGGTGCCTCCGTCTCCGTGTCCCCGTGTTGAACTCTTCCTCCCCTGCGCCCGACCGCAAACGACGGCGAACTTTCCCTTGCGGGGCGGCTCGGCGGCGGGCAATATACGCACTACCATCTCAAGATGCGAAGACTACTTCCGAAAAGCCTGCTGCTGTTGTTCGTCTGCGCGTGGCCGTGCGTCGCGCAGAACCAGGATTACCTGCCGCTGACGCGGGCAGAGACGAGCCGGCGCTTCCCCGTCAAACTCCTCGGCGAGACGGGCGGGGGGCGTCCCGGTTACCTCGGCACGGGGAGCGACGGCGGCGCCGCGCCCGCGCGCGTGAGCGTCGGCCCTTCCGGCGCGAGCTTCGAGATGGACGAGGAGGGCAGGGCCTCCATCGACGGCAGAGACAAGGGCGGCGCCGCGTGGCGCGTGCGGCTCGGCAACCTCTCCGGGTACGGCGCGCGCCTCTACACGGCCGACCTCGACCGCGACGGGGTGAACGACCTCGTCGTCGTCTCGCCCACGGGCGGCAACGGCCTGGCGCCGACGAGCCACCTCTTCGCGCTCACCTTCGACGAGAAGGGGAGGCCGGTGCCGTTCGAGGCCGAGGGCTATTTTCAAGAGGACGCGCGCGGCCTCTTCGACCTCCTGGACATCGACCGCGACGGCCGCGCCGAACTCCTCTACATGAGATTCGACGAAGGCTACTGGGTCACCACTCTCTACGAGGCCGGGGGCGGACGCTGGCGCCGCGTCGAGGGCGCGCACGGGCGCCGCACGTACCCGCTCTACACGAGGTTCACGAACCGCCCCAACCGCCGGCCGACCGCGCCGCAGCCCGGCCGCAGGCCCTTCACGCCAGACCTCTCGAACGCCGCGCCCGTCGTGCGCGGCACGCTCGCCTCCTACGAGTGGGCGGACGTGAGTCAGTCGGAGAACATCAAGCTCTTCGTTGACGCGGGCGGCGGGCGGGTCGCGTGCAGCCCCGTCGCTTGGTTCGGCTCCTTCGGCGTGGTGGCGGACTCCGAGCGCGGGCGCGAGGTCGTCACGGTCTACGGCAACGAGGAGGCGGCGAAGGCGCTGCTGGAGGCGGCCGTGCGGGCGGGGTCGGAGGTCACACTCTACGGCCGCCGCACGGCCGAAGGGTGCAGCCCGGAGTGGGTCTGGTTCCGGCGTTAACCCGCGGAAGCGTTTATGAAGAGGCGCCCGGCGGCGGCGCCGAAGAGGGAGGGGAGTGCGAGGTGAAAAGGCGAGGTGTCTATCCGCATCTTCTGCTGGCGGCCTGTCTGACTCTGGGGCCGGCGGAGGGCGCGCGGGCGCAGCGTCCGACGACGGGCCGCGCGACGCGCGCGCCCTCCGCCGCGGCCGAGTCGCGGCTGACCGGCGTCTACCGACTCAACCCGGAGCTGAGCGACCGGCTCTACTCGGTCGTCTCGACGGCCACGACCAGCCTCCCGTACGGCGAGCAGCAGCGCTTCTTCATCGACCTCACCGAGCGCATGACGCCGCCCGACCAACTGGCGCTGCGGCGGCGCGGCCGGACGGTCGAGATCGCCTCGTCGCGCGCGCCGCGCACCTCCTTCGTCGCCGACGGCCGCGAGCGCGTCGAGAGAACCAGGGGCGGGACGGCGCGCGAGCGCGCGGCGGTCGAGGGCGAGAGCCTCGTCCTCAGTTCCGAGGACGGGCGGGGTCAGGGGTACAGGGTCACCTTCACCCCGCTGGACGGCGGGGCACGCCTGCGCGTGACGCGCCTCATCACCTACAGGGAGTTGAACCAGCCGCTCGTCATCCGCAGCGTCTACGACCGCATCTCCGACGTCGCGCGCTGGGAGATTTACGGCGAGCCGGAGGCGGGGCTGGCCGAGGCCGCTTCGGTCGTCGCGCCCGTGGCCGGCGCGCGCGGGGACGCGGGCGCGGAGGCGGCGGAGGCCGGCGCGCTGCGTGCGCAGCTCGAAGCCTGGGTCGAGGCGACCAACCGGAAGGACGTGGGCCGGCAGATGGACTTCTACGCGCAGAGGCTCGCGGCCTACTACCTGACGCGCGACACGCCGCGCGAGTTCGTGCGCGCGGAGAAGTCGCGCGTCTTCGACTCGGCCGGCGCGGTCAGCGTCGCGGCCGAAGACCCCGAGATCGTCTTCCTCGAAGGGGGCCGTGCGGCCGTCATGCGCTTCCGCAAGCGCTATCAGATAGACGGCGGCCCGCGCTCCGGCCGGGGCGAGGTCGTGCAGGAGTTGCGCTGGCGCAAGTCCCCCGCGGGCTGGAAGATTTACAGCGAGCGCGACGTGCGCGTCATACGTTGAGGGACAGGGCATGAGACGTTTATCTCGACACGGTCTGGCGCGGCTCGTCCTGACGGGCGCCGTGCTGCTCGTCGGGCACTGCGTGGCCGCGGCGCAGGCGGCGCGCGTCGGGCGCGAGTTCAAGATCGAAGCCGGGCGGGCGGTGACGTTGGACGGCGGGGGCCTGCGGGTCAGGTTCGTGCGCGTGGCGTCGGACTCGCGCTGCCCCGCGGACGTGAACTGCGTCTGGGCCGGGAACGCGGAGGTTCTGTTCGAGGTCGGCGCGCGGGCGCGGAGGGGGAGGACGACCCTCACGCTCAACACGAACGCGAGCCCCGAGCGCCCGGGCGAGGGCAGGCACGGGCGCTACACCTTGAAGCTCCTGGGGCTCGCCCCGCGGCCGCGGAGCAACCGGAAGATCGCGGCGGGCCGATACACGGCGACCCTGCTGGTCGTCAGAGAATGACCGGCGGGGTCGCTGGTTAAGGATTTAAGTTTTGAAAGTGGCCGGCCTCCGTTAAGAAGGCCGGCCACTTTCGTTAAGGGTTATTTGACCGACACGTCGTCGATGCGGAAGTTCGTGGGCAGCGTGACGTCGTTGGTGCCGCGGAACTGTATGCGCACCGTCTGCCCGGCGAAGCTGCTCAGGCTGTAAGGCCCGCGCAGCACGTAGGCGCCCGCCGTGCCGCTGTTCTGGTTGCTGAACGTCGCCAGCGTCGCCAGCAGCGTCCCGGAGGTGTTGCGCACCTCGATGAAGAGGCGGTCGAAGACCGACGCGCCCGCCGCCTCCTGCGTCGAGATGTTGAGCCAGAAGTTCAGGCTGGCGCCGCCGCCCGGGACGGTCACCGTCTGGTAGATGGTGCCCGTGGTGCTGTCGACCCCGTTGACGACCACGTAGTGCGTGCCGCTGTGCGGGAAGCTGCCCGCGCTGAAAGTGATCTGGCCGGAGGCCACCCACGGCGTCGTGCCCGACTCGAAGCCGGGGTTGACGATCAGCTCCGTCCCGCCGCCGCCCGTGCCCGCCTGCGTCACGGTGAAAGTCCGGCCCGCGACGGTCAGCGTGCCCGTGCGCGAGGTGGTCAGGGTGTTGGCCGCGACGCTGTAGCTCACAGTCCCGCCGCCCGACCCCGACGCGCCGGCCGTGACCGTGATGAAGGAGGCGTTGCTCGCCGCCGTCCAGGCGCAGCCCGCGCCCGCCGTCACCGTGACGGTGCCCGAGCCGCCCGCCGCCGCGTAGCTCGCGCTCGTCGGGCTGATCGAGTATGAGCAGGTGCCGCCGCAGTCGGAGGGGAGGTCGCTGGCCGCGGTGTGCGTCGTGCCGTCGTTGCCCACGGCCGAGACGCCCATCCCGTGGCGCGCGAAGACCGTCCAGATGGCGCAGCGGTTCGCGCCGCCGTTCAGGTTCTGGTCGGCTTGCAGGATGCCGTCGCGCGCGTTCAGGAACGAGGGGCGCGTCGGCGTGAACTTCATGCCGTTGAGCACGAGCCTGTCGGTGACGGCCGCGCCGAGCTGCGTCCGCAGGTCCCAGAGCGCCGCCGCCCAGACCTCGCCGTCGTTGTGGACTTCGCAGCCGCCCGCGCACACGTCGGCGTAGGAGTCGTGGACGGTCGCCGAGGGGACGGTGTAGGCCGCGCGCCGGATGCCGCGGGTGTTGTTCAGCGTGACGTACTCGCCCATCACGCCGTCGTTGTTGAGCGTCGTCGCCCAGTAGTCGCTCCAGCCCTCGCCCATCGCGCCCGACTGCGTGCCCGAGAGCGCCGTCGAGCCGTTGCCGATCAGGCGGTTCGAGATGCCGTGCCCGTACTCGTGGTAGACCACGTCGGAATCGACCGAGCTGTCGCGGTCGGGGTTGGGCGAGGTGAAGAGGTACTGCTGCATGCGCGGGCGCGAGCCGTCGGGCGGCGTGGCGAAGTTGGCGTTGTTGGTGCCGGAGCCGTCCTGCGCCTCGGCGCGCACCGAGTCGTTGCCCGTGCCGCCGCGGCCGAAGTTGTTCGTCTGGAAGTTGCGCGCCGTCTCCGTAAAGCCCAGGTTGTAGGAGAAGTCGTGCATGACGTTGTTGTAGTAGAAGAGGTTCGTCACGACCGCGGCCTGCTGCGTGCGCGGGTCGGCCGTCGTGGAGAAGGGGAACGTGAAGTCCTGCGTGGACGAGAAGGCGTGGCCGTTCGAGAGCCCGGCCGTGTTGTTGGCGTCGGGGGCGTTGTCGGCGTTCGTGTCGAGGTAGGCTTCGACGTTGTTGCCGGTCGTCACGGTCGAAGTCCCCATCCAGCCGGCGGCCGTGTTGATGGTCGTGTCGCCGACGAAGGAGCGGAGCTGGCGCGGGCCGGCGTCCGGGTCTTCCGTGTAGACCGTCCCCTGCGCCTCGAAGACGTAGAGGTTGTGGCGCAGGAGCAGCTCGCCCGTGTGCGCGTCCACCAGCATCTCGTACCACTCTTCGGGGCCGACCTCGGCGTAGACGTGCCACGCGAGCCGCGCCTCGTCCTTGACGCGCACGACGTTCAGCTCGGAGAGCACGTCCTCGAAAGCCGGGTTGAGCGGGTTGGCGAAGGCCGCGCTTTCGGACTTCGAGCCGCGCGCGCGCGTCTCGGCGAAGGCCGGGGCCACCTGACGCCCCGCGTGCTCGAAGGCTCTGGCGATGCCGTCGGCCTCGGAGAGCGTGGGGTCGGTGTTGACCTTCTGCCCCGACACGACGAACCCTTCGCGGACGTTGAGGACTTCGCCGGCGCGGCCGACGACGACCCTGACGTTGCCCTCGAAGACCTTCACGCCGCCGAACGTCTGCGCGTAGTCGAGGAAGGTCGTGCCCTGGTCGTTGTCCTCCTTCTCCAGCTTGAGCGCCGTCACGTCGGCGTTCGACAGGCCGAAGAGCGCGGCCTGTCTCTTCAGGAAGCCGCGGGCGACGTTGTCCGGGGCGTTCGACTGCGGCGCGGAGAGCGCCGCCCCTTCGACGAAGAAGTTTTTCAGAGCCCCCGCCTCGTTGACCTCCGCGCGCACGTTCCGCCGCGCCTTCGCGCCTAACCCGGCGCGGAAGTTTTCGACGGCCGAGGCGCGCGCACGCAGCGCCGCGTTCAGGCTGCCCGCGGCCCTCTGGCGGCCGGCGTCGGTGTTGAGTTCGGTGTCCTGGAACTCGTCGCGGTTGGCGAGGCGTACGTCGTAGTTCGGGAGCGGTTCGGGGCGGTTCCCGGCGGCGGGCGCGTCCTGGCGAAGGGCGTTCGCCGCGTCCGACCTGGTCGAGAAGGCCGTGGGCGTCGCCAAAAGGGCGGCGGCCAGCAGCGCCGTGAGCAGACTCTTGCGCATATGTCTCCCTCCAATTCTGTCCGGGTCAAATGGAATGGGAGTAGCCCCCGCCCGCGTTCGGGGTCAGGGCGGAAGCGCGCTTGAGGGGCGCGCACGGAGCTACTGTGACGGGGCCTTCGAGAGACGTTGGATACGGGCAGCCGTTTCCTTTTACCTTGAAAGGGGCTAAAGGCTAACAGATGCGCCGCGATTTTGACAAACCGGGAAGTGGGAGCGATGAACGGAGGAGGGGTGTCGGGTGTTAGGTGTTGGGTGTTGGTTTTAACCAGAACCCGGCACCTAGAGCGGCGTTCACACGGACGCGACGGCCGCGCCGGGAGCGCGGGCATCCTGCCCGCCGAAGCGTGCTGAAGCACGCTTCACCGTGCAGCGCTCTCTCCCGACGTGGAGATTTAAAGTCTGACGGCCTTCGCGCCTGCGGCGCTCATGGCGGGCAGGATGCCCGCGCTCCCGGCGTGAGGTCGCACCCGAACGCACGCCGCTGTAACACCCGACACCCTTCTTCCTGTTCACGGCCACTGGATGACCTTCCTGGGTTTGGCGGAAGGGGGCGGCGCGGAGACGGGTAGGGAGCGCGCGGAGGCGGCGGGCGCGTGCGTCTGTCTCGCGGCGGTCGTCGGGCGCGTGCGGGCCGGCGCCGCGTTCTGGGTGCGTGCGGGCTTCGGCGCGGGCGCGGCCTCTTTCGGTTCGGCGGCGGCCCGCGCGACCCGTTCGGCGCGCGGCGCGCTCGCCGTGCGGGCGGGCGGCTCCGGCTCCGACGCGCGCGAGACCGCGTCGGACTTCTCGGCCTTTGCGACCTCGCTCGGTTTCTCGGGCCTGGCGGGCTCGGCCGCCTTCTCGACGTTCTTGTCTGCGCCAGCTTGCTCGGCGACGGGCGCGGGCGCGGGCGGAAGGGCCGGGGCTTCGGCGGCGACGGGGGCCGGCGTTTGCGACTCGGGGGCGCGCTGTGAAGACCAGATGAGGTATGTGCCGGAGGCCAGCCCCGCGGAGACCGAAATGATGATGACGGCCGCCGTGACGAGCCATGACGGCCGCGCCACCCGCGTCTCGCGCGTGCGCGCGGGGACGAGCGTCTCCTCGTCCTCCTTCCAGCTCGCGCGGTGTGCCTCGCGCGCCCAGTCGGCTTCGGCCGGGCGGCCCACGTCGTCGGCGTCAACCGTCGGGAGTTGCGCGGGGGCGTGGTCTACCTCGGACAGGGGGACGACCGGGTTGAAAGAGCCTTCGGAGGGGAAG
This sequence comes from Pyrinomonadaceae bacterium, assembly GCA_036389235.1. GTDB lineage: Bacteria > Acidobacteriota > Blastocatellia > Pyrinomonadales > Pyrinomonadaceae > QHXN01. Next base: position 75,019 of record DASVQJ010000289.1, on the reverse strand, counting down.
AACGGCTGGGCGTCGTGCGGACTCTCCTGCCCGCGGCCGTCGGGCGTCGAAACGTTGTTCATTCGTCGTCTCCTTCGAAAGCCAGTAGCCAGTAGCCAGTAGACAATAGACAGTAGAAAGACAATCGGCGATGAATCGTAAGCGTGTCAGTGTCAATTACCGTAGAGCGGAGCCTACTGACTACTGACTACTGACTACTGTCTACTTTCCCCTTCAGCGTAGCACCTCCAGGCGGTCGCCGGGACGCAAGGTCGGGTCGGGAGTCTTCCCCGACCTGATCTCTGCGAGCACGTAGCGTGTGGTCGAGAGTCTTCCGTCCGACGCCTGCCGCGTGATGTTGACGACCGCGCCGCCCTGGGTCGTCACGCCCCCGGCCGCGAGCAGAGCCTGCGTGAGCGTGAGCCCCGCGTGGAACTCCCTCTGCCCGGGCTCGCGCACCGCGCCCGCGACGTAGACGAACTGCGGCGGGAGCGCGCGCAGGGTGACGACGTCGCCCTGACGCACGAGCGTCTTCATCGCCTCCGCGTCCGAGAGGTCTACGGCCGTCTCGGTGCCGTTCGCGCGCGAGACGACGACGGCCTGCCCCGCGCCCGCGAGCGGCTGCGCGTGCGCGACGATGACGTAGAGCGGCACGCCCTCGCGTTGGAGGATTTTCGTCCCGCCGTCCTTCACCATCCCGCCGACGATGATGGCGTGGCTCCTGTACTCGCTGACGCCGACGGCGACCTCCGCGCCCGCGCCCGACGCGCGCAGGCCGAGCGCCGAGCCGAGCCGCGCCGAGACCTCTTCGGGCGTCAGGCCGGCGACCGCCAGCGGCTCTTTGAGCGCGGGGTGGTCGAGGAGTCCCGTCGGCGTGACCTCGTAGACGCTCGCGCGCCGCGTGCCGCCGCCGGGCAGGCGTACGTCGAGCACGTCGCCGGGGCCGACGCGGTAGACGGCCGTCGGGTCGGGGTCGTTGGTGTGGACACTCGCCGCGGCGGCGGGTCTCGGCCGGGCCGCGGCCATCTCGGACGGGGCGGGCGCCGTCTCGCGCAGCTTCGCGTACGCGCGGCCGAGCTTCTGGTAGGTCTCCTCGTCGCCGGGGGCGAGGCGCGCGGCCTGCTCGTAGGCGTCCACGGCCTCGCCCCAGTTTTCGAGCGCGGAGTAGGCGTCGCCGAGCGCGCGGTAGGCGGCGTGGTTGCGGCGGTCGAGCGCGACGGCCTGCCGGAAGGCCGAGACCGCCTCGCGGTGTCGGCCCGCGCGCGCCTCGCGCACGCCGAGGTCGTAGGGCGACACGGCTTCCGCGGGGGCGGCGGGACGCGGGGCGCTACTCGTCGTCGGTGGGCGCGGGGTCGCGCCGGCCGAAGACTTGCCGTCGGCCGGGGCCGTGTTCGACGAAGGCGTCGGGGACGGCCGTGTCGGGGTCGCGGCGACCCTCTCGGGGAGGTTGTCGCCGAGGTTGACGGCCTTCATCGCCTCAAGGACTCCGCCGCGGGCGGGCGGGGCCGCGGCGGTCTTGGCGAAGGGGCGCGGGGGGCGCGCGGCGTAGTCGGGGCGGAGCTTGAGCGCGCGTTCGAAGGCTTCGCGCGCCTCCTCCTCCTGCCCGAGCGCGCGGCGTGCCTCGCCGAGGTGGTAGTGGGGCTCGGCCCACTTCGGGTAAATCTTGATCGCGCGCTGGAAGGCCCCGGCCGCCTGTACGTGCAGGCCGCGCATCCCGAGCGCGACGCCGAGGTTGTTGAGCGCCTCCACGTCCTCCTTATTGATGCTGACGGCCTTGTAGTAGGCGTTGACGGCGTCGGCCCAGCGACCCATCTCGGCGTAGACGTTCCCGAGGCCGTAGAAGGCGTTGCCGTTCGAGGGGTCGAGCGCGACGGCCTGCTCGAAGGCGCGCGCCGCCTCCGCTAGGCGCCCTTCGAGGGCGAACCTCGCGCCGTCGCGCGCGTAAGTTTCGGCGCCCGACTGCGGCGCGGGCGCGACGCAACGCGCCGCGGGCGCACCGAAGGCGGCCGCACACGCGATGAGGCCGAGCAGGAAAATCCTCTTCATAAGGCGGTCGTCTCCACGCGGTCTGAACCCGGTCTGTCGGGGGAAGTGTGAAAGGCCGGCCCCGCGCGCCGGGCGCGCGTCGGCGTGGAGGGCGCGCGGGCGCTCCTCCGCGTGTGTGCGATGACGGGGCGAGGGTTTAAGCATCCGTTCGCGCGCGCGTGGGCGTCGGCTGATTTCTGTTGTAGGGGACGTTACAGCTTCAGCGGGAGAGTGTCGTCAAACTACAGTGACGTGGCCGGATTATATTTCACCCACGCCGCGTTGTCCAAAGCAGCGGGCGGAGCCGGGAGCGCGGGCATCCTGCCCGCCATGAGCGCCGCAGGCGCGAAGGCCGTGAGACTTTAAATCTCCAGGTCGAGGGATAGCGCTGCACGGTGAAGCGTGCTTCAGCACGCTTCGGCGGGCAGGATGCCCGCGCTCCCGGGGCGCGGCCTGATGCTGATTTGCAAGCCGATATGACCGGGTCGTCACGGTCGCGCCCGAGCGCGCGCCGCCGTAACCACAAGCATCCACAGTAGATGTGCGCCCCCGCCGGGCTCCGGCGCGGCCCCGCAGCGGACTCCTGCGGCCCCGCAGGAGCGTGCTGCGGCCCCGCAGGAGCCCGCTGCGGCCCCGCAGGAGTCCGCTGCGGCCTCGCAGGAGCGCGCTGCGGCCCCGCAAGAGTGCGCTGCGGGGCCGCAAGAGCGCGCTGCGGCGCCGCAGGAGTCCGCTGCGGCGCCGCAGGAGTCCGCTGCGGGGCCGCGGCGGGGCGCTGCGGGGCCGCAGGACGGCGCTGCGGCCTCGCAGGAGTGCGCCGCGGGGCCGCAGAACGGTTCTGCCGCGTCGCGGCGGCGTCCCGCGCGGGTGCAAATAACCGAAGGCCGTGCACAAATCCGCCGCGTCAGCGGCGTCTGAGTTTAGCCCGGCCTTTCAAGGCCGGGTTAAGGTTGACCGAAACGGCGCCGCGTCGCGTCAGCGACGCTTGAACGAGCCGCGCGGGCTCAGGCGTCGCCGACGCGACGCCGCACGCCGGTCAACATCTTTCCCGGCCTTGAAAGGCCGGGCTAAATTCAAACGCCGCCGCGCGGCGACTTCTGCCTTCAAACCGCCGCCGCGCGGCGACCGTCTGCCGCCTCGAATTAGCACTACCCTAATTCCGGGCGTTGGTATAAATTGCTGTCCCGTCGAGTGACCGCGGCCGACCTTTCAGTCAGGAACCTTCGAGTGGAAAACATAGAGCGCACGCAGTTCGTGGTCTTGACCGGCCACACGGACGAACAGCCCCTGCCCGACCTCATCCGCCGCCTGCGCGTGCAGCGCAAGTCCGGCCGCTTGCAGGTCGAGTACGCCGACGGCCCCGGCTCCTTCTTCTTCGAGGACGGGCAGATGGTGGACGCGCGCCTGGGCGAGCTGCGCGGCGTCGAGGCGCTCTACGCGGCGCTCGCGCTCGACGGCGGCTCCTTCAACTTCAACCCGCTGGTGCGACCGCCCGAGCGCAACATCGACCGCCAGGGCCAGCAGTTCATACGCGACCTCGTCGAGGCGCCGCGGCGCGAAGGGCTGGGCGAGATACGCGTCCCCGGCGCCGTGCCGGGCGCGCAGGGCGCGCACGCGACTCTGCCCGAGCGTGCGCCGCTCCAGCTCGGCCCCGGCGCGGAGGAGTTGCTCGCGCCGCTCGAAGGCCGCCTGCTGGCCGTCGAGGGCGCCATCGAACACACCGCGCGCCGCTTCTCGCGCGAGCGCCTGGTCTACGCCATCCTCATCGGGTTTCTGGTCGGCCTGAGTCTGGTCACGACCCTCCACGTCCTCTACGGCCCCTTCTTCGGGCAGCGCGCGGACTCGGCCCCCGACAGACCCGCGCCGAACGTCGAAGCGCCCGCCGCCGCCGAAGCCCCGCCCGCGCGGAACGCGAACGCCGCCGCGGCGCCGCCCGAAGCCCCGCCGCCCGTGCCCTCGGCCGCCGCGGTCGTCGGCTCGCGCAGGTTCGACGGCCTCCCCGCGCCGCGCCGCGAGTACGTCGTCGAAGTCCTCGTCGAAGTGAAGGGCGGGCGCGTCACCGACGCGCGCGTCTGGAACCCGCGCCCCGGCGCAGCCCCCTACGAGGCGGTCGCCCTCCGCATGGCGCGCGAACGCACCTACCCCGAGACCTTCACCGGCGGCGAGCGCGTGAAGATAAGAGTCAGGCCGTAGAAAGCAGTAGACGGTAGTCGGCAGGGTGACAAGGCGGGCGTGAATCCGCCGCGGAGCGGCGAGGCGAGTTTAGCCCGGCCTTTCAAGGCCGGGTGAGGTCGAGCAGAAAGACGCCGCGTCGCGTCAGCGACGCTCGAACGTTGCGGGTCGGCTCAGGCGTCGCTGACGCGACGCGCGACACGTTAACGTTCGGTGTCCCCGGCCTTGAAAGGCCGGGCTAAACTCGGACGCCGCTGACGCGGCGACCGCCCGCTGCCACCTGCCTGCGTTCTAAAGAATGCTGTTCATCCAGAGCAACAGTCTCGCGCTCACGCCCGACGAGGGCGTGCGGCTCCGCCTGCTCGACGCGCTGGCGGGGAGGGGGCACAAGCCCCTCATCCGTTCGAAGCGGCGGCAGCTCTTCCGCACGCTCGCCGGGCGACCCGAAGAGGCCGCGGCCTCGGAGTTGGAGCGCGCGTGCGCGGAGCACGCGGGCGCGGCGGGCAAGGGCGGCTACACGCCGGGCGAACTCTTCGGCGGCGGCGACTGCCTGCTCGCGCTCGTCTTCGGCGCGCGGGGCGGCGAGACGGCGGCGAGCGTCGTCTACGACCTGCGGACGGCGGAGCCGCTCGCGCGTTTAGAGCGCTTCTGCCGCGACGCGCACGAGGCGCTGGGCGCGGCCGTGGGTGAGACGGAGTCCTCGCCCGGGTCGCGTGCGCTGGTGCCCCCCTGGCGCCCGCGCGGGCGCGGCGCACAGCACGGGCTCGCGCGCTTCACGGCCATCCAGCCCGAAGAGTTCGTCCGCACCGCGGCGGCTCTGCGCGGCGGGAGGGAACTCGCGCGCGCCTCCGAGATGTTGGAGGAGCGCGAGGTGCGCGACTTCCTCAGACGCATCGAGGAGCTGCGGCGCGAGGGCTACACGCCGCGCCGCATGCTGGCCGAAGCAGGCGCGCGCGGCAACGTCTCGGTCGAGCGCATGCTTGAGGCCGGCCTCCTCGAACGCGAGTTGAGGGTGAGCTGCCGCAAGCACGGGCACGCGCTCTTCGACCTGCCCTCGCCCGACTCGCTCGCCGCCGTCACCATCAGCCGCGCCAAGTGCAGCCTCTGCGCCGCGCCCGTCGCCGACGAAGTCGTCGAAGAGACCTTCAGCCCTTCGCGCCTCGCCGTCGCGCTGCTCGCCGACGGCGGCTGGCTCGCCAACCGCGTCTACCGCGTCGTGCGCTCGCTCGGCGTCCCCGAGAGCAACATCTCGACGGGGCCGCCCACGCCGTACGGCGAGTCCTACCTCGCCGCCGAAGTCTGCGGCAGCTCCTTCATCGTCGTCTCGCGCGACGGCGACCTGACGCCCGCGTTCGCGCGCCGCGCCGCCGAGATCGTGGAGGAGACGGAGGCGACGCACCTCGTCGCGGTCGTCACCGGCTCGGCCGAGGACGAGGGTCGCATGCGCCTCCTGGAGTTCGCCTGGCGGCGCGCGCGCGGCGGGCGCGACCTCGACACGACCGTCGTCGAAGGGCTCGACGCGGCGCGCGCGCAAGTGGGGCAAGCCTTCTCGCGCGCCGCCCGCCGCGAGCTGTCGCGTGCCCTCTTCCCGCTCGACGCCGCGCTCGGCTTCACGGCCGCCGGCTTCGTGCTCGAATGGTTCCGCGCGGCCCGGCCGCACGCCGGCACAGACAGCCTGTCAAAGTTGAGCGCATAAAAGGTGAAGGTGCTCGACGACGCCGGGCGCGCCGCCGCGTCACGCGGTTGGGAGAAGGCTTGAACCGACTCGCACAGCCATTGCTCGTCTGTCTGGCCGCCGCGCTCGCGCTCCTCAACTCCACGCCGTGTGCCGCGCAGGCGCGCGCGACGGAGTGGCGCTTCTACGGCGGCGACCAGGGCGGCACGCGTTACTCGCCCCTGCGGCAGATAGACCGGCGCAACGTCGGGCGCTTGCGGAGGGCCTGGGTCTACCACACGGGCGAGTTGGAGATCGGCTTGAAGACCGCGCCGTTCCGGGCGTCCTTCTCCGCGACGCCGCTCGTCGTCGGCGGCGTGATGTACCTGACGACGCCTTCGAGCCGCGTCGTCGCGCTCGACGCGGAGACGGGGAGGGAACTCTGGAAGTTCGACCCGCAAGCGGGGAAGGGCGTGCGCGGCTTCAACTCGCACCGCGGCGTGGCCTACTGGGAGGGGCGCGCGGCGGACGGCAAGGGCAGGGACAGGCGCATCCTCTTCGGCACGGTTGACGGGAGGCTCTACGCGCTCGACGCGGGGACGGGGAAGACCCGCGCGGACTTCGGCGGCGGGGGCTTCGTCGACCTGCGCGCGAACGGCGCGGGCGCGTGGGCGAACGACCCGACCTGGGGCGCGCGCGTGACCTCGCCGCCCGCCGTCTACAGAGACCTCGTCATCGTCGGCTGGGGTCTGCCCGAGTCGCCTTCGAAGGGGCCGACCGGCGACGTGCGCGCGTACAACGTCCGCACCGGCGCGCTCGCCTGGACGTTCCACACCGTGCCGCGCCCCGGCGAGACGGGGCACGAGACGTGGGAGGGCGATTCGTGGAGGCAGCGGGCGGGCACGAACGTCTGGTCGATGATGAGCGTGGACGAGGAGCGCGGCCTCGTCTTCCTCCCCGTCGGCTCGCCGGCCTACGACTTCTACGGCGGCGACCGGAAGGGGCAGAACCTCTTCGGCAACTCGCTCGTCGCGCTCGACGCCGCGACGGGGAGGCTCGTCTGGTACTACCAGACCGTACACCACGACCTCTGGGACTACGACCTCCCGGCGCAGCCCGTCCTCTTCACTTGGAGAGGGAAAGGCCGTCCCGTCCCGGCCGTGGCGGTGATAACGAAGACGGGCTTCGTCTTCGTCCTCGAACGTCTGACGGGCAGGCCGCTCTTCCCGGTCGAGGAGCGCGCGGTGCCGCGGTCGGACGTGCCGGGCGAGGCGACCTGGCCGACGCAGCCGTTCCCTCTCAAGCCCCCCGCGCTCGCGCGCCAGTCGCTAACGCGCGGCGAACTCAGCCGCGTCACGCCGGAGTCCGAAAGCTTCTGCGCCGCGCTCTTCGATAAACTTATCAACGAGGGGATGTACACGCCGGTCGGCCTTAAGCCGACGCTCACGTTCCCGGGCTTCCACGGCGGCGGCAACTGGTCGGGCGGCTCCTTCGACCCCGCGTCGGGAATGCTCTTCGTGAACATGAACGAGGACGGCGCGATGGGCGAGATGACGCCGCAGCCCGAGGGCGCCGCCGTGCCCTACACGCGGCAGGGCCGGTTCGAGGAGTACGCGTGGTTCCGCGACCCGAAGGGCTGGCCGTGCCAGCGTCCGCCGTGGGGGACTCTGAGCGCCGTCGATCTGAACCGCGGCGAGGTCGTCTGGAAGGTGCCGCTCGGCACGGTCGAGGAGCTTGAGGCGCGCGGCGTGCGCGACACCGGCACGCAGAACCTCGGCGGCTCGGTCGTCACGGCCGGCGGGCTCGTCTTCATCGCCGCCACCACCGACCGGCTCTTCCGCGCCTTCGACGCGAAGACGGGCAGGGTGCTCTGGCAGTCGAGGCTCGAAGCCGGCGGCCACGCCACGCCGATGACGTACGCGGGCAGGGGCGGCAGGCAGTTCGTCGTCGTCGCCGCGGGCGGCGGCGGGTTCCTGCGCGCGCTCAGCCCCGCGCTCTCGGACACGCTGGTCGCCTACGCGCTGCCGGAGTGAATGAATTTAACCACAGAGACACAAAGACACGGCTTAAAGAAATAAGGCGCCAGGCCGTGCCTCTGTGTCTCTGTGGTTAACCTCTCTCGGCTACACTCAACTGCGAGTTACAAGAGGAACCAAGACACATGTCGGTCAAAGAATTCAATCCGCAGTTCATGCAGGTCGGGGTGCTCACGGCGGCGCTCCAGGAGTTGACCCCGCGCCGTGTGCGCGACCGCGACCCCGACCGCGCCGTCGAGGAGTGGCTGGAGTTCGCGGGCCAGCTCGGCGTGGACAACATACAGCTCTCGGCCGCGCTCCACCCCTCGGAGGCCGACGTGCCGGCGGAGGCGCTCCTCGACCCGGTCGCCAACACGCTCGACCTGCGCGAGCCTTTCAACGACGCGCGCGCGCGGCGCGTGCGCGCGGCGGTGGACGCGTTCGGGGTCGGGCTGTCCGACCTCGCCTACTTCGACAACCTGCTCCACCACGACCCGGCCGTCCGCCGGAAGAAGCACGAGTTCATGCTCCGCGTCTTCGACGCGGCGGCGCTCCTCGGCGTCGGCGCGGTCTGCGGCTTCGTCGGCCGCAACCTTCGGCTCGGCATGGACGAGAACCTCATCGACTTCGAGGAGCACTTCGTCCCGCTGCTGCGCGAGGCGAAGGTGCGCGGCCTCGTCTACCGCGTCGAGCAGTGCCCGATGCCCGGCTGGACGGTCGGCGACAGCTTTCACAACAACATCGCCTACACGCCCGGCACCTGGATAGCGCTCCACCACATCTGCGAGCGCCACGGCGTCGGCGACCAGTTCCGCATCCACTACGACCCCTCGCACGCCGTCCTCATGGGGCAGGACACGCGCTCGGTCTTTCAATACCTGAAGGACGCGGGCTACAACTTCATCATCGGCGGCTTCCACGTCAAGGGGCAGGTGGTCAACGCGAAGGGCGTCGCGGCGTGGGGCTACGGCGGGCAGACGGTGAACCGCGGCGACTGGATCGCGGGGCTGCCTTCGGAAGACGCGGCCGACCAGGCGAACGCGTGGAAGAAGCAGACCGTGCTGTGCGAGCACGAGCTGCCCGGCACGGCGCGGCACGACCCGCTCGCGTACCTACAGAACCGGAGCGTGGACTGGCTCGACCACCAGTTGGCCGCGCGCGAGCTGCTTGAGCTGGACGTCCCCAACACGCACCTCGTCGTCGAGCACGAGTACCCGCGGGCGCGCACGCAGGACAGGGAGAAGCTGAAGCCCATCCTGCAAGGCTCCATCGCCTTCACGCGCAAGATCGACGAGGCCGCCGCCTGCATGTACGCGCTCCAGCGCGAGGTCTTGGCCGCGCAGGGCATCCCCGCCCAGGGCGTCGGCCGCGAGCCCTACCGCTCCTGACCCCTTCGGGATAAGCGGCGGCCGCGGACTGACGCGGACGGGCGCGGATGTACAGCGGTTCTCATCCGGATGAGTATGAAGTGAGCTTTCGACACGGAGACACGGGGACACAGCTCGAAGTAATAACTCAACAAGCAGTGTCTCCGTGTCTCCGTGTCTCCGTGTCGAATATCTCCCGGTTTCACTCAACCGCAAACTGCAATAAATCTAGCGGCGTTCACACGGACGCGACGGCCGCGCCGGGAGCGCGGGCATCCTGCCCGCCGAAGCGTGCTGAAGCACGCTTCACCGTGCAGCGCTATCCCTCGACGTGGAGATTTAAAGTCTCACGGCTTTCGCGCTTTCGCGCTCATGGCGGGCAGGATGCCCGCGCTCCCGGCGTGAGGTCGCACCCGAACGAACGCCGCTGTCTATCTCTGATTAAATCCTTTTCCCGCCCGCGTCAGTCCGCGGCCCATGTCACTCGTAGCGCAGCGCGATCAGCGGGTCTACCTTCGAGGCGCGGCGCGCCGGCAGGTAGCAGGCGGCGAGCGCGACGGCGAGGAGCAGCAGCGTGACGAGGGCGTACGTCGGCGGGTCGGCCGCGCTCACGCCGAAGAGCAGGCCCGACATCAGCCGCGTCAGCGCGAGCGACGCGAGCACGCCCGCCGCGACGCCGCCGAGCGCCAGCGCCATCCCCTGCGAGATGACGAGCCGGTGCACGTCGCCGCGCTGCGCGCCGAGCGCCATGCGGATGCCTATCTCTCTTGCGCGCTGCGCGACGACGTACGAGAGCACGCCGTAGAGCCCGACCGCGCCGAGCACGAGCGCGACGAAGGCGAAGACGCCCGCCAGCGTCATGCTGAAGCGGCGCGGCGCCACCGTCTGCTCGACGAGCGACGCGAGCGTCCGCACGTTGCCGAGCGGCTGGTCGCGGTCGAGCGACTGCACCTCGCCGCGAATCGGCTCGACCAGCCGCGTCGGCTCGACCGAAGTCTTCACGACGAAGTCCATCGCGCGCGTGTAGCCGGCCGCCATCCCGGGCCTGATCTGCGTCCAGGGCCGGTAGATGCCGGGCCGCCCCTCTTCGTCGAGCCCGTTCTGCCGCACGTGGCCGACGACCCCGACGATCTCGCACCAGGGCTCCTCCTCGCCGCCGAAGTGCAGCCGCCGGCCGAGCGCGTCGCGGGGCGACCCGCCGGGGAAGTTCCTGCGGACGAAGTCGTCGTCGACGAGCGCCACGGGGGGCGAGTCGGCCGCGTCGCGCTCTTCGATGTAGCGGCCGGCGAGCAGGCCGATGCCGAGCGTCTGATGAAACTCCGCGCTCACCCACTGCACGTACGCGTCCGGCAGGTCGGAGGTCTGCCGCGGCTCGGGCCGGCCTTCGAGCCGGTAGCCGTGCTCGCTCACGCGGCCGAACGGGAAGCCCGTCGCCAGACTCACCTGGCGCACGCCGGGCAGAGTCTCGACGCGCCGCTTGACCTCCCCGAGGAAGGCCGCGACCCGCGCGGCGTCCGTGTACTTGGCGTCGGGCAGGCGCAGACGCAGCGTCAGCACGTCGCGCGCCTCGAAGCCGGGCTCGACCCGCATCAGTTGCGAGAAGCTCCGCAGCAGCAGCCCCGCCCCCACCAGCAGCACCAGACTTAACGCGACCTCCGTCACGACCAGCCCCGAGCGCAGCCAGCGCCCGCCCGCCCTCGGCCCGCCGCCCACCCCGCCGCCCTTCATCGCGTCGTTCAGGTCGGCCTTCGAGGTTTGCAGCGCGGGGACGAGGCCGAAGGCGACGCCGGTCAGGAGCGTCAGCGCGAGCGTGAAGCCGAGCGCGCGCCCGTCGAGCGAGACGCTCTCCATGCGCGGCAGCACGTCGGGCGCGAGCCGTAGGAGCGCGCCGACGCCCCACCACGCGAACAGCAGCCCGAGCGCCCCGCCGCCCGCGGCGAGCAGCAGACTCTCCGTCAGCAGTTGGCGCACGACCCGGCCGCGCCCCGCGCCGAGCGCGACCCGCAGCGCGATCTCCTTCCGCCTCCCGGCGGCGCGCACCAGCAGCAGGTTGGCGACGTTCGCGCACGCGATCAGGAGCACCGCCCCGACCGCCGTCATCAACATCAGAAGCGCCGGGCGCGCCTCGCCGACGTAGTCGTCCAGGAAGGAACTCAAGCGCACGCCGGTGCCGCCGTTGGACTCCGGGAACTGCCCGGCCAGGCGCGCCGCCAGCGCCCCCATCTGCGCGCGCGCCTGCTCAAGCCGGACGCCCGGCTTGAGGCGCGCCGTGACCATGACGACGTGCGAGTCGCGCTCGTGCATCCACTTCTGGTCGGAGAACTGGCCGAGCGGGATGAAGAACTGATTGTTGAGGTTGTTCTCGCCGTAGAAGTCGAACTGCGGCGGCATGACGCCCGCGACCGTCCAGCTCGCGCCGTTGTACCGCACGTCGCGCCCGACCACCCCGGGGTCGCCCCCGTAGCGCCGCAGCCAGAGTTCGTGGCCGAGCACCAGGAGGGGCGGACCCCCGGGCCTGTCCTCCTCCTCGGTGAAGAAGCGCCCGGCCGCGGGCCGCACGCCGAGCACGGGGAAGAAGCTGGCCGTCACGTACCGGCCCGTGACGCGCTCGGGACCTTCGTCGCCCGTCAGCACGCCGCCCGCGGGCATGCGCGCCGCCATCTCCTCGAAGACGCTCTGGCCCGCGCGCCAGTCTAGGTAGTCCGGGAAGGCGACGGCGATTGCGCGCCCCGACTCGTTCGTCTCGTAGAGCGCGACCAGACGCTCCGGCTCGGGGAAGGGCAGCGACTTCAGCAGCACGCCGTTGACGACCGAGAAGATGGCCGCGTTCGCCCCGATGCCGAGCGCGAGCGTCGAGACCGCCACCAGCGCGAAGCCGGGCCTCTTCCGGAACGTCCGCAGGCCGTAGCGCACGTCCTGCCAGAGGTCTTCGAACAGCCTCACGCCCCTGGCATCCCGGCACTCCTCCTTCGCGCGCGTGACCCCGCCGAAGCTGCGCAGCGCCGCGAGCCGCGCCTCCTCGGGGGACATGCCGGCCTCCACGTTCAGCTCGGCCTCGCGTTCGAGGTGGTAGCGCAGCTCCTCGTCCAGCTCGCGGTCCAACGCGCCCCCGTCGAACAGCGCCCGCAGTCTTCTCCACGCACGGCCCAGCATCCAGCCCCTCCCGTTCAAGCGTCGCGCAGGATCGCGTCCACCGCGGCCGTGAAGCGCGCCCACGTCTCGCGCTCCGTCTCCAACTGCTTCCGGCCGGCGGGCGTCAGGCGGTAGAACTTCGCCTGCCGGTTCTTCTCCGACGCCGCCCACTCGGCCCGCACCAGCCCGCGCTCCTCCAGGCGGTGCAGCGCCGGGTAGAGCGCGCCCGGGGTCACGCTCAGCACGTCGCCGGAGACGACCCGGATGCGCTGCATGATGTCCCAGCCGTTCAGCTCGCCCGAGCGGAGCAGGCGCAAGACGAGCAGCTCCAGCGTCCCCTGCTGTAGAAGGTCAGTCCTCTTGTCGAGCCCCATCACTCTCCTCTCGGCGGCCGATAGGAGCCGCAGTGTAGCCGACGACCTATCGGCCGTCAACAGGAAAATCTCCCGCGGCGCGTGCGCCGGGCGCGACCCCCTTGTGGCGCCGCCCGCGGCCGGGTGGACTTCGGCCGGCGCCGCGGGGCTGCCCATCTTCCCGGGGCTCGTCCGCTACGACGAGGTCTTCGGCCGCAGAGAGATTACGCACGCGCTGCGCTTCACCGCCGCGCGCACGCGCCGCGCGTACGTCGCGCCCGCCCGCCACTTCGCCAGCGGCAACACCGACCCGAACCTCCCGCCGATGGGGATGAGGGTGAGGCTGAAAGCCTCGTTCGACATCGCGGGCTACACGCCCGCGATGCAGGTCATCCTGCGGGCGCTCAAGAAGTACGGGATGATACTCGCCGACAACGGGAGCAACTGGTACGTGAGCGGCGCGCCGGACGCCCGCTGGAACGACTCGGAGCTGAACACGCTGAAGGCGCTCAAAGGGTCGGACTTCGAAGTGGTGAAGATGGGGACGGTCGTGACTCAGTGAGAGTGAGTCGGCGCGGCCCGGCCGATTGCTGTTCTCAGCAGAGTTTATGTCGGATGACTTTTAACACGGAGACACGGAGACACGGCTTGACGTTATATCTCAACGAGCTGTGTCTCCGTGTCTCCGTGTCGAAAGCTCACTTCAGACCCATCCGGATGAGAACCGCTTTAAGTCGATCTGCTACCGGGCGGGCGCCACGGGCGCGGGGAGCGCAGGCCGTCGAGCTGGCCGGCGACGCAGGCGAGCGCGAAACGCGCGCGGCCTTGCAGGCTCCGGACGACGACCTTCGCCGGCAGCTCGAAGAGCGTGGAGTAGAGGGCGTAGAAGAGCGCCTCGAACCAGCGCCCGTGTTTGCGCGCGACGTAGAGGCGGTTGCGCTGCATCAGGCGGCCGACCCGCGGCGTGAACGTCTCCGGCCCGCGGTTGTGCCTGAAGACGACGCGGGGGTCGACCAGCGCCCGCAGCCCCTTCTCCCTGAGCCGGAAGCCGAGGTCGACCTCGTCGAAATACATGAAGAGGTTCTCGTCCATCCGCACCCCGGCCGCGACGGCGCTCCCCGTCAGGAGCATGAGCGCGCCGTGGGCGCAGAAGACCTCGCGCGGCGCCGCGGTCTCTGCCGGCGCCGCCGTCTCCCAGGAGAGGCGCGAGAACCACTTCGAGTAGGCGCCGCCGGCCGAGCCGCGCGCGCGCCCCGTGCTCGGGTTGAGCTCGACCGCGCCGACGACCGCCGCGTCGGGGCGCGACGCGGCGGTCTCGACGAGGTATTCGAGCGCGCGCGGCCCGACCTCCACGTCGTGGGTCGCCACGAGCAGGCAGTCGTAGCCTCCGGCGCGCGCGAGGTCGAGCGCGAAGTTGTTCCCGCCCGTGTAGCCGCGGTTCTCCGGCAGGCGCCTCACCTCAAGCCCCGGGAACTCGCGCGCCACGCGTTCGAGGGAGTTCTCGTCGGAGGCGTTGTCGATGAGCAGCAGGTGGAAGTCCGGGTAGGTCTGCCGCCGGAGGCTGCGGAGCGTTTCGACGGTCGAGTCCGGCGAGTTGTAGGCGAGCACCGAGACCAGCACGCGCGGAGGCCGTGCCGGCCGCCCCGCCCCCGACTCAGCTTCGCGCGCGCTTCCCATCGGCCGAATCCGTCACGCCCCCTTGGCCCTGAAGGCGGCCAGGAAGAGCGCGCTCACCTCTTCGAGCCTTTTGTCCCAGTCGCCGTGGGCCGCCGCCGCGCGCCGCCGCGCCGCCTCCTGCTCGCCCGACTGGCCCAGCGCCGCCTCGACGGCGCGCAGGAAGTTCTCCGGCGCCTCGTCGGAGATGGTCAGAACCCCGTGCTGCTCCTCGAAGTGCCGGACGGCCGGCAGGTTCGTCGAGACGACGGGCTTGCCGACGGCGAGGTACTCGTTGAGCTTGGTCGGGACGACCGTCGCCGTGTAGGAGTTGAGGCGGTAGGGGATGATGCAGACGTCGAACTCGCGGATGAAGTTGGCGAGGCTCCGGTGCGGCTGCTGCCCGAGGAAGTGCACGTTCGGCAGGTCGCCCAAGCCTTTGAGCGGGGCGTCGCCCGGCCCCACGAAGACCCACGACCACTCGGGCCGGCTGCGCACCGAAGCCTCGACCATCTCGCCGTTGATGTGGTTGGAGATGGCGCCGATGTAGCCGATGAGCGGGTGCGAGAGCCGCCGCACGCGCTCGACGCTCTCGCGCACGTCGGGTTCGAGGTGCGCGTCCCCGTCCCGCCCGCCCGCGCCGTCGTGCGGGGTGAAGGCGTCGAGGTTCACGCTCGGCGGGAAGACGTGCACGTTGCCGCTGAGCTCCGAGGGCAGGCGGGCCAGCTCCGCGCTGTTGGCGAGCACGAGGTCGCTCGTCTCGATCATGGCGCGCTCGCTCCGGCGCAACTCCTCCGCGTGCGGGGTCAGGGCGGCGAGGTTGTCGATGCGGTAGTAGACGACGACGCTGCGCGGGGTGCGGAGCAGCCGGACGAGGTCGAGGGCGGTGTCGGTCGGCAGGTAGGTCAGGATGAGCGCGTCCCCCATCCCGAGGCGCCGCGCCGCCCGCACCACGCGCGGCAGCAGCACGCGCGCGTTGACGCCGCGATTCGCGCCGAAGGGGGGCAGGACGAGCGGCGAGCAGACGTAGAGGTTCTTGCCGAGCCTCCGGACGCCGCTCGTCGGCAGCTCCTGCATCCAGTTGAGCAGGCGCTTCCAGACGCGGCCGGCGTCCTTCAGCCCCGGCGAGCGGATGCCCATGTTCTCGACGAAGAGGACGCGGTTGCCCGCCGCCGCCAGCCGCGAACACATCTCCTGGGCGTTCTGCCAGTTGAAGTCCCACTCGATGCCGGAGATGCAGATGATGTTCCTGTCGCGCAGCATTCGTTAACAGTCCGGGGCCGCCCCCGGAGAGTTTAAAGTAACAAGCCTCAGAGTTTTAGCGAAGCACGCCGACGCCGGAGAGGCGCTCGACGAGGAACGTCCGGTTGAAGTCCTCTTCGTCGAAGAGGAGCTGCCCCGACTCGTCGCGCACGAACCGGTGGCCGCCGCGGACGGAGTCGTACTGCCTGTGCCAGCCCCGCGCGCGCTCCAGCGGGTTCCAGCGCGCCTTGCGCTCGCGGAAGACCTTCTTCTCGCCGTGCCGCTGCGAGCGGACGGGGTAGTGCTTGAGGAGGAACTTGAAGGGGTAGACGCGCTGCCCCTCGAACGGCAGGTCGTGCCCGCCGGAGGCGGCCATCTGAATCGGCCGCCCGCAGTTCTTCCAAGCCTTCTGCTGGCGGAAGTAGGAGGGGAGCGTCCCGAACTCGAAATGGCGGAAGTACGCCTCGTGATCCATCCCCTGCTCGAAGCCTTCGTCCACGGGGTTGAAGTTGATGACGGTGTGGTCGACGAGGTTGAAGCCCGCGCGGTCTACGAGGTGGAGGCCGTCGCGGTAGCTCATCCCCGGCCAGGGCGGCGTCAGGACTTCGTCGGCGCCGCGCCGCACGAACCAGTCGGCCTCGATCTCCCGGGAGAGCGCCTCGAAGCGTTCGAGCATCGCCCCCCACTCGAAGAACTGCGAAGGCCCTTCGCGCGGGAAGCGCTCGACGGTGACGGGGAGTTGCCGCTCAAGGCTCTTCGCCAGCTCGTAGGTCGAGTCGGTTGACCAGTTCTCAAGGACGTGGACGCGGACGCCCTGGTCCGTCCACTTCCTGATCGAACGGACGATGATGTCCTCTTCGTTGTAGGCCGCCATGAAGGCGACGACGCGGAAGTCGTCCGGGGCCTTGACCCCGCGCGGCGCGGCCAGCGCGGGGTTGGTGACGACGGCGAGGGCGGTGCTCTTTTCGCGTGTGAGGTCGTCGCACGCCGTCAGGCCGACGAACTCCGCGTCGAGACCCTCTTCGCGCAGAAGTTGCCCGAACTCTTCGGGGCTGCGGCCCGCGCTCGTCACGAGGCCGACGGGCGCGACTTCGAGCCAGCGCTTCAGGCCCCGCAGAAGTGGCGCGGGGCTGTCGAGTCGTTCG
Source organism: Pyrinomonadaceae bacterium (assembly GCA_036389235.1). GTDB lineage: Bacteria > Acidobacteriota > Blastocatellia > Pyrinomonadales > Pyrinomonadaceae > QHXN01. The sequence continues at coordinate 58,285 of DASVQJ010000289.1, read as the reverse complement.
AGCACGCCCGCGCAGACGACGACCGTCTCGCCCAACACCTCGTCATCAAGCGGCGTCAGACGGCCGGCCCCGAAGTCCGCCCCCAGCCAGTCGGCGAAGCCGTAACGGCGCCGGTACGACTCAAGCTCCGCGCCGGGGACGAGGCCGGTGATCTCGAACTGCTGGCAGAGTGGGAGCAGGTCTTTCGCCCCGGGGCTGCCGGCGGCGACGACGCGGCGGCACCCGAGCACGCGCGCGAGGTAGGCGGCGAAGGGGTAGACGTCGGGGTTGAGTTGAGTCCCCGTGCGCAGGCCGGAGTCGAGCAGGAGACGCACGCCCCGCGTGCGGGAGACGACCCGCGCGGCGGCGCGGACGCCGGTGAGGTGTTTCGAGATGGGCCTCAGAAGCCGACCCAGGTGTCGCTTCGACATAGACCGCCTTCTTGTTCGGTTCGGGGCGAGATTGTTTTAACCGGAATCAGGCGGCCGGTCAACTTCATGAACTCTCGACGGCCCCGCCCAGCCTCCCGACGTGCGCGTCCACCGCCGCGGCCAGCGGCAGGACGTGTTCGCGGTAACGCAGCACGCGCTTGTAGTGCCCGGCCTGCACACGCCTCTCGCCGTACGCCTCGTAGAAAGGGCCCGCGCCCGCGTCGAGGGGGGACGGCCCGCCGGCCGCGACGGGGCGCAGACACTCGACGCGGAAGTCGTCCGCGCACGTCCCCGCGAAGTCCTGCCCGGTCTGGCGCGCGAGGTCGGGGTGCTCGCTGTAGCCCACGCTCCCGGCGCCGCCCAGAGCGGCCTCCACCTCCGCGCGCAGCTCCGGGTAGTTGTGCGCCGCCGAGAGCTTGCGGGCGAACGCGGCCTCGTCCAGTTCGAGCCGGATGGAGTCGGCGCGCAGGTGCGCGGGGCAGCGGCCGGGCGGGCCGACCAGCGTGAAGTCGTAGTTGCTGACGCGCGCCCGGGTCGTGCGGCCCACCAGCCTGACCGCCGCGTTGACGAGGAGGCGGCAGATGTCGTGCGAAGGGTTGTAGCCCTCCTCCGCGTCGCCCGCGACTAACTCCACGCGCTCGCGGACGAGCGTCGCGGCCAGCTCCTCGACGAGGCGGAGGAAGGGGGCGTGTTCGTGTTCGAGGACCGCCTCGTACAGCCCCGCGTCGGTGAAGGGGCCGTAGACGGGCGCCGGGCGCGCGCCGGCCGCGGCGAGAACCCTGTTCGTGGAGTCGAGCCGCGAACGCCCCGTGCGGCCCGAGCCGTCCGTGAGGACGCAGACGCACGGCCGCGCCGCTTCCAACCACCCGTGCACCCTCAACTCGTGCCCCGGGTGTGCGATGACTAGGGCCGCGCGCGGCTGCAAGCCTTGAGCGGCACCCCGAGCGTGGGAGTGTGACGACATACGGACGCCTGCTCGAAAAATCTACGACGACACCGGCTTAAGGGGAGCGGCGGAAGCACTCCAGTCTACAGGCGGAAGGTGGTAAACGCCATCCGCGGGGGGCTTTGATACACTTTCGCACCCGCGGGTGCGAAGGCCGGTTCGCGGTAGAATGTCGGGGAGTTCACATGTTGAAGGGCGCGGCGGAAGGCGCTTGAGAAGGCGGGAGGTGTGTGATGAACGTCGAGGGCTTGAACCATTTCAACATCACGGCCCCGCGCGGGCTGCTGGAGCGGCGCCGCCGGCCCCTTCGTCAAGGCGCGTAGGATGTGAAGAGACTTCGCCTCGCGGCCGCGAGGTGAACGGAGTTCCCCGTGGAGATTAAAGTAGACGACCTGAGCGGCCCGGAGGTGCACGAGCTTTTGCGCGAGCACCTCCGGAACATGTTCCTCCACTCGCCGCCCGAGAGCGTGCACGCCCTCGACCTCGAAGGCTTGCGCCGGCCGGAGGTAACGTTCTGGACGGTCTGGGAAGGCGGCGAGCTGCTCGGCTGCGGCGCGCTCAAAGAGCTCGACCCCGGCCACGCCGAGATCAAGTCCATGCGCACCTCCTCGGCCCACCTCAGACGCGGCGTCGCCTCACACCTCCTCGGGCACATCCTCGAAGAGGCCGCCCGCCGCGGCTATTCACGTCTGAGTCTGGAGACGGGCTCGGCCGAAGCCTTCGAGCCCGCCCGGCAACTCTACGCGCGCTTCGGCTTCGCCTACTGCGGCCCTTTCGGCGACTACGTCGAAGACCCCTACAGCGTCTTCATGACCAAAGTGCTGTAGCGCACACAGCGTGTGCCGTGTAGAATGGCGCAGGTTTAGTAAGGGGGGAGACAAGGCGGGTGAAAAAACTATTCGCGGCGGCCGTGGTTCTGGCGGCCGCCGCCGTGACGGCCGGCGCACAGGCGGCGGATGATAAGACGACCCACACGGCCACGCCCCGTCCACCCCCCCGAACGCTTCCGTGCGACCCGACCCCCGCCGGCGGCGACGACTGCGCCCCGAAGACTGAACGCGCCCCGCCAACCACTCTCCACGGCCGCCGCCTGTTTCTAAGCGCCCCCGCCCAGGACTTCGCCCAGACCCCGCCCCCCGTCGGGGCCGGGCCGGCACCCGCCGAAGGGCCGGGGCCGGCCGGCCCGGCGGCGCCTCAGTCCGGCGTGGTGGATAAGCCGCGCGCGAGGGGCACGGGTTTCCGCTGGGGCGACGCCTTCAAACAGTCCATGCTCTTCCTCTCCGTCCAGCACGGCTACGCGCTGACGCAGCCGAAGACCCGGCGCGACCTGCACGGCGCCTTCTTCAAAGACTACTTCCGCTCCGTCCGCTCGCTCCACGGGTGGGAGGACGGCGGCCGCTTCTTCACCAACTACGTCGCGCACCCTCTGGAGGGCTCGCTGCTCGGGTTCATACAGGTGCAGAACGACCCGGCCGGCTCGCGCCTCAGATTCAACGACCCCGGCTACTGGCGCAGCCGCATGAAGGCGCTCGCCTGGTCGGCCGCGTGGAGCACGCAGTTCGAGATCGGCCCCGTCAGCCAGGCGTCAATCGGCAACGTCGGGCTGCACGGCAAGCAGACCTACGTGGACATCGTGATGACGCCGACGGCCGGGCTGGGTCTGCTCGTGGCGGAGGACTTTCTGGACAGGTACGTCGTCGGGAGGCTGGAGCGCCGCTCGCAGGGCAAATACGTCAGGATTTTCAGCCGGATGGCCTTCAACCCGACCCGCACGGCGGCCAACCTCCTGCGCTTCAAGAAGCCCTGGTACCGAGACAAGGGGCTGCGGTAGCCGCCGCCCCCTTAAACACCGATTTAACCGACACTTAAGTCACATTTAATATCCCCGCGAGCAACGGCCCGCGGGGATAATTCATCTTAAGCGCGTTCACAATCAAGCGGGCTTGACCTGAGTGCGAAAATCGAGTAAAAGCTTCGCCTCGACCTTCGCGCCCACGCACCTTCCCGGCTGCCCCCGAGTTGGTGCCAACCTTTAACCCCCTTATTCACGAAAGGATTGTTCATGCACCCACCCGCCAGTGGGCCGAAGTACGCACCCGTGCGCTTCCGCCTTGTCGCCCTCTTGCTCGTCTTTTCCCTGCTCGCTTTAGCTATTCCGACCAGATTCATCCCGTTCATACCCTCGGCCGAGGCCGCTTCGTCCAGCATTGTTATCAGTCAATTTCAGGTGGCCGGCGACGGCGCGTCCGCAGCGGCCGACGAGTTCGTCGAGCTGCATAACGTCGGCAGTACTCCTTTCAACCTGAACGGCTACCGCGTCGTCTACCGCAGCGCCGCCGGCACCAGCGACGTGCTGCTCAAGGACTGGACGGTGAGTACCGTCGTCCCGGCGGGCGGCTACTACCTGATCGCGCACGCCGCCGGCTACAACGGGGCGGTCGCGCCCAACGCCACCTACAACAACGGCGCCACCGGCACGCTCGCCGCCGCGGCGGGCGGCATCGCCTTCAAGAACACGGCGACGAGCGCCGTTATCGATTCGGTCGGCTTCGGCTCCACGGCGACCAACGCCTTCGTCGAGACGACGCCCACGGCGAGCCCGGCCGCCAACGACGGCCGCGCGCGCCTCGGCTCAGGCTGCACCGACACGGACAACAACAGCGCCGACTTCGCCGCGCAGAGCCCTTCGGCGCCGCGCAACGCCGCCACGACCCCCTTCACGTGCGGCATTGTCACGCCGACGGCGACTCCGACACCGACGCCGACCGCCACGCCGACCCCGACTCCGACCCCGACGCCTACGCCGACTCCGACCCCCACGCCGACTCCCATCCCGGCCGGCTCGGTCGTCATCAGCCAGGTCTACGGCGGCGGCGGCAACTCCGGCGCGACGCTCAAGTACGACTTCATCGAGATTTTCAACCGCAGCTCGAACACCGTTAACCTCAGCGGCTGGTCGGTGCAGTACACCTCGGCGGCCGGCCCCACGGGCGGCGGCGCCTGGAGCGGCAAGACGAACCTCACGGGCACCATCGCGCCGGGGCAGTACGTCCTCGTGCAGGAGGCTTCCAACAACGTCAACGTCGGCGCCGACCTCCCCGTCACGCCCGACGTCCCCGGCGGCACCATCAACATGAGCGGCACGGACGGCAAGGTCGCGCTGGTGCGCAGCACCACCTCGCTGACCGGCACGTGCCCGGCCGGAGACCCGGCCCTGATCGACCTGGTCGGCTATGGCAGTGCCACCTGTTATGAAGGTGTTGCCGCCGCGCCTTCGCCGAGCGCGCAGACGGCGATCTTCCGCACGCGCAACGGCTGTAAGGACACCGACTACAACGCCGTCAACTTCACCGAGGCCGCGCCCGCGCCGCGCAATTCCGCGTCGAGCTTTAACGTCTGCCCGGCGGGCGACGAGGCGCCCGAGGTCTTCAGCACCACGCCGACGAGCGGCGCGACGAACGTCTCGCTCACCTCGAACGTCACGATCAACTTCGACCAGAACGTCAACGTCGCCGGCAACTGGTTCCAAATCTCCTGCTCGACGAGCGGCCTCCACACGGCGACGGCGACGCCGGCCAGCGCCGCCAGCTTCACGCTCAACCCCGACACGGACTTCGCCGGCAACGAGCTGTGCACGGTGACCGTCTTCGCCAGCGGCGTCACCGACCAGGACGCGCAAGACCCGCCCGACAACATGGCGGCGGACAAGGTCTTCAGCTTCCAGACGCTCATCCCGCGCGACCCGGCCGAGCACCTCGTGATGGGCAACCCCTCGGGCGCGGCGACGACCGACAACAACAACTACCTGCTGCTGAAGAACCAGTACGTCCACTCGTACAACTGCGAGCGCGGCACGCCCAACTGGGTGAGCTGGCACCTCGACCAGTCGTGGCTCGGCAGCGCGCCGCGCCAGGACGACTTCCGCTTCGACCCCGCGACGCCGCCGGGCTGCTACCAGGTGCAGGGCAGCGACTACTCGGGCTCGGGCTTCGACCGCGGCCACATGACGCCGTCGGCCGACCGCACCTCGTCCGTCGCCGACAACTCGGCCACCTTCCTGATGTCGAACATGCTGCCGCAGGCGCCCGACAACAACCAGGGGCCGTGGGCCAACATGGAGAACAACCTCCGCGCGCTTCTCAATAACGGCGCCAACGAGCTGTACATCGTCTCGGGCGGCGCGGGCACGGGCGGCGTCGGCTCGGGCGGCGCGCGCAGCGTCATCACCAACGGCAACGTCACCGTCCCGGCGCAGACCTGGAAGGTCGTCATGGTGCTGCCGACCGGCGGCGGCAACGATGCGGCGCGCGTGACCAACGCGACCCGCACGTTCGCCGTCATCATGCCGAACGCCCAGGGCATCCGTAACGACGACTGGCGGAAGTACATCGCCACCGTCGATCAGGTCGAGGCGCTGACCGGCTACGACTTCTTCTCGAACGTCGATGACGCCGTCGAGAACGTCATCGAGGCGCAGCTCGACGAGGCGCTCGACACCGCGCCGGCGGCGGCCGGCCAGACGGTCACGACGGCCGAGGACACGCAGAAGGCGATCACGCTGACGGCGTCCGACTTCAACGTCAACAACGTGCTGACCTACACCGTCGTGGACGCCCCGGCGCACGGCACGCTCTCGGGCGACGCGCCCAACCTGACCTACACGCCCGGCACCGACTACCACGGCGCCGACTCCTTCACCTTCAAGGTGAACGACGGCGGCAAGGACTCGAACGTGGCGACGGTCTCGATCAACGTCACGCCGGTCAACGACGCGCCGACGCTCTCGGGCGTCCCCGCGGACGCGACGGTCAACGAGCTGGCGCCCTACACGTTCACGGCGACGGCCGGCGACGTTGACGGCGGCACGCTGACCTTCTCGCTCGTGGGCGCCCCGGCGGGCGCGACCATCGACCCGACGACGGGCCAGTTCAGTTGGACTCCGACCGAGGCTCAGGGCGGCACGGGCGTGCCCTACAACTTCTCGGTCAGGGTCTCCGACGGCACGCTCGCCGCCGACTCCCCCGTCAGCATCAACGTCAACGAGGTCAACCAGGCCCCGGCGCTCGCGCCGATAGGCGACCAGGTGGTTCCGTTCGGCACGACGCTCACGTTCACGGCCGCCGGCTCCGACGGCGACGTGCCGGCGCAGGCGCTGGCCTACAGCCTGACGGGCGCGGTGCCGGCGGGCGCGACCATCAACCCGGCGACGGGCGCCTTCAGTTGGACGCCCACCGCCGCGCAGGCCGGGCAGGTCTACACCTTCGGCGTCCGCGTCACGGACAACGGCCCCGGCAGCCTCTTCGCGGAGGAGGTCATCCACGTCGGCGCCGCCTACACGATGACGGACGTGCTCGCGCCGATCAGGGAGGACGGCCGCTCGGTCTTCAAGGCCGGGCAGACTATCCCGGTCAAGTTCCAGTTGACGGGCGCGAGCGCCGGCGTCACTGACGCGGTCGTCCGCCTCTACGTGGCGAAGGTCAGCGACAACGTCCCCGGCGAAGAGGAGCAGGCCGGCTCGACCTCCAGCGCGACGACCGGCAACCTCTTCCGATACTCGGACGGGTTGTACATCTTCAACCTCAGCACGGCGGGGATGACGCCGGGCACCTATCAGCTCCGCATTGACGCGGGCGACGGCGTGGTTCACGTCTTCACCATCTCGCTCCGTTAGGGGTGAAGGGGGCGGGGGACACTACCCGCCACCAACTTCCGAGGGCGGCCTACGGCAACACATGCCGTAGGCCGCCTCTCTTTTTGCCCGCGGCGCTTCCGCCTTTGAACCTCGAAATTATTTTGTTTGACCGAAGACCGGAGTGGTGCTAAAGTCCGCGCCACTCCTGGTCAAGGCACCGCGGACGCGCCTCCTCCCGCCGCTTTACAAAGGGGAGACGAAGACCAGGACAGGCCCGCCAGCCTCCTTCCTCCCGGCCACACGCCGCCACGACCCGGGAGCGAAGGCCGCGACAATCCGACACAACCCGACCGACAGCCCGTAAACATGCACCACCGGTGCGTCGTCGTTCCGACGGCTTCCCGGCATGGACGGTAGTGTCTCGAACGGGCGCTGTCCCTCTACAGGAGTGAGTCGATGAAAGCAGCCGGCGTGCCCTCCGTTAAAAGAATCATTTTGTTTGACAGAAAACGTGGGTCGTTAAAGAGCGTCTGCGTCTTCTTCGCCGCGTCGCTCCTGGCCCTGTCGGTCGCGGGCGTCGTCGCGGTGCTGGCGGCCGACCAGTTCTTCGCGGGGGACGGGAGCCTGCTCAACGCCCAGAAGTGGGGCGCGACCGCCGCCGGGCCGTTCGCCGACGCCTTCACGGCCGGCAGCGTCGCCAACTTCGCGAAGCCGAACGGAACCGGCATGGGCGCCTCCATCACGGTCGGCGGCATCAACGCCACCGAGAACTTCACGCTCACATCCTTCGGCGGCACCATCAGCAACCAGGGGAACGGCGTCATCCCCGTCAACGTCTCGGCGGGCAAGACGCTCGACTTCGGGGCGCAGTTCTTCACCTCCTCCGCCACCGCGGGCTATGTGAAGAACGGCGCGGGCGTGCTCGCGCTCGCGGGCAACACCTACGGCGGGGGCTTCACCCTGAATGCCGGCGCCGTCATCGCCCGCGGCGTCAACGCGTTCGGCGGCAACGCCGCCTCGCCGGGCGCCTTGAACATCAACGGCGGCGCCATCGGCGCCAACGCCAGCCGCGACTTCAGCGACAAGTATTCCGTCATCAACGTCGGCGGCGACTTCCAACTCGGCGTGCCGGCCTCAGCCGTCCCGCTCTCTTCTGACGCGTCGAACCTGACCTTTAACGCGGGCGTCGCGCTGGGCGCTACGACACGCACAGTCACCATCGGCGCGGGCGGCACGTACACCCTGGGAGGCGTCATCTCGGGCTCGCCCGGCGCCGGCCTGACCGTCGTAAAGTTGCCCGGCGCGACCGGCCGACTCGTCCTGAGCGGCGCGAACACGTACACGGGCGCCACGACCGTCGGCGGCGGGACGCTGGCGCTCGTCGGGTCGGGCTCCGTCGCCAACTCGCCTTCAATCGGGTTGGAGGGCGGCGCCACGCTCGACGTCTCGGGCCTGTCGAACGCTTTGACTCTGTCTAACGGTCAGGCGCTCAAGGCCGACGGAACAACCTCCTCGGCGACAATCGCGACGGCCGCCGGCAAGGGGCTGACGCTCGCGCCGGACAGCCCTCTACAATTCGCCGCGTACAACGGCGCGACACCTCCGCTCGCCGTCTCGGGGGCGGGAGGTGTCACGCTGTCCGCGGGCAACGTCGTCACGGTGAATGTCTCGAACGGCGGCAACGCGCTCGGCCTGGGCGACTACACGTTGATCTCTAAAGCGGCCGGGTCGGGAGGCGTGAGCGGCACCGCCCCCGCATCGCTCACGGTCGGCGGCGACGGGGTCTCGGCCGGCGCGGCAGCGTCGCTTCTCATCAGCGGGCAGCAACTTATCCTGCGTGTCGCGCGGGCCGTCTCCGTCGGGGACGTGACGTTGGCCGAGCCCTCTTCCGGCATCAGCTACGCCACGTTCCCGGTCACACTCTCCGACGCCTCCGCGCTGACCGTCACGGTCAACTTCGCGACCGCCGACGGCACGGCCGTCGCGCCGGGCGACTACGCGCCGCTCTCCGGCACCGTCACCTTCGCGCCGGGCGAAACGTCAAAGACGGTGGCCGTCGCCGTCAAGGCCGACGTGGTCTCGGAAGGCACGGAGACCTTCGGCCTGAACCTGTCCTCGCCATCGAACGCCGCGTTAGCAGACAGCGCGGGCATCGCCAACGTCACACAGCCTGTGTCCGCCGGTTCCGTCCTCATCAGCGAGTTCCGCCTGCGCGGGCCTAACGCGGAGGCGGACGAGTTCGTCGAGGTCTATAACAACACTGACCAGGACATTACCGTCACGGACGCCAACCCCCTGACCTGTGCGTTGCAAGTCATCAACACGGGGCCGACGACCGTCTGCGGTTGGGCGTTAGTTGATCTGCAAGGCTCCGTGTCGAACGTCCCGCGCTTCGTCATCCCTGCGGGGACGGTCATCCCCGCGCGCGGCCACTACCTCGCGGCCGGCGCGGGCTACAGCCTCTCGTCATTATCGACGCCCGACCTGACGTACCGGCCGCCGGCCTACTCGGGCGGCGAGGCCGACTACACCGGGCTCGCACTCTACAAGACGGCCGACCGCGCGCAGTTCACGCAGGCGAACGTCTTCGACTCGGCAGGCTTCGACGGCGTCGCCCTACCTTTCAGGGAAGGGACGGGGCTCCTCCCGGCCGGCGGCGTGACGGCGGACGTGCAACACAGCTTCGTGCGCAACCAGGGCTCGGGCCGACCCGCCGACACGGGCGACAACCGCGCCGACTTCACCCTCGTCACGACCGACCCGAGCCTCTTCAACAACGGCACGGCCGCGCTCGGCGCGCCCGGCCCGGAGAACCGGACGGGACTCGTCTCGCGCAACGGCGGGTTCTCCGTTACGGTGCCACCGGGAGTCACGTCCAGCGTGCGGCGGAATACGGCTGTGACGAACGGCACTTCGGGCACGCTCTCCCTGCGGCGGCGGTTCACGAACAACACGGGCCAGGCGCTCTCGAAACTGCGCTTCCGTGTGGCCGACCTCTCGACGTGGAACAGCAGACAGATTTTCGGGAGCCAGGCCGAGATGCGCGTGCTAGACGCGACGCTCGAAGGTCTTACGGGTCTCAAGGCGACGAAGCTGGAGACCACGCCTTCGCAGCCCGACGGCGGGGGAATCAACGCGGGGCTCTTGGTTGACGGCGCGCTCACCCTCTCTTCGCCGCTGGCTTCGGGGCAGAGCGTGGACGTGGAGTTCCTGCTCGGGGTGATGAGGGGCGGCACCTACCAGTTCATCCTCGTCGTGGAGGGCGCGCCGTGAGCACGGCGAAGGAGTCGCCCCCACATCGGCAGAGGTCTGATGCCGCGGCTGCTTTAATGCCCCGGCTCAAGACCTCCTCCGCTTGAGCGGCAAAACTTGACCGCCTCGGGTGGGCGGCAGGGATGGCGATTACAACTTACGGGGTGACGGTCGGGGTCAGGGCGGATGACCCCCGGGCGTTGGGCTCCATCGCGGAACGTTTGCCCCCGGGTTGGAAGCCCTCGGCTTCGACTCTGGTCGCGAGGCTCTATTCATTAATCGCGGGCCGGGCCGATAGAGCACGGGGCTTTAGACGCTTTAGCCTGCTCTACGCCGGGGCGGAACTAATCGCGCGCTCCCTCAATCCGGAGGTGGTCTTCGAGCGATTCGAGTCCGACCTACAGCTCTACGTGGCCGAGCGCGCGCCGCGCCGCGTCTTCGTCCACGCGGGCGTCGTCGGCTGGAAGGGTCGGGCGGTCGTCATCCCCGGCCGCAGCCTCAGCGGCAAGACCACGCTGGTCGCGGAACTCGTCCGTGCGGGCGCCGACTACTACTCGGACGAGTACGCCGTCCTCGACCGAGAGGGGCGCGTCCACCCGTACGCGCGGCCGCTCGCGGTGCGGGAGGGCGACGGCCTCAAGCAGACGCGCCGCAGGGTCGGGGAGTTCGGCGGGCGGGCCGGCACTGTTCCCCTGCCGGTCGGACTGGTGGTTGTCAGCCGCTACGAGCGCGGCGCGGGTTGGCGCCCGCGGCGGCTCACGTCGGGCGAGTGCGTGCTTGAGTTGCTCTCGAACACCGTCCCCGCGCGCCGGAGCCCAGCGCGCGCCTTGAGCGCGCTGACGCAGGCGGCCGCGGGGGCGACCACCCTCGCCGGCCCGCGCGGTGAGGCGGCGACAGTCGCCCAGGCAATCCTGAGAAGTCTGTCGGCGTAGCGCCGGCCGCGAACGGCGTCACGGCGCTGGACGGGCGTGGGGGCTCTTTAATCTCGCGGGAGGAGAAAAGGATGACGGAACATTACGTGCCGCACGCGAGGAGGTCGAAGCTCGTGGTGCGCGAGCTGGCCGACGAGACGCTCGTCTACGACGTGGAGGGGCACCGCGCGCACTGCCTGAACCGCACGGCGGCGCTGGCGTGGAAGCTCTGTGACGGCGAGAACACCGTCTCAAGGATAGCCGAGAAGATGGGCGAGCGCCTGTCCGCACGCGTCCCCGACGAGGTGGTCCGGCTGGCGCTCGACCAGTTGGCCGACCGCGGCCTCCTCGCGCCGTGCGACGTGCGCCCCGCGGCGGCGGCGAACGCGGTCTCGCGCCGGGCGATGATGCGGCGCCTCGGGCTCGCGGCCGCGTTCACGCTGCCTCTCGTCACGTCGATCATCTCCCCGACCCCGGTCATGGCGCAGAGCCCCTGCAACGAAACAAGCTGCCCGCCGGGGACGACGTGCCAGGCGGGCGTCTGCGAGCCCGACGGAGTCTAGCCGGCGTGCGCGGGGCGAGGGCGAAGGGCGCGCCGTCCCTGCTGGTGTCGGCGCTCGCAGGCTCCTGGCGGGCCTCGCCGCCGGAGCCGGAGCTTTCGGGCGAGGAACTTAAGCGGGTCGTCCCGCTGCTCGACGGCTCGGGCGCGGCGGCGCTCGCCTGGTGGAAAGTCCGCGGTTCTTCTTCGGAAGGCTGCGCCGCGGCCGAAACCTTAAGGGGGTCTTACCGCAGGCAGGCGCTCCAGTCCGCCGTACAGGAGTGGGAGGTCGAACACGTCTTCGCGCTGCTCCGCTCCGTCTGCGTCGAGCCCGTCCTGCTGAAGGGCTGGGCCGCGGCCGGGCTCTACCCCGAGCGGGGCCTGCGGCCGCCGGGCGACGTCGACCTCTGCGTCAGGCCGGAACGGTACGAGGCGGCGAGGGCGGCGCTGTGGGGGCCGGGGCGCCTGGGGACGGCCGTCACAGACCTCAAGCACGACGGCTCCGCCCTCTCGGGCGCGGGCGGGTGGGACGCGCTGTACGCGCGCTCGCGCCTCTTCGATTTAAACGAGTCGAAGATTCGCGTGCTCGGCCGCGAAGACCAGTTGCGCTTTCTATGCCTCCACCTGCTGCGGCACAGCGCCTACCGCCCCCTCTGGCTCTGCGACGTGGCGGCCGCGCTCGAATCGGCGCCGGCGGACTTCGACTGGGAGGTCGCCCTCGGGGCGGACAAACTCACGCGCAACTGGGTCACCTGTGTCGTCGACCTCGCCCGCAGACTGCTCGGCGCGCGGCGCAAAGACCTGCCCGAAGAAGTGAAGGCCGCACGCGCCCCGTCCTGGCTGGTCGCGGAGGTGCTGCGCCAGTGGGAGCGGCCCACGACGGCCGACCACCTCCCGCGCGAGCTGATGGACGTGTCGCTCAGACACCCTGCGCGCGCCCTGCCGGCGCTGCTGGGCAGGTGGCCGGACCCGATCAGAGCGTTCGTCGGGTTGAGTCAGCCTTTGGACGGGAGGGCGAGGCTGCCGAGGCAGCTCAAATTCTACGCCGTCCAATCCGCCGCCTTCCTCAGGCGGCCGCTCCGCCAGTCGAAGTTAACTTGACCGGCGTGCCGTTGAAGTACCTGTCGGACGTAAAGAAGCTGAGCGCCGAAGAGCTGTTCGACCGCGACATCGACCCGCGCGCGCTCGAAGCGGGGGGGCCGGCAAGCCTCTGGCCCGCCGAAGACGGACAACGCGTCCGAAATCCGTCAGCATCTATCTGCACAGGATTTACTGTTGACAGTAAATCCTGTCGGGCTTATACTCCCGCGCCATGAGGGAGTGGCTTGAGGCGGCGCGGCGTGGGAAGTACGTGGGCGTGGCGGGCCTGGCGGAGGCGGCGGCGCGCATCCTGGCCGAGAGCGGGGCGGCGCGGCAGGGGCGCGGCACCGTGACGGAGCTGCCCGACGAGCGGACGGTGAGGTACTACCTCGCCGAGGGGCTCATCCCGCCGGCCGAAGAGAAGCAGGGCACGGCGTCGGTCTTCGGCTTCCGACACCTGCTTCAGCTCCTGGTCGTGAAGAAGTTGCAGGCCGAAGGGCTCCCCATTCGCGCCATCCGGGAGCTGGTCACGGGGAAGACCGAGCGGCAGTTGGAGCGTCTGCTCGGCGCCGAGCAGGGGCAGGCGTCGGGCTCGGCCGCGAGGGGCGAGGCGCTCAGCTACCTTGAGTCGCTCTTGCAGAAGAGCCCTTCGTCCCCGCTCCCGGGTTCGCCGCCGCAGGCGCGTGCGCCAACGGCGGCGCCGCCGGCGTCGCCTTCGGCCCCGCCGCGCGAGACTTGGGCGAGGGTGGAGCTGGAGCCCGGGCTCGAAGTCCACGTCAGCGACGGCTACCGCGCGCCGGAGGGCGAGGGGGCGCTCAGGCGTCTGTCGCAGGCTTTTCTGAACGTCTTGAGGGCGCGCGGCGCACGGGAGCCGGGGCGCGGAAGGAAGTAGAGGTATGACGCAAGAGCAGTTGAAAGTCGAAGTCCTGACGGAGCGCGCGAAGCTCGCCGCGGGGCGGGAGCAGACCGCGGACGTCCTGGTGCGTATCACGCCGCCCGAGTCGGGGGGCGGCGACTCCGCGCGGCGGCGGCTCAACCTCTCGGTCGTGCTCGACCGCTCCGGCTCGATGCAGGGGGCGAAGATGGAGCGCGCGCGGGAGGCGGCCCGCTACTGCGTGGAGCAGTTGCTCCCGGCCGACCGCCTGAGCGTCGTCATCTTCGACGACGTGGTGGAAGTGCTCATCCCGAGCGGCCCCGTCGAGGACAAAGGGGGCTTGAAGCGCCTCATCGCGGGCGTGGGCGCGCGCGGCTCGACGGCCCTGCACGAGGCTTGGGTGCGCGGCGGCATGCAGGTCAGCGAGCACCTGGACGAAGGGGCCGTCAACCGCGTGCTGCTGATTACGGACGGGCTCGCCAACGTCGGTCTGACGAGCACGGACGAGATCGTCTCGCAGGCCAGAGGTCTCTTCGAGCGCGGCGTCGGCACCTCGACCGTCGGCATCGGCGAGGACTTCAACGAAGACCTCCTCATCCCGATGGCGCGCGCGGGCGGCGGCAACGCCTGGCACGTCGCGGAGGCCGCGGACATGCAGCGCGTCTTCGCCGTCGAACTGGAGGGATTGCTCGCGCAGTTCGCGCGCGAGGTCTCGCTCGGGCTCGTGCCCTCGGACGGCGTGCGCGTCTCGGACGTGCTCAACGACTTCGAGCTGACCGAGACCGGGCGCTACCGTCTGCCGGACTTGCAGGCCGGCTCGCCCTTAGACGTCGTGCTCCGGCTCCACCTCCCGGCGCGCGCGGCCGGCGACCGTATGCGCATACTCGACCTGCGCGTCGGCTACACGCCGCGCGAGGCCCGCGGCGCCGAAGTCCTGAAGCAGGCTTTCGAGGTCGAGTTCGCCGACTCACATGAGGTCGAAGTGCTGCCCGCGAACCCCGAGGTGACGAAGGCCGTCCGGCTCCTGATGAACGCGAGGGCGCGGCGCGAGGCCGTCTCCCACATGGATCGGGGCGACTACGCCGCCGCCGTCCACGTCGTCGCAAGCGCGCGTGAGGCCACGCTGGCGTACTGCGCCTCGCGGCCCGAAGACGAGGAGGCCCGGGCGGACTCGGAGGAGCTGTCGGGACTGACCGGCTCGCTCGAAGACCGCGGGCGCGACAAGATGAGCCGCAAGCTCCTCGAATACTCTTCGCTCCTGCGCAGGACGGGTAGGAAGACACGCTAGAACCCCGCACCACTGACACGCCGGAGTGAGGACGCGTCCTCACTCCGGCGCACCGTTTCGCCCCATCAGCCCGTCCAGATAGTCGCGCAGCCCTTCGTCGTCCAGGTTCGCAGACGTAATGCGCCTCGCCCTCGCCTCCGCGTCGCCCCTCCTGACCGCGTCGGAGCTTTCGGCCAGCAGGCGGCCCACGACCTCCTCGAGCCGCCCCATGTCCAGCGGCTTCGAAAGGTATTCGTCGCAGTCGGCCGCCAGCGCCGCGTCCCTGTGCAGGGCCGCGTCGTGCGCGGTGCAGGCGACGATAGGCACGTGGCACATCGCCCCCACTTCGCGCATCCTGTAGGCCGCGGAGAGCCCGTCACACCCGGGCAGCGAAAGGTCAAGAAGCACGATGTCGGGGCAGCGCCTCCTGACCGCCTCGACCGCCTCCCTGCCGTCCGAGACTTCGACGACTTCGTAACCCTCCCCGCGCAGTTCGAGGGCGATTAACTGGCGCGTGTCGTCGAAATCTTCCACCACCATGACGGAAGGCTTATCGGGTTGAGACTGGGGAGGCACGTGTAAACCCTCCGGCTTAAATTTCGGCCGACGAAGCTGCGGGGCGGACGGGGCAATCAACGCGGCGAGTCTAAGCCGGTCTGTTTACACGGGTCAAGAGTTTTTGCAAAAAGCGTTGCACGTAGTCTTGATGGATGGGTTGTGGGGTCTCGTCGGCGCGTAGATGGGGGGAAGGGCGGGGAAGATTCGGGTCAGCGGGCGAATTCGCGCCCGCGCCTGCGGCGGTAGTAGGCGTCCTGCCCCGTGATGCGGCAGGCGCGGCAGTGGAAGGTGTCGGCGGCGAACTTCCAGCTATGGCCGAAGCGTTCGCAGACGGCGCGGCGGACGAGCCGCCTCAGGCGCCGCGAAAGGTTCCACGAGTCCGACGACATGCGAACCCCCTTGTTCAAACCGGCCGGGCGCGGGCGGTCGTCTCAGGAGCCCGGCTGCTGGCGCTTCTGCGTCGCACGCTGCGCCTGGCTCCTGGCTATGGCCCGCAGAGAGGTGTTGACCTCTTTCAATTCCGAGACGATCTCCGCGAGCGCCTTCGCGATCTCCGCCAGGGACACTTCACCTTCGTCCGCCCCGGCACTCCGGCCCGCCCGGCCGCCCTCTTCGCCGTCCGTGCGCATAAGCCTCCCGCGCCCCCGCGCAGCAAAAGGAAAGCGGGCCGCCTCCCCCAAAGCGGCCCGCCTGACCCATTAAGGTGCCCGACTCGTTCCCCCAAACTCGTCGGACGGGGGGCATTAAACCCCCATTCGGTCACAAATCTTTAACGCGCGTCTTCAGAAAAATTTTCGCCGGGCGGTGGTAAGATTCCCGGCGGCGTGCGCGACGGGACGAGGCCCAACGCGGTCGGCCGGGACAGCGTCCTCTTCCGCATCGACGCTTCGGACTTCCACGAAAAAAACGCGCGCCGCTAAGGGCGCGCGTTTCAAAGTTCGTCTCACGCAACCGTCAACGGCCGCCGCCGCCGATGCTCCTCAACTCGGCGCGCAGCCGTTCTATCTCTGAGAGCTTCTCCCGAATCACCCAGAGCAGTTCCGCCTGCGCCTTCACCCCCTCTTCGAGCAGGAACCCGGCCGCTTCCGCCGCGTTGTCGTAGCGGCCGGCCTGTAGGAGCAGTTCCAGAGCCTCCTGCGCCTCCGCAGAGACCTTGACGCTTACGACCTGTTCGCCCCCGGCCGTGGTGGCCTGCCGGAGCCTCTGCCCGAGCGAGGTGAGCGCCTTCGGGAGCTTGAACCCGTGCTCATGCTCCTCCGCCGCGGGCGGCTGCTCGCCCTCCGGCTCGGCGGGGGGGAACTCGCGCGTCTGCGGCAGGCCCGGCCGACCCTGCTGCGTGTGCTCTTCCTGCTGCGTGTGCTCTTCGGCGGCGGGGCCGGGCGCCCCGCACGCGAAGCAGAACTTGAAGGTCTCTTCGTTCTCCGTCTCACCGCAACTGACGCACGTCCACATGCACGCCCTCCCCTCGAACAGTCAAAGAACTCACAGCCCGCGGTACTGGAGCGAGAGCCCCTCCATGCGCGCCGACTGGCCCGACGTGAACTGGTACATGCACGAGTCTTCCGAGTAGTCCATGAAGTTCTCGATGGGGTCCACGCCCGCGCCGGGGCACGAGTCGAGGCCGACGGGGCAGCCGAAGGCGGGCTTGCGCTCGGACGGGGTGTCGGCGACGAAGTCGTTGTAGACGGCCGCGCACCCGCCCTGGAAGGTGTGGAACAGGCCGAGCCAGTGGCCGACCTCGTGCGTGCCCGTGTCGCCCTGGTTGTAGACGCGCGGCTCGCAGCAGTTGCCGCCCGGGAGTGAAGAGTAGAGGACGACGACGCCGTCCATCGAGGGGTCGCCCTCGTACCAGAAGGGGAACGTCGCCCAACCCAGGAGGTTGCCGCCCGCGTTCGTCACGTAGAAGTTGAGCGTGTTGGCGCCGCCGACGTGGAGCGCCGTCTTCATCTCGCGCTCCTCGGGCGAGCCGATGGCGGCGTCGAACCAGGCGGCGTTCGTCGTGCGGTCTACGCCGACGAGCGCGAAGCGGAAGGGCGTGTTGGCCGAAGCCGGCCCGGCGTTGGGGTCTGCGCCGGCGTAGGCCGCGTTGAGCACGTCGATCTGGTCGCGCAGCCATTTAGCCGGCACGTCGCCGTTGGCAACGCCTGCGCCCTTGTTGACGACGTGGAAGTAGACGCCGACCGTGACCGAGCCGGACTTGCGTATCTGGCCGGGGCCGCGGCGGGAGTTGAAGTCGCTCAGACGTGCCTGGTACTGCGTCGCGGTCGCCTCGTCTATCTGCTTCGTGCCGCAGTGTTCGCGCGCCTGCGCGGCCAGCGCGGTCGCGGCGAGCTGCATCTTGCGGGAGGAGCCTTCGCGGGCGGGGATGCCCCAGGCCAGCGCCAGGCCGAGCGACAGGAGCGCGGCCGAGAGGATAAGCTTTCTTTTCATCAGACCTCCGTGCGATACGCGTCGTGCGTTGTTGTCTGTCCGAAGAAGGGAAGGGATGACCGGCCCGGGTCGGCGGCGCGAACCCGAGCGGCCCGTCATGTGCTCAGGAGAGTTGAGACTTTAGGCGCGCGGTTTCACGCCTGTCAAGAGGCCCGCCGAACGCCCGCGCCGTCGGCGTCGGCTGAGGAGTCGACGTTCGGGCGCGACGCGGGGCGGAGTCCGAATATGATAGAACCTTGACACGGCCGATTCAGCGACGGCAAGAAACCGATTGAAACTTTAAACCTCAGACTAAAACTTTCAGGACTGTCATAGATGAAGAGAAATCTAATCGCCCTTGCCCTGACGCTTTTGACGACAACCGCCGGGCCTGCCTGCGCACAGAACACGCGCGAGCCGGCGAAGACTTCCGCCCCGAACGCTACGCAGGCTTCGGGCTCGAACTGCGCGCCGCTCGAAACGAGGGCGCCGAACGCGGAGAAACAGAAGCCCGCCTTCCCCGGGCAGACGCGCGCCTGCGGGGTGAAGTCCGACGCGGCCTTCGAGGTGACGGTTCTGGCGAAGGGCTTGGAGCGGCCCTGGGCGGTCGAGCCTTTGCCGGGCGGCGACCTTCTGGTCACGGAGAAGACGGGGCGGCTCCGCGTCGTTTCGGCCAGAGGCGAGGTCGGCCCGCCCGTCGGCGGCCTGCTGCCGGTCGGTCAGGGCGGCGTCTCGGCGGCGAGCGGTCAGGGCGGTCTGCCGCCGGTGGACGCGCGCGGTCAGGGCGGCCTGCTCGACGTCGCCCTCAGCCCCGACTTCTCACGCGACCGAACCATCTACTGGAGCTTTACGGAGCCGCGCGAGGGCGGCAACGGGACGAGCGTGGCGCGGGGCGTTCTGACCGAAGACCGTCGGAACCTTGAGCAGGTGCGCGTCATCTTCCGGGCCATGCCGACCTACCCGAACGGCCTGCACTTCGGCTCGCGCCTCGCCTTCGGCCCCGACGGCAAACTCTACGTCACGCTCGGCGAGCGGTTCGACAAGACCGTGACCCGCCCGCAGGCGCAGCAGCTCGGCAGCCACTTCGGCAAGATCGTCCGCATCAACCCGGACGGCTCCGTGCCCGCCGACAACCCGTTCGTCAAACAGGCGGGCGCCCTGCCGGAGACCTGGACGCTCGGCCACCGCAACGTGCAGTCGGCGGCCTTCGACGACCAGGGTAGGCTCTGGACAATCGAGCACGGGGCGAAGGGCGGCGACGAGCTGAACCTGATCGAGAGGGGTAAGAACTACGGCTGGCCGGTCATCGCTTACGGCGAGGAGTATTCGGGCGAGCCCATCCCCGGCGACATCACCGCGCGCGGGGGCTTGGAGCAGCCGGTCTACTACTGGGACCCGGTCATCGCCCCCTCGGGCGCGCAGTACTACACCGGGGCGGCCTTCCCCGCCTGGCGCGGGAGCCTCTTCGTCGGCTCGCTCGTGCAGAAGTTACTCGTGCGGCTGGTCATCAAAGGTAACCGCGTGGTCGGCGAAGAGCACCTGCTGGCCGACCGCGACCAGCGCGTCCGCGACGTGCGCCAGGGGCCGGACGGCGCGCTCTACGTGGTCACGGACGAGAGGGACGGGGAGCTTTGGAAAATCACCCCTCGGCGGTAAAAGAAGGATTTCACCACGGACACGGGGGCACAGCCTGTTAAGTCATCGTTCGAGAAATGGAGGGAAGAACGCCCTGACATGGAATCCAAGTTACTCGGCCGTCTCGTCCTCGCCCTCGCCTCGTTAACGTCCGCCCCCCTGCCCGCCGCGGGCCAGCCCGCGCCCGGCCGCGAAGGCGAACCCGCGCGCGCGTACCGGGAGTTCAGGGCGAACTACCTGCGCGGGTTGCGCGAGGGCGGCTTCGTCGGGTCGAGCTTCTACCTCGTCCGAGACAACCGCGTCGTCGCGCGCGAGTTCTACGGCCTCGCCGACGCCCGTAGCGGCGTCCCCGTGGACCAGGAGACCATCTACCACTGGGCCTCCGTCACCAAGACCTTCACCGGCATCGCCATCATGCAGCTCCGCGACCGCGGGCTGCTCAAGCTCGACGACCCCGTCGTCAAGTACGTGCCGGAGCTGAGGGCCGCGCACGACCCCTTCGGCGACGTGTCGGAGATCACCATCCGGCACCTGTTGACGCACAGCGCCGGCTTCCGCAACCCGACCTGGGTCTGGCGCGACGACTCGAAGGACTGGCAGCCGTTCGAGCCGCCGGGCTGGTCTCAGCTCGTGGCGATGATGCCCTACACCGAGGTGCTGTTTAAGCCCGGCAGCCGCTTCAGCTACTCGAACCCGGGCGTGATCTACCTCGGGCGCGTCATCGAACAGCTCTCGCACGACGACTACGAGGTCTACGTCGACAAGAACATCTTCAAGCCGCTGGAGATGCACCGCAGCTACTTCGACTCCACGCCCTACCACCTCCTGAAGCACCGCTCGCACAGCTACTACGTGCGCGAAGGCGGGAGGACGGAGGCGCGCTTCGACGCCGACACGGGCGTGACGGTCTCGAACGGCGGCCTGAACGCGCCGCTCCCCGACATGGTCAGGTACGTCAACTTCCTTCTGGGCGACCCGTCGAAGCAGGCAGCCTACGACGGCGTGCTCAAGCGCTCGTCGCTCGAAGAGATGTGGCGGCCGCAGATGGTGGCCGCGGACGACTTCACTCAAGGGTGGATGCGGGCCGAGACCTCGGTGGGGCTCTCCTTCTTCGTGGACGACATCGAAGGCCGCCGCTACGTCGGGCACAACGGCGACCAGAACGGGTTCAAGGTCTACCTGAGCCTGTGTCCCGAGACGCGGACGGCGAGCCTGCTGGCCTTCAACACAGAGACGCGGCCGACGGTGAACGGCCCCGACAACCTGCTCGCCGCGGAGTCGAAGATCGCCCGCAGCGTGCTGAGCCTCTTCCGGTCGATTCCCGCGCGTTGACCGCCCGACCCCCGGTTGGCGGTTCGCGGAGAGGGGGATTAAGCTGGTAGACGGTAACGAACCACAGCTTTTAAGAGTCGCGGTCAGGGCGGGTGCCCCTGAGACCGTTGGAGGGTGATGTTGAGAGTCTTCATGGGCGTGTGCGTGCTGGCGGCCGCGGCCGCCTGCCTCGCCGCCGCGGCCGCGAAGGGGCAGAGGTCGCGCCGGCCCGCGGGGAAGCAGGCGGGGGCGGCGGCCGCGCTCGCGGGCGTGAGCGGCGAAGACATCCTGCGCCACATACGCGTGCTGGCCTCGGACGAGTTCGAGGGGCGCGCGCCGGGGAGCCGCGGCGAGGAACTGACGGTCAAGTACCTCACCGAGCAGTTCCGGAAGCTCGGCCTCAAGCCCGGCAACCCCGACGGAACCTACGTCCAATCCGTCCCGCTCGTCGGCCAGACGGCGACCCCTTCGGCACACTTCACAGTCGGGGGTAAGAGGATCGACCTCAAGTCGCCCGACGACTACGTCGCCGTCACGCGGCGGGTCGTGCCGGAGGTCTCGGTCGAAGACTCGGACGTCGTCTTCGTAGGCCACGGCGTGGTCGCGCCCGAGTACGGCTGGGACGACTACAAGGGCCTGGACGTGCGGGGCAAGACCGTCGTCATGCTCATCAACGACCCGCCCGTCGCCGACCCCTCCGACCCTTCGAAGCTCGACGGGAAGACGTTCAAGGGCGAGGCGATGACCTACTACGGCCGCTGGACCTACAAGTACGAGGTCGCGGCCGAGAAGGGCGCGGCCGCCTGCGTCATCGTCCACGAGACCAGGCCGGCCGGCTACCCTTACACGACGGTCGTCTCGGGCTGGGGCGGCGAGAACTTCGACATCGAGACGCCCGACCGGAACATGGGGCGCGCGGCCGTCGAGAGTTGGATAACCTTAGACCGCGCGAAGGAACTGTTCGCAGCCGCGGGGCAGGACTTCGACCGGCTCAAGGCGTCGGCCGCGCGCCGAGACTTCAGGCCGGTGGCGCTCGGCGCGAAGGCGAGCTTCCGTCTGTCGGTGAAGTCGCGCCGCGTCAGCTCGCGCAACGTCGTCGCCCGGCTCGAAGGCTCGGACCCGAAGCTGAAGGACGAGTACGTCGTCTACAGCGCCCACTGGGACGCCTTCGGGCGCGACGAGAAACTTGACGGAGACCGGATCAGGAACGGCGCGCTGGACAACGGCTCGGGCGTGGCCGAGATGCTGGAGATCGCGCGCGCCTTCACACGCCTGCCGGGGCCGCCGAAGCGCTCGGTCGTCTTCCTGGCCGTGACGGCCGAGGAGTCGGGCCTGCTCGGCGCGAAGTTCTACGCGCAGAACCCGCTCTACCCTCTGGAGAGCACGCTGGCCGACATCAACATGGACATGATGAACCTGTGGGGGCGCACGCGCTCGGTCGTGAGCATCGGCTACGGCAACACCACGCTCGAAGACCTGCTCGCCGAGGTCGCCGCCGCGCAGGGCAAGACCGTCAGGCCCGACCCGGAGCCGGAGAAGGGCTTCTTCTACCGCTCCGACCACCTCGAATTCATGAAGCGCGGCGTACCCGCCCTGACCTTCCTCCACTCGGGCGCGGACTACGTCGGCAAGCCCGAAGACTACGGGCCGCGCAAGCGGCGGGAGTACACCGAGCGCGACTACCACAAGCCTTCGGACGAGGTGAAGCCGGACTGGGACATGGCCGGCGCGGTGGACGACGTGCGGCTGCTCTTCCAGGTCGGGCTGCGCGTGGCCGAGGGCGACAAGTACCCCGAGTGGAAGCCGGGCACGGAGTTCAAGGCCCGCCGCGAGGAGATGCTGAGGCGAAAAGGGGCGAAGTGAGGAGGGGGGCGCCGACGATGCACACGTTGACGGCCGTGAAGGGGCAGACCAAGGGCGAGACTTACGCGGGGCTGGCGGCCCAACTGCGCGCACTCGTCGAAGGCGAAGAGGATTTCATCGCCAACGCGGCGAACTTCTCGTCGCTCATCTTCCACACGCTGCCCGAACTGAACTGGGCCGGGTTCTACCTGCTCAAGGGCGGCGAGCTGGTGCTCGGCCCCTTCCAGGGCAAGCCCGCCTGCGTGCGCATCGCTTTGGGCAGCGGCGTGTGCGGCGCGGCGGCCGAGGCGCGGCGGACGGTCGTGGTCAAGAACGTGCACGAGTTCCCCGGCCACATCGCCTGCGACTCGGCCTCGAACTCCGAGGTCGTCGTCCCGCTGCTGAAAGGGGGCGAGCTGCTCGGCGTGCTCGACCTCGACAGCCCCTCCCTCGGCCGCTTCGACGAGGAGGACGCCCGGGGGTTGGAAGAGCTGGTCAGGGTGTTCCTGAGGATTTGAAATTTCAGATTTGAAATCTCAAATTACTGAGGGAGGGGAAGACTGTTGGGGACAGAAGCCGCCGCCGCGCCGAGGCGCGTCTACAAGTATTTCGACTTCGTCATGGCCGCGTTCGTGACCGTGCTGCTCTGCTCCAACCTGATCGGCGTCGGGAAGGTCTGCCGGATCGCGGGCTACTCGGTGGGCGCGGGCGTCTTCTTCTTCCCCGTCAGCTACATCTTCGGCGACATCCTGACCGAGGTCTACGGCTACGCGCGCACGCGGCGCGTGATCTGGGCCGGCTTCGGGGCGCTCTTCTTCGCGTCGGCGATGAGCCAGGCGGTGATCGCGCTGCCGCCCGCGCCGGACTGGCCGCACCAGGCGGCCTACCAGGTCGTCTACGGCTCGACGCCGCGCATCGTCGCCGCGTCGCTCGCGGCCTTCTGGGCCGGCGACTTCATCAACTCGTTCGTGCTGGCGAAGATGAAGCTCAAGACCGAGGGGCGGTTCCTCTGGATGAGGACGATAGGCTCGACCGTCGTGGGGCAGGCGGTCGATTCGCTCATCTTCTACCCGCTCGCCTTCTGGGGCGACTGGCCGCCGCAGCTCGTGGCGGCGGTGATGGCCTCGAACTTCTGCGTGAAGGTCGGCGTCGAGGCGCTGATGACGCCTTTGACCTACCTCGTCGTCGGCTTCCTGAAGCGCGTCGAGCGCGAGGACTTCTACGACCGCGGGACGGACTTCAACCCGTTCACCCTCCGGACGTGACGGCCGGCCCTGGCCGCAGGTAATTCTACGGGGACGTGACGAGCGGCAGCTCGACGAAGCTGGCCCGGCCGGGCGCGTGGTAGACCCTCTGCGTCGCCTTGCGGTAGTCCGAAGGTCTCGCCCAGAAGATGTTCGGCACGAACGTCTGCGGGTTGCGGTCGTAGAGTGGGAACCAGCTCGACTGCACCTGCACCATGATGCGGTGGCCGGGCAGGAAGACGTGATTCGCCGTGGGCAGCGCGAAGCGGTAGAGGAGCGGCTTATCCGCCTCTATGGCCTTCGCCGTCTCGAAGCTCTCGCGGTAGCGGCCGCGGATGATGTCGGCCGAGACCATCAGTTGATAGCCCCCCATTTCGGGCTGGCCCGCGACCTCGTCCGGGTAGAGGTCGATGACCTTGACGACCCAGTCCGAGTCCGTCCCGGAAGTCGAGGCGAAGAGGTTGGCGACGGGCTCGCCGCTGACCTTCACCGGCGAGGTCAGCACGTCCGAGGTGAAGGTGAGCACGTCCGGCCGCCCCGAAGCCTCGCGCTGGTCGTCTACGAGCCACTGTCGCCAGGTGGTGTCGTCGATGGGTCGCTTGCGGTAGGGGACGGGCTTCGACGGGTCGGAGACGTACTCGTCGAAGGCGTCGCCCGACCGGGGCGCGTCGTAGCTCAGCTTCAGGCCCGAAGAGAGGTAGAGCGGCGTCGGCTTCACCGGGCAGCCCCGCTCGCAGCCCGCAGGCCAGGACTGTAGGCGGCGCCAACGGTTCGTCCCCGTCTCGAAGGCCGTGACGGGGGCCACGTCCGCCTTGGGCGCGCCGTCATTCAAGTACTGGTCGAGGAAGGGGCGCAGCACCTCGCGGCGGAAGGTGAGCGCCGTGTCGCTGCCGAACCTGACGGCGCCGAGCGCGGAGCCCTCCCTGATCGCCTGCCCGTGGTGCCACGGGCCGAGGACGAGGAAGACCCGGTCGTTCGTCGTGTCCTTCGGCTCGATGGCCTTGTAGACGGCGATGTCGCCGTAGATGTCCTCCTGATCCCAAAGGCTGTGGACGAGCATCACGGGCACCTTCAAGGGCCGCGCGGCGAGAATCTTATCGACCGCCTGCTCCTGCCAGAACGCGTCGTAGGCCGGGTGCTCCAAGAGCTTGCGCCAGAAGCCGAGCTGCTCCATCCCGCGCCGCCGACCCAACTCGCCCGCCGAGCCCGCCTGCATGAACATGTCGTAAGGGTCGAAGTGGCTCGTCCACCACTTGATCTCGTTCTTGCGCGTGGCCTCCTGGTCGTAGACGTAGGACATGCCCTGCTGCCGGAACGCGCCGTTGTGGAACCAGTCGTCGCCGCGCCAGCCGTCCACCATCGGGTTCATCGGCACCGAGACCTTGAGCGCCGGGTGCGGGTTGACCAGAGCCATCAGGGGCAAAAACCCGTCGTACGAGATGCCGATGATCCCGACCCTGCCGTTCGATTCCGGCGTGTTCTTCACTAACCAGTCGACGGTGTCATAGGTGTCCGTCGAGTGGTCAACGTTTGTGGGGTTGAGCGGCCCGCGCAAGGGGCGGTTCATCACGTAGTCGCCCTCGGAGCCGTACTTGCCGCGCACGTCCTGCACGACGCGGATGTAGCCGCCCTCGACGATCACGTCCACGGCGTTGTCGTAGCCCTGTAGGACGGGGCCGAGGTGCGAGCTTGCGGCGTGGCTCGTGAGCGCGTCGGCGTCGTAGGGCGTCCGCGTCAGGAGTATCGGCGCCCCCTTCGCCCCCTTCGGCACGAGTATGACCGTGTGTAGCCTCACGCCGTCCCGCATCGGGATCATCGCCTCGCGGCGGACGTAGTCGAACCCTTCGTTCGTCGGCGTGAACTTAGCCGGCGTCTCGCTCGGCAACTCCCCGGCGCGCGCCGGCGTCTGCGCGGCCGCCGTGCGGACGGACGCGTGCGCGAAGAGCGCGCAGGCGAGCAGAATCAATAATCTCAGACGTGTCATCGCGGTTTTCTCCTCGGGCGTCTCGTGTGCGGGCGTAGGACTGTATCAGTATCAGAGTCTTCGGCGGGGGCGCAACCGCGTCGGGCCGGCGCGGCGGGAGGTCTGCGGCAAGGAACTTTTATCAACCACCACCCGGCTCCATTCGGGCTAGAACGTTCCCGATGAAATTGTCACTAGTAGATGAGCGGCCCGTCGGAGAGCTTCTACGCCCTTATTGCCTGTTGGACATGACGGCGGCACCCGTCTTGCATCTTGCGGGATGCGCCGTCACGGAGTTCTAAATGTCGGTAATTATTTCATTGCCTGCAAAATTTGTGACGACTTTTGTCTACGCCTACTAAGGGAACTGTGTACTAATGTAGACTGTCTCGCCGCGCTTTCGTTGATATCGGATCTTGAAAACTCTCGGCCGGCCTCTCCGTGAGGGTAGTTTTTTAGCACCTGAGAAGGAAGAGGGCCGACGACCTCCGAACTGAGAGAATATGGCCCACACCCTGAGAGTTGAGCGCGCAGGCGCCCGCGGCTGTTTCCGCCGACAGCCCCTTCTGGTCTTACGCCGCCACGTATCCTCGTAACTTTTGACCCGCGCCGCCCGGCGCCGCTTTCGCAGACGAAGCAGGAGGCTTTCAACCGAGTCACCTGTTTCAAGACCCTTTTCCTTTAGAAGTAGCCGCCCGGCGGTTCCGTACAACAAGACGCACACGTGTTCGTGTTTCGCGGCGCGGCGCCGGATTTCAGCCCAGACCCTACGAAACTCGATGGAAACGACCTCCCAAGGGGCCACGGCCCTCCCGGCGCTCGGCCACCCGCCCGTCGAGCAGGCGCTTTACGAGGCGCTGCGCGCCGCCGCGTGCGGCCAGAACGCTCCGTGCGTCGGGGGCCTCAGCCTGGCGGCGGCCCCCGGTGTTGACGCGCCCCGGTCGCCCGACGATGTCGCGCCGGAGGCATCTTATGTGTGTTATCACACAGACTGTCGGACGCGCGCCACCTATTATGTGAGCACCGTTTTTATGGCCCACAAGCTCGTCACGGATCGGGCCGGGGCGCCGCGCCGTTTGACGCTCATCCGACTGACGTCTCACGTCGAAATACTTTCTGAGAGACCTTGCGACCACGCCGTCCGGTGCACTATAGCCGGGGGGCCGCGAAAGCTTTCAAGCCGCCGCGCAGAATTTGACGACTCAGATTCTCCGAAGAAGACGCCACGAGTTCTCGACCAAAAGGCGCGCTCACGCGTTTGCGACGAGCCCGCCGCTTCCGGCCCGAACCCTTAGTAAGACCGCCGAGGGATTCGATGGAAACCACCTCCGAAGGCGCGACCGCACTCCTGGCCCTGAGCCACTCGCCCGTCGAGCAGGCGCTCTACGAGGCGCTGCGCGCCGCCGCGTGCGGCCAGAACGCGTCGTGCGTGGGGAGCCTGAGTCTGCGCCGGCTGCTGGAGCTGACGGGGCTCGGGAGTTACACGACGCTCCGGCGCGCGCGCGCGGGCTTAGTCGCGAAGCTGAGCATCGACTGCAAGCGCTCGGCCTCCGACGACGGCGGCGAGGAGGGGTCGGGGAGCAGCTACCTCGTCTACGAGCCCGAGGAGATCTTCGAGCGCAGGCGCGTGGCAGGGATGGAGCCCTACCCGAAGGAGTACCGGAGCCACGCGCGGGGAGCCGGGTTCGTCTCCGCGCTGGAGCGGGTCGTTAACGGCTACGACCTCAGCCGCCGCGAGGCGCAGGTCGCGCTCTGCTGCGCCGAAGGTATGACGAACGCGGAGATCGGCGACAAACTCTGCATCAGCGAGCAGACGGTCAAGTTCCACATGCGCCACCTCTTCATCAAGTTCGGCGTCCGCCGCCGCGGGGAGCTGATCTCGCGCCTCCTCCGCCACGAGGACGGCGTCGTCGGGTCGGGAAACGGGGCGGGCCGTCAGGCCGACCCGCTTAAGGCGCAAACGCCCTGAGCGGGCCGACGCGCTGAAAATTTCAGGCGCCTCGCTTCGAGGCTTCCCCCTCTCGGGGGTACGACGTGACGGGTCAGTAGCTCAAGGGGGGCGAAAATCCTAAGGACACGTGTTGGGAAGGGTGCGTCGGCGCTCCGGGTTAAAGAATAAGGGGGAGAAGGCTATGAGCAGCGCGAAACGTAAGGCCGAGAAGAGGAAGGCGAAGCGGACGGCGCAGGTCGTCTGCCGCGACGGCAAGTCCTTCTGGACCACGCAGGCGCAGTTCTGGCAGTGGGTGCGTGAAGGCGTCGTCGTCAAGACCGGCGACAAGCCGCTCGCCGGCTCCTTCGTCCGCGAGGCCGAGGAGCTGAACGTCATCCTCGGCAACACCGTCCTCAACCTCTCCCGGCCCAACCACCTGCGCGAGGCGATGCTCTCGCGCCGCATCGGCCTGGCCGCCAAGTAAGTCCACCCGAGCGGCGCCTCGCACACGCCGCCGTAAGTGAGTCGTACAGCCATGAACTCAAATCTTTTAGTTAGAGCACGCCGGTGCGGTCTCGCGGCCGCGCTCTGCCTCGCGGGCGCCTTCTCTGTGACCGCGCAGCAGCAGGCGGTGAACGGCGCCGCAGTCGCCCCCTCGTCTCCCCCCACTGCCGGCGCGTCATCGGACGGCCAGCGCGCCGCGGCCGACCAGTACCGCATCGGCGCGCGCGACGTGCTCACGATCCGCGTCACCGCCCCCGACATCATCCCGCAGTTCTCCTCCGAAGCCATAGAAGTCAACGAGTGCGGCATGATCCCGCTCCTCTCCGTCCAGAACGAGGAGCGGAACGAGGTGCGCGCCGCCGGGATGACGACGAACGAGTTACAGGAGCACCTGCGCCAGTTCTACACGAAGTACAAGCGCAACCCGCAGGTGGTAGTGAAGGTTAAGGAGTACAACTCGCAGCCCGTCGCCATCAACGGCGCGGTGGCGCGGCCGGGTCAGTTCCAGCTCCGCCGCCCCGTCCGGCTCTTAGAACTCGTTCAGTTCTACGCCGGCGGCGCCACCGAGAAGTCGGGCGGGCGCATCCAGATCGCGCGTATGCCCGCCCTCGGCATGTGTGAGGCGAAGCCCGCCGGCGGGGCCGCGCAGAACGTCGCGGTGATAGACGAGGCCGCCGGCCCGGCCTTCATCACCCTGAAGCTGGAGGACACGCTCAGGGCCGACGAGCGCGCGAACCCGTTCCTCCAGCCGGGCGACGTCATCACGCTGCCCGAGGCGAAGGAGGTCTACGTCGTCGGGAACGTCCTGCGCCCCGGCCCCGTCCCGCTCAGGGACGAGCACCTGACGGTCTCGCGCGCCATCGCGATGGTCGGCGGCCACATGCCCGACTCGCGGAAGGAGAAGGTGCGCGTCATCCGGCAGGAGTCGGGCGGGGCCGCCAGCCGCGAGTTCTTCGTCGACCTTGAGGCCATCAAGAACAACAAGGCCGAGGACATCGCGCTCCTCCCGAACGACATCATCGAGGTCCCCGTCGCCGGCGGCAAGAGGCTCCTCAAGAGCCTCATCGGTGTGGTCGTCCCCTCCATCGGCCAGCTCCCCGTGCAGATCATCCGGTAAGCGACTCGGAAGTAACGCCCGGCGGAGATGCGGGCGCGCCCCCTTGCCCCTCAAGTCAGGAAGCGAGAAAGTCTCATGAAGGAAACGAACGGTCAGCCCTTCGCGCTCCCCGAGCCGAAAGAAATAGACAGGCCGCAGGCCGCCGCGGCGCCCGCGCCGGCGCTCAACCCTTACACGAGCTACGCCAACTACGGCGATGCCGACGGCGGCGCGGAGGAGAACCACTTCCGCGAGTACCTGCGGGCCGTGCGCAAACACCTGTGGCTGATCGTCGGCCTCACCCTCCTGGTCACGGCGGCGGCGGCCGTCTACGTCGCGCAGAAGCCCGACATCTACACCGCGCAGACGCGCGTCCAGGTCGACCTCGAAAGCAACCCCATGAGCGGGGCGACCAAGAGCGGCACGGTCGTCATCAACAGCGCGACCTCCGACCCGGCCTACTTCAACACGCAGCTCCAGAACCTGACGAGCGCCGCGCTCCTGCGCCGCGTCGTGAAGACGCTCGACCTCGAACACAACCAGGCGTTCCTCCGCCCCTCGGCCGGCAAGAAACGCACCGTCTGGCAGAACTTCCTCCGCATGGTTCGCCTCCGGCAGTCGGAGTCGGACGAGCAGAAGGGCAGGGAGGTCTACCAGCTCCCGCTCACCGGCGAGGTCGCGCCCGCCACCGCCCGCGAGGACTTGGTCGAGGCCAAGAAGCTCGACCCCTTCGTCCGCCGCCTCCAGGCGGACCTCAAGGTCGAGCCCGTCAGGGAGACGCGCACCAGCTCCTACAACAAGGACACGCGCCTCATCGACATCAAGTACACGCACGGCGACCCGCAGGTCGCGGCCAAGATCGTCAACGCCATCGCGGACACCTTCGTCCTCTCCAATCTCGAAAAGAAGACCGAGACGAACGCCACGGCCGGCGACTTCCTCCAGAAGCGCGTGGCCGAGCTCCAGTCGAGCATCCGCAGCAACGAGGAGCGACTCGTCAACTACGCCAAGACGCACCAGATACTCTCCCTGGACGGCAGCCAGAACACGGTGGTCGAGCGCCTGGCCGGCCTCAACCAGCAGCTCCTCCAGGCCGAGAACGAGCGCAAGGACGCCGAGGCCGCCTACCGCGCCGCCCTCGCGCCGGGCGCCGCCGGCGCCCTCGCCGAGAAGGACGGCAAGTCCAAGGAGGACGTGGAGACGAAGCTGGCCGCGCTCCGGGAGCGCCGCGCGCAGCTCCTCGTCAGCAACACCGAAGAGTGGCCCGAGGTCAAGGAGATCAACCAGCAGATCGCCACGCTCGAAAAGCAGGCGGGCGAGACCAAGTCGCGCGCGACCTCGGTCATCACCACCAACCTTGAGACGCGCTACCGCCAGGCCCTCGGCCGCGAGAGTGCGGTGCGCGCCGACTTCAACCGCCAGCGCGGCGAGACGCTCACGCAGAACGAGTCGGCCATCAACTACCGCATCATCCAGCAGGAGATCGAGACCAACAAGCAGCTCTTAGACGGCCTGCTCCAGCGCTCGAAGGAGAACGACGTGGTGCTCGCCGGCACCCCCAACAACATCTTCGTCGCCGACTACGCCATCGTCCCCGACCACCCCGTCGGCCCGCAGCGGCTGCGCGGCGTGATGATGGCGCTCTTCCTCTCGCTCGCCGGCGGCGTCGGCCTCTCCATCTTCCTCGAATACATGAACGACTCCGTGCGCTCGACCGAGGACGTCGACCGCTGGCTCCGCCTGCCCTCGATGGGCGTCATCCCGGCGGTCGGCGGGTTCACCAGGCGGCGCTTCCTCCCTTCGACGTCGCTCGCGCGACGCGACGGCCACGGTCAGGGGGCGCCCGAGCTGCTCATCAACGTCGACAGCCGCTCGGCGCTGGCCGAGGCGTACAGGCACCTCCGGACCTCGGTGCTGCTCTCGACCCCGGGCCGCGCGCCCAAGACGCTCCTCGTCACTTCGAGCGTCCCGTCGGAAGGGAAGACGACGACCGCGGTCAACACCGCCCTCTCGCTCGCGCAGACGGGCGCCAGCGTCCTCATCATCGACGCCGACATGCGCCGCCCGCGCCTCCACACGATCTTCGAGGTCGCGAACGGCCGGGGCCTGAGCACGATCCTCTCGGACGACATGAGCGAGGCCGAGGTGCTCTCGATGATCCACCAGCAGGAGGGGACGGGCTTAAACATCCTGACCTCGGGCGCCGTCCCGCCGAACCCGGCCGAGCTCATCGGCTCCGAGCAGATGCGCGCCCTCATCAGGACGCTCGAAGGCACGTTCACCCACATCGTCATCGACACCCCGCCCGTCGGCTCCTTCACCGACGGCGTGCTCGCCTCCACGCTCGTCGACGGCGTCCTCCTCGTCGTCCACAGCGGCAAGACCTCGCGCGGCGTCGCCCGCCGCACCAAGCAGCTCCTTCAGGACGTCGGCGCCAAGGTCTTCGGCGTCATCCTCAACAACGTCAACCTGCGCGAGCACGACTACTACTACTACCGCAGCTACTACTCGCAGTCCTATTACAATGCCGAAGCCGGCGCGGCCGAAGAGGTGGCATAAGAGACGTAGAGTAAGAATAGGCGCCCCGACACAACACTCTTTCCGAGAAAGGCAGCTACCTCATGATAGACCTGCGCAGCCACATCCTAGACGGCACGCCTTGCGGCCCCGACTCATTCGCCGAGTCGCTGGAGATGTGCCGTGCGGCCGCGGCCGACGGCGTCCGAACGCTCGTCGCCACGCCGCGGTGGGAGGCCGGCCACGCGGAGCCCCCGCTCCCCTTCGACGAGTGCCTGCGAAAGCTCAGGCGCCTCGAAGCCGAGTTGCGCGGCCTCCTGTCTCTCAAACTCGGCTTCGCGCTCCAGTTCAGCCCGGAACTCCCCGCGCTGGTCGGCCGCTACGGGGCCGAGCTGGCGCTCGCGGGCAAGCGGCATCTGCTCATCTCCCTGCCGTCCGTCGAAGCGCCCCCGGAGGCGGAGGGCGTTTGGGGGGCTCTGTCGCATGCCGGGTTCTCGGTAGTCCTCTCTCACCCGGAATGCAACACAGTCCTGCGCCGCGACGCGGCCCGGCTCGGGCGCTGGGTCTCGGAGGGCCTGACGCTCCAGATCGACGCCGCCAGCGTGGCCGGCACGCACGGCCGCGAGGTTCGGCGCTTCGCCTTGGAGTGCCTGCGAAAGTTCGAGGGGCGCTCGGTCGTTGCCTCGAACGCCCGCCGCAGCGCAGAGCAGAAAAGCTCGCTCGCTATTGCGCGGGAAGAGTTAATTGGCAGCTTCGGCGCGCGGCACGCGCTAAGACTGACTAGGGAGACGCCCGCCGCACTCATCGGCGACGGCGCGTTCAGCGTGAGCGTACGCGGCTCCCGCCCGCGCGGCCTCGCCTCGCTGTTCGGCTCGATGGACCAGGCCAAGCCGCTGAGGGGCTAGTCGTAAGAGAGATGGAAAGCAACCTGGCCCTCGAAGCGGTCAAGGCGGACACGCCCGCGTCGCTCCCGGTCCTCAAGATCCGCCCGCCGAAAGGGTGGGCGTCGCTCGGCCTCAAAGAGTTGTGGGAGTACCGCGAGCTGCTCTATTTCCTGACCTGGCGGGACATCAAGGTTCGCTACAAGCAGACGGCGCTCGGTGCGGCGTGGGCCGTCATCCAGCCGTTCTTCATGATGGTGGTCTTTAGCCTCTTCTTCGGGAAGCTCGGCGGCATCCCCTCGGACGGCATCCCGTACCCGATCTTCGCCTTCTGCGCGCTGCTGCCGTGGCAGCTTTTCTCGCACGCGCTGTCGGAGTCGGGCAACAGCCTGGTCGCCAACGAGCGGCTCATCACCAAAGTTTACTTCCCGCGCCTCATCGTGCCGATCTCTGCCGTCCTGGGCGGCCTTGCAGACTTCGCCATAGCTTTCGCCATCCTTTTAGCCATGATGGCTTACTACGGTATAACGCCGACGGTGATGGTCATCACCCTTCCGCTCTTCCTCCTACTCGCGGTGATGACTGCGCTCGGGGTCGGGCTATGGCTTTCGGCATTAAATGTCCAATACCGTGACGTGCGCTACACCATCGGATTCCTAACGCAATTCTGGCTCTTCGCGACGCCTGTGGCGTACCCGTCAAGCATCGTTCCGGAGCGCTGGCGCTGGCTTTATGGGTTGAACCCGATGGCCGGCGTTGTCGAGGGCTTTCGGTGGGCATTGCTCGGAAAGGCCGAAGGCCCCGGCGCCATGCTCGCGGTATCAACATTGGCTGTTCTGCTGATATTCATCGGAGGGCTCTATTATTTCCGCCGCATGGAACAGACATTCGCGGACATAGTTTGAATACACGTTTCATCAAACGCCAGGCCCCACTGACTCACGGATTTTATGACCGAGCTTGCCATTCGCTGTGAAGATTTAAGTAAGCAATACCGTATAGGGGAGCGCGTACGCTACAGGGCGCTCCGCGATACCATTACGGAGACCATATCAGCACCCTTTCGCCTCTTCGGTTCGGCCTTGAAAGGCCGAAGCGCCTCACGACCTGGCGGATACGAGACTTTCTGGGCTCTTAAGGACATTTCGTTCGAGATTAAGCGTGGCGAGATCGTAGGTATTATCGGGAGAAACGGGGCCGGTAAGTCTACTCTCCTAAAAATTCTGTCACGGATTACGGCGCCGACCAAGGGTGAGGTTGATGTTCAAGGTCGCGTCGGCTCCTTATTGGAGGTCGGCACAGGCTTTCATCCCGAATTGACTGGCAGAGAAAACATTTTTTTGAACGGCGCAATTTTAGGGATGAGTAAAGCACATATAATCCGTAAATTTGATGAGATTGTGGCGTTCGCGGAGGTCGAGAAATTTCTGGATACTCCGGTAAAGCATTACTCCAGCGGGATGTACGTCCGTTTGGCATTCGCCGTGGCTGCGCATCTAGAGCCGGACGTGATGGTCATCGACGAGGTCCTCGCCGTGGGGGACGCCGCTTTTCAAAACAAGTGTCTGGGGAAGATGCAGGACGTCGCTAAGGAGGGACGAACTATATTATTTGTAAGCCACGACATGACGGCCATTCAAGCTTTATGTTCCCGCGCGATACGCTTGAGGCTCGGCGAGATTGTTGGGAGTGGCCCCACATCGGAGCAGATTGAACAATACTTAAACGAAGGGAAGGCGCTCTCCGGCGTAAGAGCAGGTCAGCCCGTCCAGCTTAGCAAGAATATACAGTTGCAAAAATTTCAGTTCGACCCTGACCCTGTCGTTAGCGGAAAGCCCTTGAGCTTCTCCATGGAATTGTGGGCTCCCGAAGCAACCCGCATCAATGACCTCGCCATAATAATCTACACGGCCCTCGGCAGGCGCGCTGCCATCCTGGATCTGAGGAAGCCCGACCTATCTTTTAACTTAGACGGGACGTCAAAGCTCAGGATAGATGGGGCGGTCAGTTCCTTCCCCATGGTAGAAGGTGACTATTACCTCGGGCTGTCGATTAATTCCAGTGAAGTAGTAAAGGACTTCGACGACCTTTCGAACATAACAGTTTCAAGCAAGGCAGCATTCGGCGACATTGCCCCTATCCCCGCACAATATCGGGGGATTGTGGAGCTAGACTTCGAAGCGTCCAGGCGCGTGCCTTGATTGCCAGTCGGAAGCCATTAAAGTTCTGGGCCGCATTTTAGCCTCATCCCCCAAACCTTACACCCAATAATTAACTGGATATACGAGGACAAAAGTAAGTGTTACCGCTTAAGCAATGCCCGGTATGCAAGGGTGTCGAGTTCCGCCCATTTGCGATGGACACCTGGACCCCCGAGCGCCTTCATTTCGCGCAAGCCCAATGTAAGGCATGTGGCATTCTCGCGGCACAGCCCCAGGCGTCGGAAATCGAGATTGAAAATTACTATAAACATTATTACTACCAGGAACAGTGGAGCGACCCCGAGGCTTACTGGGTTTCAAACACGGAGATGTTTAGCCGCTATGAATTTCCATTGATAAAGCAACTGTGGGCTGATTCCCCTCCGCCTGCCGCCGGAGAAGTGGCAGAGGTCGGTTGCGGATACGGGATTACATTGGACTTTTTACAGCGCGCGGGCTACCGCGTTCGCGGGTGTGAGTTGAGCAGTAAGGCCGTTGCTTTCTGCCGCAGTAAAGGCTTGGACGTCGTCGAGGGTAAGTCCCCGGGTATGCCTCTGCCGCGCCAAGCATTTGACATGGTCGTTACGAGGCACGTTATCGAACATGTCAGCGACCCACGATTATTCGTAGAGGAGCTGGTTCAACTTGCCAAGCCGGGCGGGCTCATCGTTATTGTGACGGAGGATGCGTATATAACCCAGTATGCGTGGGATAGATTCCGGCATAAGCTGGCCGGTAAAATTCCCAATTACCGCTCCTCGACAGACCATACTTTTGTATTTCAAGGCGGCCACCTTAGAACTCTTCTGGCGGACGCGGGCTGCGGTGACGTCAGGACGAAATCCTTCAGCTATGGCTCTATGAATGAAAGCTGGCACTGGCGACTTTACAAAAATCTATTTCGAACTCTGGATAAACTGACCGGGCATGGTGAATTTTTAATGGCAGTTGGTTGCCGCAAGTAAAAAGGCTTTGTGCCCGCCGGGGCCATTATTTTGACGCCGAGAATATTGTGCCCGTTTGAGTCCGGCGGGGCGGATTGAAGTCAGAGCACCCGACCGAGCATATGCCTCTTAAGACGAGTGTCAAAGCCGGAATACTGGCGGCTCTGAGTTTTATGACGCGGCGACACGCGGTCTTGTTACCGAGCGAGGCGGTACGCGAAGACTCGACCGTATCTTTGAGGGCGCCCTATAGAATAGATGGGCCGGTGCTAAGGGTAGACCTGCTTGAAGAGTGTCGGGGGACCCTATCCTTAACGGTACTGAGTTATGAAGGTAGTTTCCCGACACGCGCGGTGTGGGCGAGTCCTGAGTGTGTGTACGCGGGACCGTGCGCGCTCACATTTAACGTCGATGACGGAAACGTTTCATTGGCCGGGAGTGTGCTCGGAAGCGTGCCCCTTCCGCTGGCCGGTCGCCGCTTTTGCTTAAAGTTCAAGTTCAAGGGGGGCGATGACGTATGTCGCAGGCGCATGACCGGACACTATATCTCCCGGGCAGGGCACGCGACCGACTCAAGCTATTACCGGGGCGATGTGTACGTTGATCACGAGGCCCAGAGTGTCGGTGAGCATGAGGAGGTCCTCAAGCTCTTAAAGCAGTACCATGCGCCCGGCCCGGTGTTGGAAGTGGGCTGCGCGACCGGCGGATTTTTAGCAACGCTTAAAGACGACGGTTATGAAGCGGTCGGAGTCGACATCTCGGCGTGGGCCGTCGACCGGGCAAATGAAAGGGTGGGTTCGAATCAGGCCTGGGTCTGCAACATAGAAGACGAGGAGCTGCCCGTAGAGATTACTAACAAAGGGCCTTTTGGGACGTTAGTCCTCTGGGCGGTATTTGAGCATTTCCGCCGGCCCTTTTCCGTGCTCGCAAAGCTTGACGACGTCGCCCTGCCCGGGACGATGTTATTCATCAATACCACCAACGCGGAGAGCCTGACACGCGCGCTCTTTAAAGAGCAATGGGAGGGGTACTTTGACTGGACCCACCATGGCGTGGATCAGGTTAGCGTAAGTTTCCTGCGTGAGAAGCTGCCGCCGTTGGGATGGAGGATCACACACCTTAGCACTCACCTGGCCTGGGATGGCTCTGCTGACCCGACACGGGCCACCATACGAGACTGGTACGGAGCTGACGCGCGTTTCCGCCGCTTGCTTTCGGAACGGCACCTTGGTGATTTAATCACTTGCGTCGCTATAAAAGAATGAAAATCATCCAGGCCGTAGGTTGGTATTACCCACAGAGTATCGGCGGCACTGAAATATATGTTGCGGGCCTCTGCAAACGCCTACAGGCTAGCGGGCACACCGTCTTAATCGCTGCGCCCGACCCGACGGCGTTGAGCGAGCAAAATTACCTCCACGACGGTCTTAGCGTTTATCGCTACCCCATCCCCCCGGAAGGGACACGCGCCGAAGCTCAGGAGTTTTCGCCGACACGGGGCATAGAACGGTTTCATTCCTGGTTAACTACCCGGCAGCCTGATGTAGTCCACTTCCATACGTTCGTCAGGGGGTTAGGGGTTAATGAGGTTAAAGCTGCAAAGGCGGCGGGGGCTCGGGTGGTTGTGACCACTCATTCCGGTAGCCTCGGATATATCTGCCAGCGCGGGACGATGATGCGGTGGGGCAAGCAAGTATGCGACGGGGTTTGTGAGCAAGTGAAGTGTGCGTCCTGTGAGTTACAGCGCCGTGGGATGCCTCAATGGTTGGCAAGTACAATCGGCAGAATCCCGACGGCGAGTAGCCAACTGCTGTTCTCGATTCCCGGCAAGATGGGGACGGCGTTAGGCATGAGCCACCTGATCGCTCACAACCAAGTAAAGCAGCGAGAAATGTTGGACTCCGTAGATAAATTCGTCGTCCTGACGGAGTGGGCCTTGCAGGCCGCACTGTCCAATGACTTGCCGGCAGAGAAGTTCTCCTTAAATCGATTGGGATTAAGCCAGGATATCGTGTTCAGAAAGCCGTCCCCGGAACATAAGCCTACTGGTCAACCGGTCAAAGTGGGCTACTTGGGTAGGTTCGAGCATGTTAAGGGCGTCGTCGAGTTGGCCCGCTCCATAGCAAGCCTGGGCAGGGACGTACCCGTCGAAGTGGAGTTCAGAGGACCTGTAAAGAGCGGGCCAGAGCAAGGCATCGTGAATGAGATTAAGCGCATTGTGGGCGATGACCCGAGGGTCACCTTCGCGCCGCCTGTATCTGCTGTTGAGGTGCTAGACGTGCTGGCCGCTTATGACGTTTTATGTTGCCCGTCCGTGTGTCTAGAGGGCGGCCCGACTGTAGCCATCGAAGCTCATGCCGTCGGCACGCCGGTGATCGGTTCACGCATTGGCGGCCTCGCCGAGTTGGTGACGGATGGCGTCAACGGCAAACTCGTCGAGCCGGGTGACTGGCAGGCATTAGCTTCGTTGATTACGGAGATAGCCACAGACCCGGCCGGCACGATTGACTCTTGGCGCCGATTTCTTCCGTCCGCGCGGACGATGGATGAAATCACCGCGGACTACCTGTCTCTCTATTCGTCCCTCAAGCCGGCGACTTCGCTCAGGTGAAGAAACGAGTCTGCATCATCACGGCGGGGCACCTGGCGAGCTGCCCTCGCATGCTCAAAGCCGCAGACGCGCTGGCACGGGCGGGTTACATCGTACGTGTAGTCAGCACGCGTTACATACCTTGGGCTACGGCCGGTGACGACGCCGTGCGACGCGAACGCAAGGGCCTGTGGGATTGGACCGTAGTTGATTGGGGTCGCCGGGACGCTCTCTTCCTGAATAGATGGAGTGGCGCCCGTCAACACGCTGCTAATAAGCTCGCCAAGATTCTCGGCCCAACTCGCAGCCCGTTGCAGCTTACCGCCGCCGCGCGAGGGCGGGTGCACAATGAGCTGGTTCGCGCTGCTCTTTCGGAGCCGGTGGATTTTTTCTACGGGGGCGGCGGGGCTCTTGCCGCGACCGCCACGGCCGCGCGCCGAGCCGGGGTGCCTTATGCAATAGATCTAGAAGACTTTCATAGCGCGGAGCAGGACGACACGCCCCAGTCACGCCTCGCCCACGCCCTAACTGAACGGATTGAAAATGCAGTGTTGCCTGGCGCAGCCTTCCTGACTGCGGGGAGTGAGGCTATCGCTGAAGCTTACGTTAGTAAGTATGGCGTACATCCCGTTCCCATCAATAACACATTCCCCTTACCCTCTACTATTCCGGATACGACGCTAAATCGCGATAAGGCCGGGTTGAAACTTTACTGGTTTAGCCAAACTATCGGACCGCGCCGGGGCTTAGAGGATGCAGTAAGGGCGATGGGGCTGGCGAGAATTTCAGGGGAGCTTCATCTTCGAGGGCAGGCCGTCACAGAGTATCTATTAAAGCTTAAACAGTTGGCCAAAACCGTAGCCCCGCAGTTGGAAATTGTCCATCACTTGCCTGCATCTCCTGACGAAATGGTAAGGCTGTGCGACGGTTATGACGTAGGATTAGCCATCGAACCCGGATTCAGTAGTAATAACTTACTGGCTCTATCGAACAAAGCCCTGACATATATATTAGGGGGACTCGCAGTAGTCTTCACGGATACGCTCGGACAACGCCCACTTGCCCTCGATATAAGTGATGGTGCCTTCCTCTATTCCCCAGGCGATGTGGAAACGCTCTCCAGAGGGTTGAAACGGTGGGCAGATGATAAAGCCGCGCTAACTAAAGCGAAAAGGAAGGCTTGGGAGGCCGCGGCGCGACGATGGCACTGGGAACATCCACGAGAGCGTGGTGCTTTGTTGAAGGCGGTTGGGCTAGTAATATAAATCATCATTTGAGCACATCTCCTCACCCCCCGGTGCTCCCTTAGACGGAATCTGCCTCCTCAAAAACATTGCTATTAGCGGCCATCCCGACATGAATCTAATTCAGAGAATAATATTCCCTATACGCCATCTGCTTGTACACCCGTTGAATAGGGGCCGGAAACTTTACGGCCTCTGGCGGTTTCTTAGCTGGCAATGTATGGGGAGAATTAGCCGCCAGGGGATTATCGTAAAATATATAAACGATACACGAATGATGCTTCGGCGCGGCCAGCATATTGCTTCCGGCATCGCGTACGTTGGTCTATTTGAGTTTGAGGAAATGGCCTTCGCGCTTCATTTCTTGAGAAGCACCGATCTTCTTGTTGACGTAGGCGCGAATATTGGCGCCTACGTGGTTCTTGGTGGAGGAGTCGTTGGCGCACGGTGCATCGCGTGTGAACCCGTGCCGGCCGCCTTTGCCGCTTTAACCGAGAACATCAAGCTGAACGGAATTATGGATAGGGTCGAAGCCCACAGCATTGGGGTAGGGCGCGAGGCCGGGGTGCTCACATTTTCGACTGATGAGGACAGCGTAAATCATGTGATAGGCCGCTGGGATACCGACCCTCTAACCGGGAGAGTAGACGTCCCGGTGAAAAGCCTGGACGATATTTTAGTCGGATTGGACCCTGCGCTGATCAAAGTAGATGTCGAAGGCTTTGAAAAAGAAGTGGTGGCCGGTGCAAGTGAAGTTTTAAGTCGACCCTCATTGCTCGCGCTACTAATAGAGTTGAACGGCAGCGGCTACCGGTATGACGTTGACGAAGATGAGATACATGAAGCCATTCTCCGTTACGGATTCAGAGCATATAAGTACGAACCCTTTACGCGCAGCCTGACAGATCTCGGCGAGCTGCGTGCGAAGACCGCCACAACCATATACCTCCGCGACATTGCTAATGTTCAAAAGCGCATCGAAACAGCCCCACGGTATCTCGTCAACGGGCGCGCTATTTAAGTGGTCCTCTGTAGCTTGAAACACTTCGATGATTCAATTAGGCCGGACGTTGTAGTTTCAGCCGGCTCAAACAGGCAGCGCAGTGGTTTTTGAAATGAACTGGAAGCTATTTCTCGGCACTACTTTTCACCGGACGCAGCACGCGGCCCTCAGCTCACGCCTCTTCCCCCTAACGAGGTATTTCCCGCGAGGTCGGAGCTGGCTCTACGACGCCCAGCGGTTTGCCGGGACAAAAGACTTTCGCGTCATCTTTGACGTGGGGGCGAATGACGGTGAGACGGCCTATGGGCTGGTCAGGTATTTCCCTAAAACCCGGATTTATTGTTTTGAGCCCGTGGCGTCCACCATGGAACTACTGAAGCGTAATTATGGGCATTATCCGAACGTCCAGTGTGTCCCTCTGGCGCTCGGAAGCCGCCCCGACGAAGTGAGCATTCCACTGCACGTCAATTCCGGCATGAACACAATGAGCGCTTCCCCCGACCGAGGAGACCTAACGGGTAAGACAACCAGGATAAAGGTGGTGACCGCGGACTCTTTCTGTTCGGAATCCGGCGTCGAGAGCGTAGACATCTGGAAAATGGATGTACAGGGGTGGGAGATGGAAGCTCTCAAGGGGGCGGGCAGTCTCTTCGACAACAACCGCGTCCATTTCGTTTTTTCGGAGGTAGGCTTCAAGAGGTCTGATACAGACATGCAGCACTTCGCCGACCTGAACGACTACTTAGAGGAAAGAGGGTTCTGGCTCTGCGGCTTCTACGACTTCTTCCGGTATGGAGAGCAGAAAGAACGACTCGGATTCTGTAACGCTCTCTATATCAACCCTGACTTTAAGGGAATCCCATTGTCGCGCTAACCAGATAAGCCATTACCCCTCAGGGCGGCGTCATAGGATGAGTCACTATAGTTCTCGTGCGCATTGTAATTACAGTCGATCCTTATATTCCGGTGCCGCCTTTATTTTATGGCGGCATTGAGAGGGTGGTTGATTTCGTCGCCCGTGGTTTGGTTGCTCGCGGGCACGAAATAACTATTTTCGCGCACCCGGAGAGCCGTGTTGATGGGGAACTCATACCCTATGGAGTGCCGCCGCACACCGGGTTGTTGCCTCGACTTACTGAATTGTGGCAAGTCGGGGGAGACTTGTGGCGTCGTCGTCATGATTTTGAAGCCGTTATTAGTTGGGGTCGTCTGGCCGCACTAATACCTATTCTGCCCTTTCGAGACCTTCCGAAAATACAACGCTATTCGCGGGATTCCGTGCCCTGGAGAAGCGTCAAAATAGCGTCGTCTCTTGCGGGAGATTCACTATGCTTTGTTGGGGCCTCATCGAGCGTGTATCAGTCGAATAAGACTCAAGAGAAGTATGGCGGCCGGTGGCACACAATCTTCGATGGGGTCGAGCTTGAAAAGTATACTTTTGTTGCCGACATTGGTCATGACGCGCCCTTGATATTTCTCGGCCGCTTAGAGCCCCTTAAAGGAGCCCATACTGCAATCGCAGTTGCTAAAGCTTCTAATAAATCGCTTATAATTGCAGGTAATAGAGTCGACAGCGGCTCGAGCGCCGAGTATTTTGATCGCGAGCTTGCCCCTCACATAGACGGTAAACAGATTAAATATGTCGGGCCTGTCAATGACCAGCAGAAGGACGCTTTGCTTGGTTCCGCAACTGCATTACTTTTCCCCACCCAATACGAAGAGGCGTTTGGCATAGTAATGGCGGAGGCCATGGCCTGCGGAACCCCGGTTCTTGCTAGCCCACGTGGAAGCGTCCCCGAAGTTATACGGGAAGGGGTGAACGGATTTGTGTGTCGCTCTGTAGAGGAATTCGTCGCGCGTGTATTTGAATCGGAAGGGCTGAATCGCACAGCGGTACGCATGGATTGTGAATCACGCTTTAGTTCCTCTGTAGTGGTAGACAATTTCGAGAGGCTTTGCGTGGAGATGATAAAGCAGAGATGAAGAAACGCGTTCTGCTGATAAGTCCCCACTTTCCACCTGATACTAGTGCAGGAACACATCGTGTACGTTTATTGGCCCCGCATCTAGAAAAATATGGCTGGGAGCCAACAATAATAAGTGTTGATCCGAGGGACTATGAAAGCCGCCTGGATCAAGGGCTCGCCAACATGGTGCCTTCGAACCTGCGCGTAATTCGAAGCCGCGCGTTGCCCGCTGGACTCACCCGCCTCTTCAAAATAGGTGACTTGGGGCTGCGCGCGTTTCGAGGGCTACTTAACACATGTTCTGAGTTGTTGCGTGAAGAGCATTTCGACGTTCTGTTTATAACTATCTACCCCAGCTACCCGGCGGCAATTGGGCCAATCTTAAAACGAAAATTCAGAATCCCATTCGTGCTCGATTATCAAGACCCGTGGGTCGGAGCATGGGGCAAGACCGTTGGCGGGGGGGCGAATGGTGAGCCCACTTTGAAAAATCGGTTGGCGCGTGCCGTGGCCATTCGGTTGGAACGTCGCGTCGTAAGGGCTGCGGATGCTATTACGGCCGTCTCCGGCGGAACATATGAGGCCGTACAGGAAAGGTATCCGGCTCTGCGGCAGGTGCCCTGTGCAGCCATTCCTATAGGGGGAGAGACAAGAGACTTTGAGTATTTACATGCTAACCCACGCGCAAACGCTTATTTTGACCCGCAAGATGGGCAATGTCACATATGTTATGTGGGTACCCTCCTCCCCTTAGGCTTTGAAACGTTGAGGGCAACGTTAACCGCTGCTGCATTGCTCCGTGACCGTCGCCCTGACCTCTACGCGCGCCTACAATTACATTTCTTTGGCACTAGCAATCAGACTACAGTTGATGCGCCCCGGCGTGCTCTTCCGATAGCACGCGAGCTCGGGATAGCGGATCGCGTTACAGAGGTGGCGCCGCGCATAGATTATTTAGATTCCCTAACCGTGCAGACCCAGGCAACGGCAATACTGATGTTAGGAAGTAGCGAACGCCATTACACAGCCAGCAAACTCTATCCTGGTTTGCTGGCACGACGTCCTATCCTCGCTGTGTATCATGAGTCTAGTACTGTAGTTGAGGTGATGAGGAAGTCTATGCGACCGCCGGTCGGTAGATTGGTAACCTACGACGACGTAAATCGCGCTGAGGGTCGGGTTGAAAAGATTTATGCGGAGTTGCTGGCGACGGTTGAAAACCCTGTCTACGATCCGGTGGCCGTTAATATGAGCGCCGTAAAAGATTACTCCGCAGAGTCACTGGCCGGAGAATTAAGCGCAATTTTCGATCAGGTTAAAAAGAACCGAATGGATGACTCGGCGCCTAAAAGCTTGCCAGGGTCAATTTAAATATTCCGTCGTCACCGTCTTCTAATATTTTAGTGCTCAAGCAAAACAGACTCTACTCGCTAGACTCACTCCGTGGAATTGCTTCATTCGCCGTTTGTTGGTTCCACCTGACAAGTAATTTTGAGCCCGGGAGTTTATTGAGAGGCTCGGGCATTCGCGGGTGGGTAGGTGTAGAGGTGTTCTTTGTCATATCCGGTTTCGTAATTCCTCATGCACTTTATAATTCTAAATACGAAATAAAGAACTACCGCCGACTTGATAGACCAACCAGCCATTTAGAGCCCGAGAATATCTCGTAATAAAGTTGAGGGCCATACGTTTAACGTAGGTTGAGTTCTCTCCTCCGACTATTGGCATATCTTTCTATAGTAGTTTTCCGTAGTGATGCCCGCAGTTAAGCTGACTGTCGTCATGACGCATCCGGTGCAGTATTTTGCGCCATGGTTCAGATACATCACCGCAGAGTGTCCTGAGATCGAGCTGACCGTGTTATATGCGACGCAGCCAACACCCCAACAGCAGGGAGCTTCGTTCGGGCGGCCCTTCGTTTGGGACGTTCCGTTACTGGAAGGATATCGATGCCGCGTGGTGCGGCCGGCGCGTCCAATAGATAA
The DNA here is from genome assembly GCA_036389235.1 of Pyrinomonadaceae bacterium. Classification (GTDB taxonomy): domain Bacteria; phylum Acidobacteriota; class Blastocatellia; order Pyrinomonadales; family Pyrinomonadaceae; genus QHXN01. The sequence continues at coordinate 13,551 of DASVQJ010000289.1, read as the reverse complement.
AGTTCACAGTGGTAGTTTCCGGGGGGTGGACGTTCCTGAAATTTGTGAGGCTGTTTGCGACAGCCGCCCCGACGTCGTCCTCATTGCAGGATGGTACTCAATAACCCTCCTGCGCACTCTCTGGTACTGCCTCAGGCACAAGATTCCTGTGCTCTACCGCGGAGATACGAATCTCGGCAACTCACGAACCGGTCTTAAAAAGATTGTATGGGCGGCGCGAACATGGCTATTACTCCGACTCTTCAGCGGATATCTATGCGTCGGGGAGCGAACGCGCGAGTATCTAAGAGCCTTCGGATTGCCACCCTCACGAATCTTTGACGCACCACACTTCGTCGATAACGAGTTCTTCGCCGAACTGGCGGCTCCCTTTCAAACGTCCAGCGGACGTGTTGCCGCCCGGGAGTATTTCGGGCTAAGCGCTCATGATTTCGTGGTGCTATTTGTTGGAAAGCTAGAACCTAAGAAGAGGCCGCTTGATCTATTCAGGGCCGTGGCAAATTTAGGCCAGGGGGTAAGTCTTTTGGTGGTTGGATCGGGGGAACTGGAAGAAGCTCTTCGGGAAGAGGCGCAAGCGTCTGCCATAAAGGTGTCGTGGGCGGGCTTCCTAAATCAGACGGAGTTGGGTCGCGCTTATGCTGCTGCGAATTGTTTAGTGCTGCCGAGTGATTGGGGGGAAACTTGGGGGCTGGTGGTGAATGAGGCTTTAGCCACGGGACTTCCTTGTGTCGTCAGTGACCGGGTCGGCTGTGCGCCGGATTTAATAGTCCCTAACGTGACAGGGGACATTGTTCCGGTGGGTGATCCGGACTCTCTCGCTCGCGCCTTAGATTCTGTCCGGGCCGGCGTGCGGGGAGGATACGACTGGGACGCAGCCTGCCGGGCGCGAGTAAAGGCATATTCTTTTGAAGCTGCAACTGCAGGGCTGCTGGCCGCCTGTCATTCCCTTACCCCTGATCGCCCGTAGGCTCCGTCGGCGATGGCCGGGAACCGAATTAGTAATATGGTAAGTACGTTTATGAATAGGCAGAGTGATGGTAGGAGGCAGGCGAGCCGCCGCGTATGGAGACTTTATTTTGTTGTTGTTTACCTCAGCGTCCTGTTGGCTTCACTCAACTTCGCTTTCTACGGGGCCTCTTTCATAAAGGGGCTACTGGCAATAACCTTATTGAATGTATGTCTGTACCCGACGGCGCGGTACTTTGCACGGGATGAAGGCGGAGTGCCGGTATTTCCTGCCCTGTGTTTATCTTATGCGGTCCAGTTCGCCATTCCTATCTTCACTAAAGAGCCCGGGATAACTCTCGTCCACGGCGTAACGTCCTTGAATGACTCGGACGTAGTCTCCGCTTTACTTCTATCTATAGGAGGCGTCTGTGCATTGCAGCTTGGTTACTACGGCTTACAGACCGGCAAGCTGGCGAAGGCAATGCCGGTAGTCGACTTACACCTTAATGAAAAAAAGGCGACCATCTACTGCGTTCTAGTGGGTATTCTGCTCCCGGTTATATTAGGGCTGCGTAATGTCATAACCGAACAGAGTTCGCTACAGTTTGCCGCCGTCTTCACGTTACTGCAAAACCAACAGCTAGTTGTTATCGGAATTCTGGGGTGGCTTGTTTATTCCGGGCGCGGTACACAGTGGCACAGATTATTGCTCTTCTGCGTCGTCGGTATAATGATTTGGCGAGGACTATCCAGCGCCTTTCTGGAGCAGGCTGTAATACCCGTAGCTGTACTCTTTGTGACGCGGTGGCGCTACTCTAAAAGGTTGTCTATCGCAGGCATCGCCTCAATCGTATTCATCATTATTTTTCTGTCACCAGTAAAAGGAACATATCGCCAGGTGGTCTGGTCTGAGTCGGCAGAGGCGACAGCCATAGTCGATTCTAAACTCGGTTCGGCACTTCTGTGGGTTGAGCAGGCATCCCGATACTGGATTGACACGTTGACCGGCGACAGAGAGCTTGCCGATGCAACTTCCGACGTGACCTCCCGCACAGATTTGATTCATCAATTTGCTCACATCTATTCGCTGACCCCCGAAATAGTGCCTTTCCAGTACGGCGGTACATACTCATATTTTGCTGTAGCGTTGATACCCCGGGCGGTCTGGCCGGATAAGCCGCAGGCAGGAAGCGCTAATAGCTTCTTCGCCGTGGCGTACAACATCACAACCGAAGAGGGGGTGACAAGAACAACGTTCGGCGTGAGCCTCCTGGGCGAAGGTTATATTAACTTTGGAATTCCAGGGGTCGTATTCATCATGGCCTTGCAGGGGGTAATTCTCATAATCCTGCAACACATATTTGGCGGCGCAAAGTCTGGAGCCGGAGGACAGGCGGTATTTCTAGCCTTCTTTATTTTCTTCCTGAATGGCGTGGGGACGAGCGCTGAAATATTTTTTGGAAATATTGTTCAGAATCTACTTTGTAGTTGCTTCCTACTGTGGTGGGCGCGTGAAAGACCTTCTCTAAGACACCATAAGAGCGTGGAAATTCGAGGGGCGGCTCCTTTCACGGTGGTTAAATGATTGTAACCCTGCAAACCAGCACCTTCGGCGCGTACGGCGGAATACCCACTTACAATCGTCTGGTTTGCCGAGTCCTAAACGACTTCGGCGAGGTGGGTGCGCATCATGTACTGCTGGCGACGGATAAGCCGGAAAACGTAGAGCCGTGGAAGTCAAAGCTGTCCGGCCTGCAACTAGAGGCGTACGCCCGCAACCGCACGGCGTTCGTCCGGCGTGTGGTGGGTCTTGCCGCGAGTCAACGCATAGACCTCGCCCTCATCGGGCACGTTAATTATGCGCCGCTCGGCCTGTTGCTCCGGCGTTTGCAGCCGCAGTTGCGCTACGGCGTGATGATGTACGGCATTGATGTGTGGACGCCGCTCTCCAAGCTCCGCCGTCAGGCCCTTCGGCGGGCAGATTTCGCCGTCTCGATCAGCGAATACACGAAGCGTATGGCGGTGGAGGCCAACGGCATCGAAGCCGGGCGCGTGCGCCTTCTGCCGAACGCGCTGGAGTGGGATGAGGGCGAAGGCTTGACCACCATGCCCGAGCCGCCCGCGATGGCCGGACCGAGACTGCTGACCGTGACACGGCTGGACGAGACTGAGCGGTACAAGGGCGTGGACGCGGTGATAAAGGCTTTGCCATCCGTGACCGCACGGGCGCCGGGTGTGCAGTACATTGTCGTCGGGAGTGGTGGTGACTTGCCACGGTTAAAGGGGCTGGCTGAGAGGCTCGGGGTGTCCGGCCGCGTCCACTTCCTGGGGTCCGTGGACGACGCGACCTTGCGAGCCCACTACCGTGCGTGCGACGTCTTCGTGATGCCGAGCGCCAAGGAGGGATTCGGGTTCGTCTTCCTTGAGGCCATGCAGTACGCGAAGCCGGTCGTGGCGGCCGACGCCGGGGGCTCGCCGGAGGTCGTCCTTGACGGCGTCACCGGCTCGCTGGTCTCCTACGGCGACATCGACGGGCTGGCGCAGGCTCTCTCGACGCTCTGCCTCGACCCCGAGAAGCGCGCGCGGATGGGGCGTGCCGGGTACGAACGACTCCGGGAGCACTACACCTTCCCGCGGTTCAGGCGGACACTGACCGACATACTCTTGCGTGAGCTGCCCTCCGCCGCCGTCTACAGGGCGCGCCAGAGCGCGCTCGCCTGCTGAAGCAGTTGTGCTTTCCTTAAGACGCTAAACTTATGTGTGGGATTGCCGGCGCTTGGTTGGGGGGAAGGCGGGCCGCCGCCGTGAGCGCCGTCGGGCGGGCCGCCTCCGCGCTCACGCACCGCGGCCCGGATGATAGCGACGTGGTGGAGATACGGACCCTTGCTGCCGATAGGACTCTCGTGTTCGGCCACAGGCGCCTTTCTATTATCGACCTCTCCGCGGCCGGCCACCAGCCGATGCTCGACCCGGAGACGGGAAACTGGATTATCTTTAACGGCGAGGTCTACAACTTCGCGGAGCTACGCCGGGAACTGGAAACGCGCGGCTGCCGTTTCAACTCGGATTCGGACACCGAGGTTATCCTCAAGTCCTACCGCGTGTGGGGGCGAGACTGCGTCACCCGCTGGCGGGGGATGTTCGCCGCGGCAATCTGGGACGACGCTCGCCAAGAACTCTTCCTCGTGCGCGACCGACTCGGCGTCAAGCCACTCTACTACTATTACGACGGCAATAAATTCCTCTTCGCCTCAGAACTGCGGGCGCTCCTGGCTACCGGGCTGTTAGGGCGGAAGATAAACCTCGCCGCGCTCAACACCTACCTCATGTTCGGCGCCGTGCAGGACCCGCTCACGCTCGTCGAGGGCGTGATGTCGCTCCCGGCGGCGCACACGCTGACGGTCAACGAGGCCGGCGTCGAGATAAGGGAGTACTGGGAGCTGCCGCTGGGAGGCGCCGCGGAAGGGTACGGGGCCGCGGAGGTGCGGGAGCGGGTGGGGGCACGTCTCGAAGAGGCCGTGCGGCTGCGGCTAGTCTCGGACGTGCCGCTCGGCGTCTTCCTGAGCGGGGGCGTGGATTCGAGCGCCATCGCGATGCTGATGCGCCGCGTCTCGCCCGAGCACGTCAAGTCGTTCACCATCGGCTTCGTCAACGAGAAGTTCAACGAGGCGGCGCAGGCGCAGCGGACGGCAGCGAGCCTGGGCGTTGAGCACCGCTCGATCCTCCTCACGGAGGATGAGATGCTTGCCTCGTGCGACGCGGCCGTGGGCGCGCTGGACCAGCCGAGCATAGACGGCCTCAACACCTTCTACGTGTCGCGCGCCGTCAAGGAGGCGGGTATCACCGTAGCGCTCTCGGGACTGGGAGGTGACGAGGCTTTCTGCGGCTACGGACACTTCCGCACCCTCCCGAGGTTGGAACGCTTCGCGAGATACCGCGGGCGCGTACCCTTCATTTTGCGTCAGGCCGGCGCCTCACTCCTCGGCCGAGACGGCGGGAGCACCAAGCTCCGCGCCCTCATCCTCGACGACTACGGCTTCGCGCAGCCCTACTTCCTGACGCGCGCGCTCTTCCTCCCCGAACAGATCGCGGCGCTGCTCGAGCGCGCGGCCGTGCGGGCCATCGATTACGGACCGTGGGCGGCGCGCGTGCGCGAGACCGTGAGGCGGGCGGAGGGGCTCGACCCGATCAACCGCGTTTCCTATTTCGAATTCAAAACCTACATCGCCAACACGCTGCTGCGCGACGCCGACGTGATGAGCATGGCGCACTCGCTGGAGATCAGGGAGCCTCTGCTCGACCACCGGCTGCTCGAAGAGGTGATGCGGGTGCCCGGACCGGCCAAGCTGAGCGCCAGAACTCCGAAGCCGCTGCTCCTGGGCTCGCTCCCGGAGCCGCTGCCCCCGGGCGTCACGGCCGGACCCAAGCGCGGGTTCACGCTGCCGTTCGAGGACTGGCTGCCCGGCCGGCTGCGCTCTCAGGTGGAAGAGACTCTAGCGCGTCCCCCTCGCGAACTCGACGGAATCATTAACCCGGAAGCCGCCCGCGCCGTCTGGCGCTCCTTCTTGTCTGGCAGGTGCTCTTGGACGCGCCCCTGGTCGCTCTACGTTCTGTACAGGGTAGTGGACCGCCTGTTCAATTCGCCGAACGCGTCGGCCGCGCGAGCGCCCGCGGAGGGGGCGCCGCTCGGCGTGCCGGCGGTGCCGCAGCCGGCCTGACTTTTTAATGATGTCTTCGCACGTCCCTTTAAAAGTCCTGTACGTCACGCCGTTCGCGCAGCAGGTGAGTGGCCCGGACGAGAGTCTACTCGGGCTGCTCCGGGGGCTGCGGGGGCAGGTCGAGCCGTTGGTAGTTCTCCCCCCGGGCAGCCCGCAGGTAGGGCGCTACGAGGCGGCCGGCGCTACCGTCGTCGAGAGTTCGATGCAGCGCATACGCCGGACCGGGCAGGTCGGTACGCTCGCGGCCTACGGCGCTTTTTTCATTCCGGAGACGCTACGCTTCGCCGGCCTCATCCGCCGACACAAAGTAGACTTGGTCCACACGAACATGGAGGTCGTCCTGCAATCGGGGTTGGCGGCGAGGCTCGCCGGGGTGCCGAGCGTCTACCACGTCCGCGGCACCTCCTTCGCTACGCCGCGCTACGTGTGCGACGCGGTGGCGGGCGCCATCAACAAACTCTCAGACGAGGTCATCGTAATCTCGAAGGCTGTCGGCGAAATCTTTTACGAGCGCGGCATACGGGACAAGGTCTCGGTTATCTATAACAGCCTCGACCCGTCCGCCTTCGACGGGGTGGACGCCGCCCGGGTGACGGCGCTGCGGAACGAACTCACGGGCGGTATGCCCGGGCCACTCGTCGCGACCGTCGGCCGCATCAACCCGCGCAAGGGTCTGGAGTGCTTCGCCCGCGCCGCCGCGCTCGTCGCCGGAGAGCATCCGGCCGCCCGGTTCGCCGTCGTCGGGGATACGGCCGACGCGACTGAGGAGACGTACCTGAAGTCACTGCGGGAGCTGGCCGCGAGCCTCGGCGTGGCGGACAGGATGGTCTTCGCACCGGCGCGCAGGAATATTGCGGAGTTGATGGGCGCGCTCGACCTGTTCGTGATGACGAGCATCAACGAGGGCTTCGGGAGGGTCTTGATCGAAGCGATGGCCGCGAGGCGGCCGGTCGTCGCGTCTGAGGTGGGAGGAATCCCGGAGATAGTGGAAGACGGGGTCACGGGGAGGTTAGTAGGCCCCGACCGCCCGGCGGAGTTTGCCGCCGCGATCTCCTTCGCCCTAGCCAACCCGGACACACTTTCGCACATGGGCGAGGCCGGGCGGCGCCGAGTGGAGAGGCATTTCAGTGACGACGCCAACGTCCCCTCCGTCATGGGAATCTACCGGCGCGTTTTAAGCCGCCCGAGGCACGGCCGCGCGGTCTTGAGCGTGCCTTAACATCTCTTCGGCTACTTACGGGCGTCCATACTACCAGACAGGCGGGCGGGTGAATTGCCGGCAAGGAAAGGGAGTTGTTGTGTTCATTTTAGGCATTAACGCTTATCACGGGGACGCCGCGGCGGCCGTCATCAAAGACGGCGAGCTGCTGGCGGCTGTCGAGGAGGAGCGCTTCAACCGCTGCAAGCACTGCGCGGGGTTCCCGGCCGAGGCTATTAAGTACTGCCTCGATGTGGCGGGCATCACAATCGAAGAGGTCGGGCACATCGGCATCTCGCGGGACCCTTCAGCGCATTTGCATAAGAAGATTCTGTACGCGGCGACGCGAGCGGCTAAAAGCCTGAGCGGGGGCTCCAGCCCTGCCCCGGCAGAGAAGGGGGGACGAGGCATCTTCGGCGCCATCTCGGAGCGCATAGCCAACACGGCGAAGGTCCGGGACCTGAAGGAAGACCTGGCGAAGCACCTGGGCGTTCAGAAGGGTCAGCTGAAGGCGAAGTTCCACAACGTCGAGCACCACCGGGCGCACCTGGCGAGTTCTTTCTATGTGTCGCCGTTCGAGAAGGCCGCGCTGCTCTCCATCGACGGGTTCGGGGACTTCATCTCGACGATGTGGGGCGTGGGCGAGGGCAACTCGGTTGAGGTGATGGGGCAGGTAGAGTACCCGCACTCGACGGGCATTCTCTACACGGCGACGACTCAGTTCATAGGCTTCCCGCACTACGGCGACGAGGGGAAGGTGATGGGGCTTGCCCCTTACGGCACGCCGCGTTACATGGAGGAGTTCCGCGACATGATTCGGACGGAGGAGGGTGGGCGCTTCCGTCTGAACCTCGACTACTTCCGCCACCACACCGAGGGCGTCGAGATGAGCTGGGACGAGGGCTCGCCCGTCATCGGCCGCATCTTCTCGGACGAGTACGCGAAGCGCTTCGGCCCGGCGCGCGAGAAGGGCGAGCCGCTCACCGACCGCGAGCGCGACATCGCCGCCAGCCTCCAGCTGCGACTGGAAGAGGTCGGTTTCCACATCCTCAGACACCTGCACGAGAAGACGGGATTAACGGACTTGGGGCTTTCGGGCGGAGTCGCGCTCAACTCCGTGATGAACGGAAAGATCCTGCTGCACACGCCGTTCAAGCGCGTCTTCGTGCAGCCCGCCGCGGGCGATAACGGCACGGCCATCGGCGTCTGTTACCAGATTTATAACGGCACACTCGACCGCCCGCGGTCATTCGTAATGGAGGGCGCTTACACCGGCCCCGAGTTCTCCGACGAGGAGGTACGCGCCGAGCTGGAGAAGAGCGGCCTCGAATACGAGAGCTACACTGATCGTGAGGTGACGCGGCGCGCGGCGCAGGACATGGCCGACGGCGCCGTGATGGGGTGGTTCCAGGGGCGGATGGAGTTCGGGCCGCGCGCCCTCGGCAACCGCTCAATCGTGGTAGACCCCCGGCGCGCCGACATGAAGGAGATACTCAACGACCGCATCAAGAAGCGTGAGCCGTTCCGCCCCTTCGCGCCCTCCATCCTCGAAGAGAGGGTCGGCGACTACTTCGAGCAGACGCACCCGGCGCCGACGATGCTCATGGTCTATCAGGTCAGGGAGGAGAAGCGCGCCGAGATACCGGCGGTCACGCACGTCGACGGCTCGGGGCGCCTCCAAACTGTTTCGGCCGGGGTTAACCCGCGCTACCACCAGCTCATCTCCGACTTCGGCGAGCTGACGGGTGTGCCGGTCGTCCTCAACACCTCCTTCAACGAGAACGAGCCGATAGTCTGCACCCCGCGCCACGCCATCGACTGCTTCCTGAAGACGCGCATGGACGTGCTCTACCTCGGCAACCACGCCGTCAGGAGGGCCGGGGTTTGAACTTCCGGCCGGCAGCGTATATTTTGGTTCCGACAGACCACACGGCTTGACGGGTTTTTCGGCCCCGCTCTTCGCCCCGCTAGGAGTTTTTCCGAAGATGACAAAGCGCGCATTAATTACCGGCATTACCGGCCAGGACGGGTCGTTCCTGACGGAGTTGCTCCTGGAGAAGGGCTACGAGGTCTACGGCATCATCCGCCGCTCGTCGTCCTTTAACACGGACCGCATCGACCACCTATACCAGGACCCGCACGAGCTGGGGACGCGCCTGCGACTGGTCTACGGCGACCTGAACGATTCGAGCTCTCTGAACACGCTCATCCGGCAGATTCAGCCGGGGGAGATTTACAACCTCGGCGCGCAGTCGCACGTCCGCGTCAGCTTCGACGTGCCGGAGTACACGGGCGAGGTGACGGGCCTGGGTACCGTCCGGCTGCTCGAAGCTATCCGCGAGGCCGGCATCAGCCCTAAGTTTTACCAAGCCTCTTCGTCGGAGCTTTATGGGAAGGTGGTCGAGACGCCGCAGAAGGAGACGACGCCCTTCTACCCGCGCTCGCCCTACGCCTGCGCCAAGGCTTACGCCTACTGGATCACGGTCAACTACCGCGAGTCCTACCAGATGTTCGCCTGCAACGGCATCCTCTTCAACCACGAGTCGGAGCGCCGCGGCGAGACGTTCGTCTCGCGTAAGATTACGCGCGCCGCCACCCGCATCAAGCTCGGGCTCCAGCAGAAGCTCTACATGGGCAACATCGACGCCCGCCGCGACTGGGGACACGCGCGCGACTACGTCGAGGCGATGTGGCTGATGATGCAGGCCGAGCAGCCGGACGACTACGTCATCGCGACCGGCGAGACGCACTCGGTCAGGGAGTTCCTCGAAGAGGCGTTCGGCTACCTCGGCCTCGACTGGGAGAAGTACGTCGAGATCGACCCGCGCTACTTCCGCCCGGCGGAGGTCGACCTCCTGCTCGGCGACCCGACGAAGGCGCGCACCATCCTGGGGTGGGAGCCGAAGGTCAGCTTCAAGGAGCTGGTCAAGATCATGGTCGACAGCGACATGAAGCTGGCCGAGCGGGAGCGCCGCGCGCACCAGCACGAGGGCTCGATGGCGACCGCCGGGTGGGGCGTCAACTGAGACGGTAGAATCGCGGACGTCCGGATCGCGGGTTGGAGGAGGCGCGGCTCTCGCGCCTCCTCCAACCCGCTTCATCTTTTAACCGCACTTCGAGACCCGAATCTCGCACCCGTCACCTCCCTGTAGAACCGCCGTGCGTCTCGTCATCCTCAACCAGTTCTTCTACCCCGATCACTCGGCGACGAGCCAGCTCATGACAGACCTCGCCGAGAGCCTCGTCGGGCGCGGCTTCGACGTGACCGCCCTCTCGGGGCGGGGGCGTTACAACGGCGGCGACCGCCTGCCGCCGCGCGAGGTGTACAGGGGCGTAAGGGTCGAGCGCGCGTGGGCGACGGGCTTCGGCAAAGGCTCGTTCGTGGGGCGTCTCGCGGACTACCTCACCTTCTACCTGGGCGCGGCGTGGAAGCTCCTCGCGCTCCCGCGCCACGACGTGGTGATGGCGCTCACCACGCCGCCGCTCATCGGCCTCCTCGCGCTCCTCGCCTGCCGTCTGAAGGGGATGAAACTCGCGGCGCTCGTGCAGGACGTCTACCCGGACGTCGGCGTCGCGCTCGGCACCTTCAGGGAGGGGAGCCTCGCGACGCGCGGGCTCGACCGCCTGAACCGGCTAGTCCTCTCCCGCGCCGACCGCGTCATCGTCCTCGGCAACTGCATGCGCGAAAGGGTCGCGGACAAGGTCGGGCGCGAGGGGGAAGAGCGCGTAGACGTCATCCACAACTGGGCCGACGGCGAGCGGATACGCCCCTTAGCCGACGGAGTGAATAACCCCTTCGCCGAAGAGCACGGTCTGCGGGGGCGCTTCGTCGTTCAGTTCTCAGGGAACTTCGGGAGGGTGAACGACTTCGACACTCCGCTCGAAGCGGCGCGCATCCTCAAAGAACGCGACGACGTCGTCTTCCTCTTCGTCGGCGACGGCGCGAAGGCCGGCGAGATAAAAGAGTTCGTGCGGCGGCACGAACTCGGGAACGTGCGGCTGCTCCCGTACCAGCCGCGCGGGAATCTTCTGTACAGCCTCGCCGCGGGCGACGCACACCTCGTCACGCTCGCGCCCGGGCTCGCCGGCCTGAGCGTCCCCAGCAAGACCTACGGGATTCTGGCCGCGGGGCGGCCCGTGCTCTTCGTCGGCGACGCGCGCAGCGACGCGGCGCGCCTCGTCGCGGAGCACCACTGTGGCGAAGTCGTCCCGACCGGCGACGCGGCGCGGCTTGCGCGCGTCGTCGCGGCCTGGGCTGAAGACCCCGAGACGACCAGGCGGATGGGGCGCGAGGCGCGCGACCTCTTCCTGCGGGGCTTCGACCGGCATCACGCCGTCGACGCGTACGCGGAGAGTCTTTTTAAATGCCTCGGCCCCCCGGCGGTCGTCGAAGGGCAAGGCGGAGCGCAGCCGAGCCCGGGTGGCGAACTGAAGTCCCCGAATTAAAGTTCGAAAGGAGGTCCCGGAACCGTATGAACACATACCTCACTCTATTCCTGATCTCGCTGTCCGCATCGCTCTTCGTCACGCCGGTCGTCCGGCGTCTCGCACAGCGGCTCGGGTGGCTCGACGTGCCGGCGGACGGGCGGCGTGTGCACGTTGTACCCGTCCCACGCATAGGCGGCGTCGCCATTTTCGTCTCGGTGATGTCGGCGCTGCTCGTGCTGCCGTTCCTGGACAACCTCGTGACGCGTTCGCTCGTGGGGCAGTGGGAGGGCGTGGTCGCGGTGCTGGCCTCCTCAACTCTCGTCTTCCTCTTCGGCGTCTACGACGACCTGACGGGCTTGTCGGCGAAGTGGAAGTTCGTGGCGCAGGGCGCGGCGGCCGTCCTGCTCTACACCTTAGGCGGTCGCGTCGAGGCGGTGACCGTCCCCTTCGTCGGCTCGTTCGATCTCCCGCCGGTGCTCGGCCTCGGCATGACGCTCGTGTGGGTCATCGGCATCAGCAACGCTTTCAACCTCATCGACGGGCTGGACGGGCTGGCGACGGGCGCGTCGCTCTTCGCCGCGCTCGTGATGCTCGGCGTCTCCTTAATCAACGGACGCGTGCTCGTCACCGTCATCTCAATCGCGCTCGTGGGCTCGCTCATCGGGTTCCTGCGCTACAACTTCAACCCGGCCTCGATCTTCTTAGGCGACTCGGGCTCACTCTTCATCGGCTTCCTGCTCGCGGCCCTCTCGGTGACGGGCACGCAGAAGGCTTCCACGGTCGTCGCCGTGGCAATACCCTTGATGGCGTTCGCGCTCCCGGTCATCGACACGGGCTTCGCCCTCACCCGCCGCTTCATCTCCGGGAAGCCCCTGTTCGAGGGCGACCGCGAGCACATCCACCACAAGCTGCTGGACCGCGGCTGGTCGCAGCGCCGCGTCACCTTCGCCCTCTACGGCGTCTGCGCGCTCTTCGGCCTGCTGGCCCTGCTCTTTACGAGCGACGGCGGGGAAGGGAAACTGACCGGACTGATCCTGCTCATCACCGGCGCGGCCATCGTCCTCACCGCCGGGCGCCTGCGCTACCACGAGGTGGACGAGATGCGTGCGGGGCTCCGCCGGAATTTCGGCGAGAGGAAGATACGCACGTCCAACCACGTCCACGTGCGCCGCGCGAGCCACGCGCTCTCGAAGGCACAGTCACTGGGCGAAGTGTTCACGGCCGTGCGCGAGGTGCTGGAGCTAGGCGAGTTCGTCTACGCGACGGTGCAGCTCGGCCGCGGCGGTGATTACGAGACCAGTGAGAGGGCGCTCGCGCTAGAAGAAGGTGACCGGCGGCTGCGCGGTGCCGAGGTGCGGGGCGGGCTTATCTGCTGGGAGTGGGAGCGCGGCGACGTCGAGGCGAAGGAGGTCATGGGGTCGCACTTCTTCTGGACGCTCCGACTCCCGCTCTCGACCGACACGGCCGGCTGGGGCTTCATCAACCTCTACCGGGAGTTCGGCGGCGACAGCCTTTTGATGGACGTCAACTACCTGAGCAACCTCTTTCAAAAGGAGCTGGCGCTGGCGGCCGAGAGGGTATTCAAGAGAGTCTCTGCCGGCGAGGCGCTGCGGGTGGGCGCCGGTGCGAAATAAGGCGGAGGCCGTAGTCGTCCCCCCTCCACGGCGCCCTTCGGCGGCACACACGTCGGCGTCCTCGCTTTCGGTCGGGCGGAGCCCTGGCTCCGGTTCTACCTCTCCCGGGCCGGCGAGGCAGAGGGCACCGTGACGGCCGAATCCTAACAACATATTGCTCCCGATGACGGCCGACCTATCCTCGGGCGCTATCGGCCCAGTGAACCGCGCGCCCGCTCAGTCATAGTCCCTACCAGAGCGGCCAATAAACTAGCCTGGGTCGGCGTTGACCGCGCCGACCCGATGCGGTAGGGTCAACCTTACACTAGTTTCGGGGACGGGCACTTCTACTCGCCCCCCTTCGCCCCGGAGATAAAGACCATGAGTATCGTCAAGAGCAGGATCATCAAGGCGGCGGCCCTCGGCCTCGCGCTGACCGTGACGCACGTCTGCCTGAGCGCGGAGTTGGTGCGGGCGGCCTCATCCCGCCTCATCGCGAAGGCGACGGCCCCGCAGGGCGGCGCGCAGGGGCGGCTGACGACGCGTGGCAACAACCCCGTCTCGGTCAACGGCGCCGGCGCCAGGAGTGGCGAGACGATCTTCACGGGGCAGTCCATACAGACGCCCGCAGGCGTGGGCGCGACGG
>DASVQJ010000288.1:0-10670 GCA_036389235.1 Pyrinomonadaceae bacterium | reverse complement strand
CGGAGGGGGCACAGAGACTTGAACTCTGTGCCCCCTCCGCGCCCTCCGTGTCTCCGTGGTTAATTCATTTCACGCAAGTCTCAAGTTAAGATACAACCCGCCCATGAACACCCCGCAGACACACGACCCCTCCGCCGAACTCACACGCGCACTCGCGCGCGTGATCGGGGCGGGCGGCGTGGCCGTGCTCGCGACCGTGGTGGAGGCGGGGCAGGGCGTCGGCGCGAAGGTTCTGTTCGAGGCCGGCGGCGGGCGGACGGGGACGACGGGCGACGCGGCGCTGGACGACGCGTTGGGGGAACACGCGCGCGCCTTCCTCGACTCCCGCGCGGAGGCGCGGACGCTGCGCGCGGAGGAGTTCGCGCCCGGCCTCGGGGCGTGGCGCGCGGCGCGCGTGCTGTTCGAGCGCGTCGAGCCGGAGCCGCACCTCGTCGTCTGCGGCGCGGGGCACGTCGGGGCCGCGCTCGCCCGGCTCGCGCACGCGGTCGGCTACCGGGTCACGCTCGTGGACGACCGCGAGGAGTTCGTCTCGCGCTCGCGCTTCCCCGAGGAGGGCGTCGGGCTGGTCGCCGCCGGAGGGTGGGCTCGAACGTTGAAAGAGGTGGTCGGGACGGGGCGCGGCGTCTACGTCGCGGTCGTCACGCGCGGCCACAACGAGGACGAGGAGTGTCTGCGCGCCGTCCTCGAAGCGCGCCCCGACTACGTCGGCATGATCGGCAGCCGCCGCCGCACCAACATCGTGCTCGGGCGCCTGCGCGAGTCGGGCGCGGACGAGGAGGTTCTCAGAGAGGTGCGCGCGCCCGTCGGCCTCGACATCGGCGCGGTCTCGCCCGAGGAGGTCGCGCTCGCCATCCTCGCGGAGGTCGTCGCGCACCGCCGCGGCGGCACCGGCGCGCCGCTCTCGGCGTGGCGTAGGGGCTGACCCGACGAGCGCCTGTCGTCCGACGGCCGCCCGCCGCGTAAACGTCCCGCCTCTTCAAATCCTGAGTCAGAGTAAAGGGAGTCGGGTTGACGAGGGGGGAGACCTGCGCCTTCAGCCGGCGGGGACGTTGAGCGGGGGCTGTGCGTCGTGCGCGAGGTTCTGTTCGAGCCGCTTGCGGCGCCGCCCGCGCGCGTAGCCGTGGACGAACATGACGGGGGCGATGAGCCAGTAGCACATGCCCGCCAGAGTCATGTAGCGCGGGTTCCGCGTGAGGGCGAGGGCGACGGAGACCACCCCGACGAGCGACATGAGCGCGTTCTCCTGAAACGACGAGACCGTGTCGTGGCCCTCCAACTCGTTCAGACCCATCGGGCCGCGCCTGCGGTAGGCGTGCAGGTAGAGCAGCGCGAAGATGGCGAAGACCGCGGCGAAGCCCGCGCCGTAGACGGCGAGCATCGTCGGCACCTGCTCGGCGCGCACCACCGGCTCGAACCGCCCCGCGGAGGTCTCGACCTTCGTGCCGAGGCCGAGCAGGGCGTTGACGATGAACGTCCAGACGAACTTGAGCGGGTAGACGTAGAAGAGGACGACGAAGAGCAGCAGCGCCGTCATCCAGACCGTGAAGTTGTCGCTCAGGCCGTAGCGCCGGAAGAAGCGGTACTGCGTGTGCCAGACGTGGAAGAGCATCGCGAAGGTGACGGCGAAGGCGAGGAAGCCGCGCATCGTCACCAGCAGGTCGTCGAACGTGCGCGGCACTTCGAGCGAGACGACGAGCAGCGTGATGGCGAAGGCGAAGACGCCGTCCGACAGCGCCTCGACGCGCGACACCTCGCCCAGGCCGCGCAGGCGGAAGCCGTTCTGCACCTCCGCCTCCCTCTTCGCCAGGCCCTCGCTTATCACGCACGCTCCTTGCGGTTTCGCCGCCGCGTAGGCATCTTAGACCCGCAGAACTTATCCGCACCGGCGGCGAGCATTATTCACCTTCGGCGCGTTTCCCGCAAGACTCATGTCCGCGTCCCCGACTCCCACACGCACGCCGCAGACGACCCGCGCGGGCGGGATGTTCCGCGCGCTCAGCCACCCCAACTACCGACTCTTCTTCGCGGGCGCGTTCCTCTCGAACGCGGGGACGTGGATGCAGACCGTCGCGCAGAGCTGGCTCGTGTTGCAGTTGACCGACTCGGGGACGTGGCTCGGCGTGGACACGTTCGTGGCGACGGCGCCGGGGCTGGTGCTGACGCTGGTCGGCGGCGTCATCGCGGACAAGGTTGACCGCAAGCGCCTGCTCATCTACACGCAGGCGGGGGCGGGGCTGTCGGCGCTCGCGCTGTCGGCGCTGGTGTGGGGGGGCGCGATCCGCTGGGAGGGCGCGGGGCGGCGGCCCGCGGACGTGTGGATGGTGCTGCTGCTCTCGTTCGTGACGGGCTGCTGCTGGGCGCTCTCGGGGCCTGCGTACCAGGCCATCACGGTCGACCTGGTCGAGCGCGAAGACCTGGCGAACGCCATCGCGCTCAACTCTTCGCAGTTCCAGTTGGCGCGCGTGGCGGGGCCGACGCTGGCGGCCCTGACGATGCGCCTGCTCGGGATGGCCGGCTGCTTCTTGGCCAACGGCCTCTCCTACGTCGCCATCGTCGCCGCGCTCGCGCGCGTGAGGTTCGAGAAGAAGGGCGCCGCCGCGGCGCCCGAAACGGCCCGGGGTGTGAAGGCCGGTGTCGTGCGGCGTTCGATGTGGCACGACCTGTTCGAGGGCTTCAGGTACGTGCGGGGGCGGCCGAGGGTGGGCACGGTGCTCCTGTGCTCGACGGTGGTCTGCCTGTTCGGGTCGCCGTACCTCGTGCTGCTGCCGATGTTCGCGCGCAACGTCTACGGGTGGGGCGAGTCGGGGCTGTCGCTGCTGATGGCGACGGCCGGGGCGGGCGCGCTCGTCGGGGCGCTGGCGCTCGCCTACCGCGGCGACTTGCCGCGCAAAGGTCTCGTCCTGCTGTCGTGCATGCTCTCGGGCGGGGCGTGCATCACGGGGCTCGCCACGGCGGAGTCGCCCGCGGCGGCCATCCCGCTGCTCTTCGGGACGGGGATGTCGATGGTCACGTTCTTCGCGCTCGGCAACACGCTCGTGCAGCAGCTCGTCACCGACGAGATGCGCGGGCGCGTGATGAGCATGTGGATTCTGACCTTCGTCGGGACGCTGCCCGTCGGGAGCTTCCTGTCGGGCGCGGCGGCCGACCGCTTCGGCCCGCGCCCGACGCTGGCCGCGTGCGGCCTCGTCGTCCTCCTCTTCGGCCTCACGGCGGGGTTCGGCAACCCGCGCCTGCGCGAGATGTGAGGGCGCCCGCCCCGGCCTCAGTCGTCCTCGTCCCCGAGAATCCTTTCGAGCGGCGTCCGGCCGCGGTCGTTGAACTGCGGGACGGGCGGGCGCCCGGCGTCGAGCCCGAGGGGCGAGGCCCGGGCAACGCTCGGGTCGGTGGAGAGATTCAGAGTGTTTATGCGGCGGCGTCCCTCCCGGCGTTTGAGGGCGGGGAGGAGGTGGAACCACTGGGCGTAGCCGAGACCCATCGCCGCCGCCCAGAAGGCGAAGCGGCCGAAGACGCCGAAGTCCGACGAGTGGAAGGCGAAGGCGACGGCCGTCCCCAGAGGGAACGAGAGCAGCGCCATCGCGGCCTCAAGGACGGAGCTGGGCGCGGCGTCGAAGAAGAGCGTCCGGTGCGCGCCCGGCATGATGGAGTAGACGAGCAGCAGCGTGGTGCAGAGCAGCAGCCACGGCTTCCGCAGGTTGGGTTGAAAAGGGTTCTGCATCGCTCCCTCCGGGAAAGAAGTGGTCAGTAGACAGTAGTCAGTAGTCAGTAGAAAAGCCCCGGTTCAGGCGTCTTCCTTTACGAAGAAGCTGCCTCCGCCGGTGGTGCCTTATCTACTGGCTACTGGCTACTGGCTACTGTCTACTTCCTTAAGACACCGCGGCCCCCAACCTTGTTCCCGCGCAAGAAATCCGGGGGGGGGACGTTCTACCCACGGGGCTGCCGTGCCTGAAACCCGAGGGCCGCCCGGCCCGCGTGAAGTTACGAAAGACGTTTTGAGGAGAAAAGGGAATGCGAACGTTCAGAGACCTGCTGTGCCTCTTCTTTGGAGTCGTGCTGGTGGCGCTCGTCACCGCCAACGCCAACGCGCAGGGCGTCATCGTCCCCGGCCCCTGCCGGCGCTGCCCCGTCCCGCCGCGACCCGTCCCCGTGCCGCGCGCGCTGCCGGTCAAGTCGATCAAGATAGATTCGAAGATCGCCGCGCAGGTCGCCACCACGCACGTCGAGCAGGTCTTCCGCAACGACACCGACGCCACGCTCGAAGGCACCTACTTCTTCCCCATCCCCGAGACGGCCTCCATCGTCGAGTTCGCCATCTGGGACGGCGACCGCCGCCTCGTCGGCGAGGTGCGCTCGCGCGAGGAGGCGCGCCGCATCTACGACGAGATCGTCCGGCGCCAGCGCGACCCGGGGCTCCTGGAGTACGCCGGCCGCGACCTCTTCCAGGCGAGCGTCTTCCCCATCCCGCCGCACTCCGACAAGCGGCTTGAGCTGACCTACACGCAGGTCTTGAAGGCCGAGGGCGGCACCGTCAACTACCGCTACCCGCTCGGCACGGGGCGCAACGTCTCGCAGGTGACGGGCACCGTCTCGGGGCGCGTCGAGATCGAGGGGCGCGAGCCCGTCCGCAACATCTACTCGCCGAGCCACGAGATCGACGTGGCGCGCAGGGGCGAGCGCAGCGCGCGCGTCTCGTTCGAGTCCGCCGCCGGGCGCGAGCCGCAGGACTTCCAGCTCTTCTACACGCTCTCGGACGCCGACTTCGGCCTGACGCTCCTCACGCACCGCGAGCCGGGCAAGCAGGGCTTCTTCCTCCTGACCATCTCGCCGAAGGACGAGATGTCCGAGCAGGAGTACGTGGCGAAGGACGTGGTCTTCGTCCTCGACACGTCGGGCTCGATGGCCGAGGCGGGGAAGATGGAGAAGGCGCGCGCGGCGCTCCTCTTCGGCGTGCGCAGCCTCAGGCCGGCCGACCGCTTCAACGTCATCAACTTCGCGGGCGAGGAGCATTTGATGACGACCGGGCTCTTGCAGGCCGACGCGCAGGGGCGCGCGGCGGGCGAGCAGTTCATCGCGCAGCTCAGGCCCGTCGGCGGCACGAACATCAACGGCGCGCTGCTCGCGGCGATGCAGCAGTTCGACCGCGCCGAGCGCCCGCGCCTGCTCGTCTTCCTCACCGACGGCCTGCCGACGGTGGGCGAGACGAAGGTCGAGCGCATCAACGAGAACGTGCGCGCGGCGCGCGCGCCCGGCGTGCGCCTCTTCACCTTCGGCGTCGGCTACGACGTGAACACGGCGCTGCTCGACAAGCTCGCGGCCGACAACGGCGGCGTGGCCGAGTACGTCGAGCCGAAGGAAGACCTCGAAGTCAAGGTCTCGAACTTCTTCACGAAGATTAACCACCCCGTCCTGACGGGCCTCGCGCTCGACATGGGCGGGGTGGAGGCCGACCTCGTCTACCCGCGCGAGATGCCGGACATCTTCCGCGGCACGCAGCTCACGCTCATCGGCCGCTACCGCAACGCGCGCGACCTCGACAACGTCGTGCTCCGCCTGACGGGGCGCGCGGGCGCGGCCACGCGCTCGTTCGCGTACAACAACCTGAGCTTCCCACTCCGCACGGAACGCAACGAGTTCCTGCCGCGGCTGTGGGCGACGCGCCGCGTCGGCTGGCTGATGGAGCAGGTGCGCTCGAACGGCGAGCAGAAGGAGCTGACCGACGAGATCGTAGACCTCGGCACGCGCTACGGCATCGTCACGCCTTACACCTCCTACCTCGCGCTCGAAGACGGCGACGCCCGCCGCATGACCTTCTCGGGCGGGCGCGACGACGACGAGGTCTTGCGCGTCACGCCCGGCGCCGTGGCCGGCCGCCGCGCGCGCGCCGCGAACCGGCCCCGGCCCGGCGTCGCCGGGACGGGCGGCGGCGGCGTAGGGCCGACGACCGTCTACGAGTCGGCGGACGCGCCGCCCGCGCCGCCGAAGGAGGCCGCGAAGGCGAAGACGGGCGAGCTGGCCGTCCGCCAGAGCAAGCGCGACCGCGCGCAGCAGGAGGCGGTGCGCGAGGAGGAGGGCGCGACCTCCTCGGCCGTGCGCAAGGTCGGCGACAAGACCTTCTACCTGCGCGACGACGTGTGGACGGACTCCGAGTTCAAGGCGGACGCGAAGCTGCCCGAGACGGCGGTCGAGTTCGGCGGCGACGAGTACTTCGCGCTCGTCAAGCGCGAACCGCAGCTCGCACGCTTCTTCTCGCTCGGCGAGCGCGTCGTGGTCGTCCACAACGGGCGCGTCTACCGCGTGACGGTCAGGCAGTAAGGTCAGAACCACCCGCGGTAGCGGGCGGGTGTTACGACAAAGGCCCGCGCCGCGTAACACCCGCCCGCTACCGCGGGTGGTTCTGACCTTGTATCCGTAGCGTCCATTCATGTACAAAAGGGGGTGAAAGGGCAAGGGGAGTCAATCCCGTCGAACCCCGTTTGGGAGAGCTGATCCGGAGATGAGTTTAAAAGGGCTGAGTCGTTGGGCCGCGCTCGCGTCGTGCGCGGCCGTTCTTTTGGCGGCGTGCGCGGCGCCGGCGGCGAGGGCGCAGGCGCGGGGCTGGTCGGGCGGGCGGCAGGGGTTGCCGGGGAAGGACTTGAACGCCGTCTACTTCCTCGACTCGAAGCGCGGCTGGGTGGCGGGCGACGGCGGCCTCGTCCTGCGCACGCGCGACGGCGGGCGCACATGGTCGCGCCAGACGGTCGCGACGAAAGAGTCCTTCAACGACGTCTACTTCCGCAACGAGGAGGACGGCTACCTGCTCGCCGCCTCGCAAATCTTCACCACCGAGGACGGCGGCGAGACGTGGGCGCCGTCGGCGCGCTTCTACGCGCAGACCTTCGGCGCCGAGCCGGAGCTGTACAGCGTGCGCTTCACGAGCAAGAAGCGCGGCTGGGTCGTCGGGAGCCTGAGCCGCGGCGAGAACGTCATCGACAGCCTCGTGCTCTCGACCGACAACGGCGGCGCGTCGTGGCAGCGGCAGCGCGTGCCCGTGCGCGACGAGCTGATCCACCTCGACTTCGACGGCGACCGCCGCGGCTGGGTCGTCGGCAGCGGCGGCCGCGTGCTGCACACGCGCGACGGCGGCGAGACGTGGGACGTGCAGAGCTCGGGCACGACGGCCGCGCTCTACCACGTGGACTTCGCGGGCGACGAGCGCGGCTGGGCGGTCGGCGAGCGCGGCACCATCCTGCGCACGGAGGACGGCGGCCGGACGTGGCGCTCGGTGCCCCCGCGCGTGCGCTCGACGCTTCTGAGCGTGAAGTTCGTCAACAAGGAGGAGGGCTGGGCGGTCGGCCGCGGCGGCGTCATCCTCCGCACCGACGACGGCGGCGCGACCTGGAAGCAGCAGGAGAGCAACACGCGCCAGCACCTCTACGCCCTCTTCTTCGACAAGAAGGTCGGCTTCGCGGTCGGCGGCGACGGCCTCGTGCTGCGCTACGAGCGTTAGCGGCCGCGCCCTCGCCCGCGGCGCCCCGCGGGGACTTTATGAAACTCATCTCCCTCAACGTCGGCCGGCCGCGCCTCGTCGTGTCGGACGGGCGGCCCGTCTCGACCGGCATCTACAAGACGCCGGTCGGGGGCCGGGTCATGCTCCGCACGCTCAACCTCGACGGCGACCGGCAGGCAGACCTGACCGTCCACGGCGGCCCCACCAAGGCGGCCTACGTCTACCCGTCGGAGCATTACGGCTATTGGCGGGGCGAGCTGCCCGGAGCGGAACTCCCGTGGGGGATGTTCGGGGAGAACTTCACCACCGAAGGGCTGGACGAATCGACCGTTAACATCGGCGACCGCTTCCGGGTGGGGGCGGCGGAGGTGTTGGTCACAGAGCCGCGGATGCCCTGCTATAAGCTCGGCATCAAGTTCGGGCGCGCGGACATCATCAAAAGGTTTCTGGCGAGCGGGCGGACGGGGTTCTATCTCTCGGTCGAGCGCGAAGGCGAGGTCGGGGCGGGGGATGAGATCGAACTGCTCGGGCGTGATAAGAATAACGTCACGGTCGCCGACATCACGCGGTTGTACGCGCGAGACCGGGACGACTTCGAGTCGATGCGGCGTGCCGTGGCGGTCGAAGCCCTGCCGGAGAAGTGGCGTTATCATTTCAGTCAGCAACTCTCCGGGGGCGGCGTCTGACAACTCATCCGGCCGGACGCGCGCTCGGCACGTCGCGGCCTACTCCCACGACTCACGCAGCAACCTCCAACTCTCCCGCCTCAGCTTCCACGCCTTCGTGACGTCCGACTCCCGCCCGTAACCCTGAGACGGGATGAGGTCGCGGCGCACGTCCCGGAGTCGGAGCTGCGATACGTCGGGCGTACGGCTCAGCACGGAGTGGATGCCGGGGCGGAAGTGGCAGACGACGCAGGAGCCGAGGACGGGGCGGAGGTGACGTTCGACCGGCTCGCGCCCGCCCTGAAGCTCGAAGGGGTCGATGCCGTGCGACTGGAAGACGGGGAACTCCTTCTCGTCGCGCGCCAAAGCGCGCAGGCCGCCGGCCTCGCCCGCGAAGAGGCGCGCGCGGCTCAGCCTGAACTCGTAGACCGACAGAGAGGCGCGGGCCGCGGCCCCGACGCTGTCGAAGGCTTCGGGGATTTCGCCCGGCAGCGCGCGGTGGACTCGTATCTGCACGCTCTCGACGACGCGCGTCGGCGCGGGCTCGCCGCGTTCGTCTATGACGAGCATCTGCCTGACCAGCGCGAGCCGCGTCCCCGGGGGGAACTGCGGCAGCCGCGGGTTGGGCCGCGGGTCGGCGGGGCGGCGCCGGTCTCGCACCCAGGGCCTCTCGAATTCGGCCACGCTCTTGAGGTAGGCGAGGGTCTCGGCGCGCCCGCGCGGGAGGCTGATGAAGACGCGGAAGACGGAGCGGCCGTCGGCTCCGAAGACGTGCGAGGGCGCGACCGCCCCGCCGCCTCCGACGCCGAGCGACACCCAGGGGCCGTCCGTCTGGAAGAGGTCTGGCGGGAGGAAGGGCGAGTCGGGCGCGCGCGGGTCGAAGTCATGCGCGAACGCGCCGGAGGCCGAGGCCGCGCGGTAAGTGTCGGGCAGCGACTCGACCTGCGCAGTCGGGAGCGCGAGGAGGCGGATGGCCGCGGCCAGTTTGCGTCGGAGTTCGCGCAACTCGGGCGTCGGCCGCTCTGTCTTCTGCGCCGCCCAGTCGAAGACGGCCCACAGGTCGCGCTGCAACAACGCGCGCTTGAGCGGGTCTGTGACGAGCCGCTCGGCGCGCGCGTCGACGAACTCTTCGAGGCACGCGGACGCACGCGCGTAAGACTCGCCGACGAGCAGGTGTTCGCTCGTGCCAACCCATAACAGCGGGTCAACCTCGTCCCGACCGAACTCCCGGCCGTCGCGCGCCGTGCGCAGGTAGAGGCTCCGGTACAGGCGGTTCCAAAGGTGCCCCGGGTCCGCGTCGTACACGCGCCATTCGTCGGAGCCACGCGCGCACCGCGGGCCTTGAGGCGAGGCGCCGAACTCTCCTTCGAGTGCGTCCCCGTGAACGAAGTGAAGGCAGGCGAGCGAGAGGCAGGCGAATGAGACGATCAGCCCGGCGGCTTTCAGGAACCTTCGGCTGAGTTCATCCCGGCGCATTCTCGACACCCTCCGCGCCCCTCAGACTCCGCTGAGGTATACGACCGAGCCCGCGGCCAGAGCCATCCCGAACGCGAGTGTGATGAGCGACGCGGCGAGCAGCTTGTTGCCCAGCAGGCCGCGGTGTCTGAGTCTCCACTCGCCGCGCGCGACGTAATAGCTCGCCGCCGCCAGCGCGGCGCCGCAAGCCGCGACCGCCCACGCGAACGCGCGCGTGCCCGGCGCGAAGGGCATGACCGGCAGCGGCGCGAGCAGCAGCGCCGCCGTGTAGACGAGTACGCGTCTCCCCCGACCGTCGATGGCGAACGCCTCCTGGTCAGACTTAAATATCCGTCGGCGATTCGACGGTTAAGGACGGGGCGCTCGCTCGGCGCCTTGCTTTTCGACCTCCGCGAACAACGCGCCCTGCACTTCCGTCAAAGCCTTATCCTTGCCGTGCTTGAAGTCCCTGAACGCCCGCCAGAACCTCAAGACCTTCACAGGCCGGCCCGGGCGGATGACGAGCGCCAGCGGGTTGAACTCCCGCTCGCCCGCCCAGCGGCGGAAGACCTTCGCCTCGAACGGGTGCGTCCGCGCCCACTCGCCGCGCCGCGACCAGTTCAGGGTGACGGCGTGCCCCTCGATGCGTGGCAGGATGTTCGACTCGACGTAAGCCTTCCAGTTCGGGCTGTCGGAGTAGACGAAGAGCACGAACCTCCCGAGCCTGCCGTGCCGCCGCCAGAAACGGTACTTGAGCCACTCCCCGCGGAGGAGCTTGAAGGGGTAGACGAACGCCGCGTAGGCCAGCCAGGCCGCCCCGACGACCAGCAGGACGGGGGCGGCGAGTACGGGCATCAGAAAGTCGGCCGTACGTTCGCTCTTTTCAGCCATAGCCTGGGCGCATGATGCCTCCCGCGCGCTCCGAACTATAGCGGTTCTCACTTGCGTGCGAGCGAGTAGCCACAGTGCTTGAACCAGCCTCTTATGTCGGCTTTAGTCACGAGCCCGATGGCCTGCGCTAAAGCCTTGTCGAGTTCTTGACCCGTGCGGGCCTTCGCCCCGCGCAA